>JAPYUI010000074.1:13552-15594 GCA_029936175.1 Kiritimatiellia bacterium
GAAGGGTCCATTGACGTGATCCCGGGAGAACCCGGAGGCCTGTCTCCCGGGCAGGATTCCAACGAGCTTTCCGACGTGTCGAGTCCCCTGGCCCCGGCGGAGCTCGACCGCCAGGCGCCCGGGAAGATAACCGACCGGGCGGATTGGGCTTCGACGAACATCGTGGATCCGGGTAGCTCACCGGGGCTCGTTCCCTCTCCGGATGCACCCGTCCCGCTTGAGCCCGCACCGGATGAACCTGTGCCGCCGGAGTCTTCCAAGGTTGAACCCATCGGTGGGTATCCACCTCTCTCATCCCCTGTGACCAGCGAGCGGTAGCCGATGGAAGAACCCGGCAAGCATAGCATCGGGGAGTATGAGATTCTCGAGGAGATTGACCGGGGGGCGCAAGGTTCGGTCTATAAAGCCCGCTATGTAGGCGACACGACGGAAACCCTTGAGTCGGGCCAGTTGGTCGCGCTCAAGCGCATGGTCGTGGAAGATCACTACTTCGATCGTCATGCCGCGTTTTCCGGCCGTCTCCAGCACCAGAATATTGTCCGTGTTCTCGACCACTTTCTGGATGACAGCTTCGAGGAACGCCCCTGTATCGTCATGGAGTATCTCGATGGGGTGACACTGAGGGAGGCAATTCAGCAATCCGGGGCACAGGTCGGCCTTGCATGGGACCATGTAAGGGACATCTTTTACCAATGCATTGAAGGTTTCCAGTTTGCCCAGAAGGAGGGGGTTGTCCACCGGGATGTCAAGCCGACCAACATCTTCATCATTAACGAGAGGGAAGCGAAGCTGATTGACTTCGGGGTTGCGCGCCAGGCGGACAGCGAATCCTCCCTGGGGGGATTTCGTGGAACACTGGTGTACATGGCTCCCGACTTCGTCAAGCTGGATGATTTTCGGGGCGATGAGCAATCGGATGTATACAGTCTCGGGGTATGTATATTTGAAGCGCTGACCGGTACATTGCCGTACCCCGAACTGAAGGAGTGCAGGGAGTTCGACTTCATGAACTTCTGGACCGACTACAAGCACTCAACGTTTTCGCTCTCGCGTTGGTTGAAATCCAACCGCTCGGTCGACAAACGCGTGTCCGAAAAGATCGTTGAGCTTAATTATGTGCTCAACGGGTTTAACGAGTTCCTGCGCAAAAGCCTGAGTCCTGACCGAAAGCGGCGCTACAAAACCTTTGCGGAGATGCAGCGGGCTCTGGGACGCATCGATTATAAACGCGTGCAGGGCGAGAGCAATCTCTATCAATTGATTGGCGTGCTTGGAGAAGGCGGATTCGGCCGGGTGTATAAGGCCCGGCTGGCCGTCAATTACGAGGAGGAATTCGCGATTAAGGAGTTGTTGAACTCGCGAAACGCCAAGCGGTTTCGGCGTGAAGCGGAGTTAATGCAGGCGTATCCGCATCCGAACATTGTCCCTTGTCTGGAATTGATTGAAGACTCGATCGATGGCGAGGCCGCCCTGTTCCTGGTTATGGATTTTTTACCCGGCATGCCGGGAAGTACCTTGCGGGACCGGATTCGGCATGCACGGAGGCACTCGGATGGCGGGGAAGGCCTGCCACCGCGGGAGTCGATGGCCCTGGCCCGGAGTTATCTGCAGGGTCTGGCTCACCTGCACGCGGATGGAGTGCTTCACCGTGATATCAAGCCGGCCAACCTTTATGCGCCCTGCGGTTCGCCGGGTCAAGCGATGCTGCTCGACCTGGGCATTGCACGTGACTCCGCGAGTACCATGACCAAAGCGGGTGCACCCGGCACCCTGGATTACATGGCCCCGGAATTCGCCACCCGAAATAATTTCAAGGGCACGCCGGGTTCCGATGTCTATTCCCTGGGGGTATCGATTTACGAGGCGCTCACCGGCAGACCTCCCTTTCCCAGGCTGTCGAAATCGACGGGCCCTCCGGAGGCGGTGTTTTACAAGCGATCGATAAACGCGACGCTCCCGGAATTTGATGCACCTGTTTTCAGGAATGACCGCAAGTTAATGCGCATCGTGAAGAAGGCCCTGGAGCCCAACGACAAGCGCCG
>JAPYUI010000074.1:15694-18229 GCA_029936175.1 Kiritimatiellia bacterium
TCATGCCGCGCAGGCCCCTCCGCCGGTACCCAAGTTCAAGCAGGAACGGGGAGCAAAGCCTGCCAAGAGCAACAACGTGCTGCTCGTGATGAGCATTATCCTGGTGCTTGTGTTGTTGGCCGCAGGCACCTTCCTGGGAATCAGGATGCTCCAGGGAAAACAAGAGGAAGGTTGCCTGGCCAGGGAGATGAGGGTTAAATCCGGGATAAGCAGTCTTTCGATCCAGGGCGGGGACATGGAGACCTACCTGAAGGACCTGAAGCAGCTGCGATCGGACATCAGGGTGGGGATGGGCATCTGCCAGGGCGTGGGTTCATGGCCCGCGTTGCAACATGAGCTGATTCCGAAGTTCCGTGCCTTTGCACAAATATGGGAGCAGGAGATGGAAACGATGCTCACGGCAAAGCAGTACGCAGAAGCATATGCCGCTCTGGCCTTGTTGGATCGACTGCCGGAATTCGGAAAGGCAACGGAGTTGGGCTGGTCGCCCGAGGCCCTGGATTCCACGCGCAAAAAATATCGAGCGACTATGCAATACATGACAACGGTCGGCCAGTTGAGCAAGTTGGACTTGCCCAGCATCTCGACCGTTGATGCCTCGAATTTTGAGGAGGCGGATACCGCGTACCGGGAGGTGCAAAGTTTCCTGGAACGGGAAAATCCAACAGTTCCGGTTCGCTTTATCAACAGCCAGGTTGAACTTCTTGCTGACTGCAAAAATTTTCAGCAGCGGATGGAACGGATGACCTTGGACTACCTGGACAACTTGCAAGCCCGGTTGGCTGCCATTGCCAGGGAGGGTAGCGGTGATATCTCAACCATTGACCGGCAGATCAACTCGACCGTGCTCTCAACCTCAGCTATCCGGGAAAACTCCCCGGAGGTCCGAGCCCGGCAGGCCAAGCTAAAGCAGCGCGTCGATGCCCTCATTAAATCCTCGGAGGTGAAAGCCGGCCCCGAGGGGGCCTTGAACCTGCTGAATGCGTCCAGCCCGGGCGATCAACTGCTGGCAATGTTGAGTCGACCGGAAGCGCACGATCGTGTAAAGTCAGGGAGCTTCGCGTCAGCATGAATTATCCGTATCTAACATCCGCATCCCTGAGTGATATGGGCCGCGTGCGGAAAAACAATGAAGACGCTGAGGTGATCCTTCCAGATGTCGGGGTGTTCTGCGTTGCTGACGGAATGGGGGGGGGTGATGCAGGAGAGATCGCCAGCGGGAAGGTGGTCGAAGCCGTCAAGCATTTTGGTGACGCACTCAAGGAGGCCCGCGGTGCGGATATGCTCAAGTATAAGAGCAAATACCTGGCACGTACCTTGAAGCAGGTGGGCCTGGACATTCGGACCTATGCCGATGACCACGATCTTTCCACCTGTGGGACAACTGCCGTTGTATTGAGCTTTGATTATAATCAACCCCGCCAGGCAGGGGTTTTGAATGTCGGAGACAGCCGTTTATATCGATTGCGCGAGGGGGAACTCGAGCAGCTTACCGTGGATCATTCAGCGGAAAACGAGTCCGAGATGGCCCGGCGGGGCCAGTACCACCCCTCGATGAAGAACGTGATCACCCGCGCGATCGGGGTGCACATGGATCTTTCAGTCGAGGAAACCTGGTTGGATGTCCAACCGGAGGACCTCTTCCTGATCTGCTCAGATGGCCTGAACGGCATGATTTCCGACGATATGATTGCCCTCGTGCTCAACCGTCCACGCCAGGAACTGGATAAGGCGTGTGCATTGTTGGTCGAAGCCGCGAACCGGGCGGGGGGTAAGGATAATATAACCGTCGCCCTTATACGCGTGTTGCCGCATGCATGCTTTGATGCGGAACCGGCCCCCCTGGTTCCTTTCGGAGATGAAGGAGATGAAGGTGATGAGGACGAGGTGACCGTGGGTGAGCTCCGTTTTCGGCAAATGATGAAGGAAGGTACGGAGGAAACCATGCAAACCGCCGCGGCCCATGCTTTTCTACCGGCCGGCTCGGGCGGAGGGGGTCCTGCGGTGAAAGGTGGCGCAGGCCGGGAGCTGCCCCGGCCGGGGCTGTGGAGAACCGTTGCTGAGAATCCAGGGGCCTATGTCGTGGTTCCCCTGGTGATTATCGCCCTTGCGGTCCTGTTGTTTTTTTGGGCGCAGAATGAATATGCCCAGCCCAAGGATAAGGATGCGCCGGCCGAACAGGGCTGGGGCGAAAAGGAAGTTGAACCCAAGGACGCTGACAGGAATGGCTTCGGTCCCGCTACGGACCCCGGCGTAGCAGGTCCGCCCGCCGAGCCGGAATAGCTTCACTCATTCGGGGAGGGGCCCCGTGGGATCGGGAATGCCCTCTGCGGCCCGGGTCGTCCCGTTGGTCAGGGGTGGCTGCTCACGGGGAACGGCAGGCTCGGTCTGAACGCGCGTGCCCGCTTGCTCCAGGTTGGGTTTGTCGTCGTGCAGGAGGCGCTCCCGGAGATGGCTTCCGAACAGGCTGAAGCCAAAGTATGCAAGCACGATCAGCATGCCCGCGATCATCAGGATCGTTGTTCGGTCCACCAC
>JAPYUI010000074.1:18329-20018 GCA_029936175.1 Kiritimatiellia bacterium
ATTTCGTAGCGGATGATATCCTGGGTGACGAAATCACCATCGACCAGGTCCAGGACCTCGCTGATATGGGTGACCTTCCGTGAGCCATCCGTCAGGCGGGCGGTATGCACCACCATGTCGACAGCGGATGCGACCTGGGCGCGAAGGGCTGAAAGGGGCATGTCCACGCCGCTGAGCAGGGCGCAGGTCTCCAGGCGTCGCAGGCATTCGGTCGGTCCATTGGCGTGGATGGTCGACATGCTACCGGCGTGACCCGTGTTCAGGGCCTGCAGCAGGTCCAGTGCTTCTCCCCCGCGAATTTCCCCGATGACCAGCCGGTCGGGGCGCAGGCGCAAGGATGAATGCACCAGGTCGCGAATAGTCACTTCCCCCTTTCCCCGTTCATCGGGTTTCCGGGTTTCGAAGTACACCGCATGGGGCTGCTGGAGCTGGAGCTCGCTTGAATCCTCGATGACGAGGATACGCTCGTCGGCCGGGATACAACCGCTGAGCACATTCAACACGGACGTTTTCCCGGACGACGTGGCCCCGGATACGATGATGTTCTTGTGTGCGCGGACGGTGACATCGATGAAGGCGGCGGCGCTCTCATTCAGGCTTCCGAACCCGATCAGCTTTTCGATCGTCAGGGCTTCCTTGGCGAATTTCCGGATGGCGACCACGGTGCCGGCGCGTGCCATGGGTGGAATGACCGCGTGCACCCGGGAGCCATCGGGCAGGCGGGCGTCGAGCTGCGGATTTTGCTGGTCGAACATGCGGCCGATGTACTTGGCAACGTTCTTGACCGCCGCAATCAGGGCGGCTTCATTGTCAAAGCATTCCGACAGGCGTTCCAGTTTGCCCTTGCGCTCAATGTATATCTGCTTCGGCCCGTTAATCATGATCTCCGAGACCTCATCATCCTCCAGGTACGGGGCGATGGGACCGAAGAAGAGTTTCAGGTATTCACCGGCGGTGGGCATGTTGCCGCTGGGCTTGCCCGGTTTCCGTCCCTGTTGTTGCGGGGATGCGACCTCCTCATCAAAGGCCCGGGTGGCCGGCTCGTCCTCCAGCTCCATGTCCTCGATCACCAAGGTATAGGGCCCGCAGGTGATGGTGTCCTTCATGCTGAGCGGCTCGAGCTTGGTAAGCGGCTCGTCGTTGAGCGAGAAATAGCCGGGGTTGAACTGGGGGCGAACGGTGTAGCCGGACTGGTCATCATAATCCACGCGCAGCTCGCCACTGTCCTCTTCAAAGGTGGGCAGGACCAGGTGTACCCCGGAGCGGAACCCGATCAGGATCTGGTCGTGGTCCAACTGGTATGTGCGGCTCTTTTTCCCGTTATCTACTCGAATCGTCAGCATGTGCATGGCCTCCTGATTGGCCGGAGGATAACATGTTCTCGAGGGGAAGTCCATGGGGAGCGTCCCCGGGCCTGCGTGCAATTCCCACGGGTTCAACCCTCCTCGGTGGTTAACAGGGCGGTGGAGGTACGGGCCTTGGGGTCGTAGCTGATGTTGAGTATCGCGTAGCCATCGTGCCGGGTAAACGTTTCCACCGAGCCACCGCTGCTGGATTCCAGGCGGATGGGAATACGCTCCTTGCGCCAGCCGGCCGGGTGGATCCGGGTGTCGATGAGTCGCCGTTTCAGTTCCTCGGGGGGCAGGGTGGACAGGAACATGAGGCTGCGCATGGACTTTCCATTCACTT
>JAPYUI010000295.1 GCA_029936175.1 Kiritimatiellia bacterium
AACTGTACGCATGGGCGGTGGAATTGATCGAGCAGGGACTGGCCTATGTTTGCTCGCTGGACACGGAAGCCTTCAAGGAATACCGGGGCTTGCCGACGGCGGCGGGAAAGGAAAGTCCCTCCCGAAATCGTCCCGTCGACGAGAACCTCAACCTGTTCCAGCGGATGAAGGATGGGGACTTTGCCGATGGCACGCATGTGCTCCGGGCAAAGATTGACATGGCATCGCCGAACCTGCACCTCCGGGACCCGGTGATATACCGCATCAAGCACGCGGAGCATCACAACACGGGGGACCAGTGGTGCATCTATCCCATGTACGATTTTACCCATCCCCTCTCGGATGCGATCGAGCATATCACCCACAGCCTGTGTACCCTGGAATTTGAGGTGCATCGACCCCTCTACGAGTGGTTCATCAGCAAGGTACGTACGCCGAGTACGCCCCGCCAGATTGAGTTTGCCCGTTTGAATCTCACCTACACGGTCATGAGCAAGCGCCTACTGCTCCAGATGGTGGAGGAAAAACTGGTGAATGGCTGGGATGATCCCCGTATGCCGACCCTGTGCGGCATGCGCCGCCGGGGCTATCCGCCCGCGGCCATCCGGAAGCTCTGCGAGACTGTGGGAGTGACCAAGTTCAACAGCCTGACCGACATGAGTCTCCTGGAATTCCACATCCGCGAAGTGCTGAATGAAGGCGCGGCCCGGGTGATGGGGGTCCTGGACCCGCTGAAGGTGGTGATCACCAATTACCCGGAAGGGGAGGAGGAAAGCTTCCCCGCGGCAAACAATCCCGGTGATGAAGCCGCCGGGACGCGCGAAGTGCCCTTTTCCCGCGAGCTCTACATTGAACGGGAGGATTTCATGGAGGAACCCCCGAAGAAGTTTTTCCGCCTCTCACCAGGGCGGGAAGTGCGCCTGCGGGCGGCCTGCTACATCACCTGTGACGAGGTGATCAAGGACGAGGCGGGCGAGGTGGTTGAATTGCGGTGCAGTTGGGATCCCGCCTCCCGCGGCGGCGGCACGCCGGATGGGCGCAAGGTGAAGTCCACCCTGCACTGGGTGTCCTCGGTGCACGCCCTGGATGTCGAGGTCCGACTATACGACCGCCTCTTCACGGTCGAGCAGCCGACCGGGGACAAGGAGAAGGACTTCGCGGAATTCCTCAATCCGGATTCCCTGCGCACCATCGAGGCAAAGGTTGAGCCGGGACTGGCCGGGTCGGCCGTGGGCACGACGGTGCAATTTGAGCGCCTGGGCTATTTTTGCGTGGACAGCGACTCGACCCCAGGCCGCCTGGTGTTCAACCGCACGGTCACCCTGCGGGATACCTGGGCCAAGCTGCAGGGGAAGTAGGGACACCGCTGCGGTGCTCAGGCCTCATGTTCCTGGACCAGAAGCAGCAGGGCCTCGCCGAATTGCTTCACCTTGCTCGGGCCGATGCCCCAGATCTCCGCCAGGGCTTCCGGGTCGGCCGGGGGATTGGCCGCGATGGCCCGCAGGCTTTTGTCCGCGAGGACCAGGTAGGGGGGAATCCCCCGCGCGCGGGCCAGCTGGTTGCGCCACTGTTTTAATGCATCAAATAAAACGGGGTCGGCCGGGGCCTCCGCGATCCCGCTTTTATTGCTACGTGCCCGGGTCCCAGGTGTCGGGGGCCACTCGATCGCGACCGTTTGCCTTTGCCACATGACCTCCTTGCCGTGATCGCTCAGGCCGAGCACGGGGTAGTCGCCGGTGGAGACCTCGACGCAGCGCTCCCGGATCAGCTCGTCCAGGACCTGGCGGATGAAGGGTTCCGTATATCCCGCGAGCTGTCCGTAGCTTTTGCTCTGGTCCAGCCCCGTGTCGAGGACTTGCCTGGCCCGGGATCCGACCAGCATCTGGCAGATCCGGGCCCGCCCAAATCGAAAAGTGTGTCGCCCGAGGCCGCTGAGGATTTTTTGGATGATCACCCACTCCTCCCCGGAGGGCTCCCGGACCGCCTGGTCGCTCAAGCGGACACAGTTGTCGCAGACCTCGCAGGCGGCGGCCATTCCGGGCTCGCCGAAATACTCCAGGATGGAGCTGTGTCGACACCTTCGGGTGTCCACGTAATCCAGCACCCGGTCGAGGCGTGCGCGATCTCGACCGCGCTTTTGTTCGAGTCTTTCCAGTTGCTCGGTTAATGCTGAAGTGGTGGATTCGGATTCGAGGGCGATGGAGGAACTGCGTTTGCCGGGCTCGTTCCTCCGCGTAATCAATCCCGCGCGCTCAAGGGTATACATGGCAGTTTGCACCGCCATTTCGTTTTTCGTGCTGTCTATGGCTAAGGTCCATTCGGCAATCGGCAACGTTTGGGCCCCATCCTTGCACGCCTCTTTGATTACCTTCCAGAGTTCTTCCACCGTTTTACGCGTGGGGTTGGCGCCTTCCATGAAGAACTCCTGGGTGCGTACATCGGCGTAATTGTAGAGCAGTTCACACCAGGCATCCTCGCCGTCGCGGCCGGCGCGCCCGATTTCCTGGTAGTAGGCTTCCATGCTGCCCGGGACATCCCAGTGAATGATAAAGCGTACATCGTCGCGGTCGATCCCCATGCCGAAGGCATTCGTGGCCACCACGATAGGAATGACCTTGGTTATAAAATCATGCTGCATGGTGTCCCGCTCGGTATCCGCCAATCCCCCGTGGTACCTGCCCACATCCAGTTCGTTGTTTTTCAGCAACTGGTAGACCTTCTCCACCTGTTTCCGGGTGGAACAATATATGATCCCCGTATGGTAGCGTTTAATCGCGGCCAGGACGTGATCGAGCTTCATGCGATGCGACCCCGCACGGGTGACCTTGATCTTCAGGTTGGGCCGGGCGAAGCCGAATACGAATACCGATGCCGGGTCGCGCCCGTCTTTGCCGAGGCCGAGGTTTTTCTCGATGTCTTCACGGACTTCCGGCGTGGCGGTAGCGGTCATGGCCATGACCCGGGCGGCAGGGAAATCTGCAATGACTTGCTGCATCCGGAGGTAATCGGGCCGAAAATCGTGACCCCACTGGCTGATGCAGTGGGCCTCATCCACCGCAATCATGGCAACCTGCATGGTCCCCAACAACCTGCGAAAGCCCTGGTTACGAAAGCGTTCCGGCGCAATGTAGACCAGGTCGTACCGACCGGCCTTGATATCCGTGAAGCGCTCGCTCATTTCATCCTGGCTGAGGGAGGAGTTGATAAAAGTCGCCTTGAGTCTGCGGGCGACCAGCGCGTCGACCTGGTCCTTCATCAGGGCGATCAGCGGAGAAATCACCAGGGTAATCCCATCCAGCAGGAGCGCGGGCAGTTGGTAGCAGAGGGACTTGCCGGAACCGGTGGGCATGATGAGCAGGACATCCCGGTTCTTGTCGACGACCTCGGCAATGGCTTCCTCCTGCCCCTCGAGGAAGGCCTCGAATCCAAAATGCTCGCGGATGGCATGGTTCAGATCGGTCATAACGTGGACGTTTTCACCAGCCGATCATGACAAATTAACCATGAAATCATCAATCGATTTACATTGCATAATGAGTCC
>JAPYUI010000075.1:0-14228 GCA_029936175.1 Kiritimatiellia bacterium
ACCGGTCGAAGGCCAGGAGGTGGCTTTCATGAATCGAACCAACGAGTTTACTTCGGAATTGCCCAACGTCGCGCTGGTTTCAAGCGCGGGCGGCATATCCCTGTATGCCTAGCTTGCCTGGGTTCGCACGCGGAGAACACTTACTGCGGTTTTTGCGGGGCATTTGCGTAGCGGGCAATCAGTTCCTCCACCCGACGTTGAAGCATCTCGCTACGTTTCGCCTCATCGTTGCCCATTATCTGTTCAAGTTTACCCAGGTCCTCGCGCATGCGGTCGATATGCTTGCGGCGTTCCTTCTGCCGGGCTTCAAATATCTCGGTGACATATTGTTCGACCTGTCCACGTACGCCCTCGCGGTCGGCATCGCTTCCGGCCGCGCGATAAGCCTCACCAAGCTTTAAGAGTCTTCCGTGCATGTCTTCCCGGCTTTTCCGCCTGGCCTCCCCCGTCTCGACGCTGGGTTGATCGTCGGGGCCGGGGCCATTGCGCGCCATGAAGTGTCGCATCATTTTCCTTCGCCGGTCTTCAGGGAGTCGATCCATCATTTCCCCGACTTCCGGAAAATCCTTAAAACGATCCGTGAAGCGGCCCTGGTTAAGGCGTTGTCCCAACCGGTCCCGGAAAGCGGCAGGATCCTCATTCTTCAGCCGTTGCAGGTCCCGGAAAGCTGCTGGATCATGCTCTTTCAGGCGATTCATGTACGCATCGAGGGGGCGGCGCCCCTTGTTCTGGCCGTCGCCGGGAACATGAAAAGTCGACCCATGTTCACCACTCCCAGGCCGAATGCCGGGACCGGGGCGGGGCTTTGGGGGGTGCTTCGGGGGATCTTTGGGGAACTTCTTGGGGGCCTTATTGAGATGCGGCTTGGGGGCTTCGTCCTGGGCAACGAGCGTTCCCGCAATGAAAAAACTCCCAAGGAGCAGGATGTAGCGAGGATGGAATTTCATATCTGGGATTCCAATTCCAACAGTTCGGCGGCCATATTATCCAGGTCGTCCGAAATCGGTTCGCCCCAGAAATTATCCCCAAAGAGCTCGTCGCTGACTTGGGATATCTTCGCTTCGAGCACGCTGAATTCCTGGTCAATTTCGTCGCTCACCAATGCGGCCAGTTCGATTACCGGATCTTCGAAAACAGGTAGGGGTGGCATTTCAGCCACGACCGACGTATCGGGCAGACCCCTTTGTTGAAGTATGGCTACACCGACCGCAAGAAGCAGGGTGATCGCCGCGGCGAGGGCCAGCATGGGTGTAAAGTTGACGGAAGCCCTTGTCCGCCCCGCCGGGGTACCGGCACGGGCGGCTTCCTTGATTCGCTCGATAGTTAACTCGCTCACCTGAAGATCCTCCGGACTGAGGGAGGCCGCCTGAATGATGGCATCGTAGTCTGCTGCCAATTGTTGAGCATCCGCATCGCTCGACAGGTGCGCATCCAACTCGCGTTGCTCCCGCTCACCCAGTTCGCCGCTTTGACGCAGCAATATGTATTGTTCAAGTTGTTCGTGGTTCATAACAATTTCCTGTCATTAAAGTCTTCATAGTCTTCTTTCAAGTCCTCGCGCAAATGATTGAGTGCATATTGCATTCGGCCAAGGGCGGTGTTGATGGAGCATTCCATGACCACCGCGATTTCCTTGAAGGGCAATTGCCCCTCGGTCCGAAAGAGAAAAACTTCCCGCTGTTCTGCCGGCAAGCGATCCACCGCTGCGCGAATACGCTGACCCAGTTCGTGCCCCTCGGCAATGCGAACCGGATCCAGCCCTGCTGCTGCAGTCCGGTCCTCGATGCCCATTTCTCCTTCGACCTGGCTGTGAATGGTGGCGACGGGCTTTTTCTTGCGGGCGCGATCAATAATGTGGTTGTGGGTGATCCGGAACATCCAGCTGAGGAATTTTTGATCCTTGTAGCTGTCGAAGCTTCGAATCGCCTTGAACCACACCTCTTGAAATATCTCTTCAGCGTCACCATTGTTCTCAATCATTCGCAGGATAAACCCAAAGAGCGGTCGCCTGTAGTGCTCGACCAACTTGCCCAGGGCGTCCACATCGCCGCTTCTGTACTGATCCAGCCACAGCTTTTCAGGGGCATCTATCTCGTTCTCATCAGGCATAACGGTTGTTTGGGAACATTATTGTGATAATTTTCATAATTTTACACAAAAACGCCCCATATCGGCATAAATACGTTGGTGGACCGCTATACCCGAAGGGTTTCAACTGCTCCAGCGCTCCCCGACCTGCATGATGGCATATCGCTGTCCAAGGGCTTCGCATTCCTCCTGGAAGCTTTCCGGTGAAACGGTGTTGAACGCAAACATGTCAAAATGGCAGGGAATGACCACCCCCGCCGCGATTTCTTCGGCAAGTTCGGCTGCTTCGTGGCCGTTCAGGTTGCCGGCGACGCGGCGTTCCGGCAGGTTGCCATTGATGGGTAGCATGGCAACATCGAGGTTAAAGTGCTTGAGGCGTTCAGCCAACCCGTCGTACAGCAGGGTGTCCCCGCTATGATAGATGGCGAATTCACCGAAGGTAAATACATAACCGAGGTATTTGTAGCGACCCTGCTCATCCCGCTCGAGTTTGTTATGAGCGGCCGGTAGAGCATGGATCGTAAACACACCGGCTTCGATCGACTGGCCGGCGTCGATGGGTGTCAATCGCCCCGGGGGAACCTGCAGGCGATCTGAAGCAAAGGCCTGGTTCGCCGAAGGTACAATAACCGGCATGGCCTCATTGACCTGCATCAAGGGTCTCAGGGTTTCCACATCGAGGTGGTCGGTATGGTTGTGACTAGAGCTGACCACGTTGATAAAATCGAGCTTAGCCGGTTCGACAACCTGCTCGGTGATGCGCACATGTGGCTTATCCGTATCCGCATACTTTCGGGTCAGCGAATCCGAAAGGTACGGGTCGATAAGCAGGTGTCGGTCCTGCCATTGAACCAGGAAACCGCTTTGACCAAGCCACCAGATGTGGAATTGCTCCCGGAGTTCGCGTGCCGCCTGGATATCATTCAGCAGGTCGGCACCTTTCCGGAACGCTCGGTTCACAGGCCCAACTCTTTTCGGACAAGGTGCGTGCCCTCCACCATGTTCCGCAACTTCTCTTTCGCCGCCCAGCGCGCGGTCTGGCTCAATCCACAATCCGGGGCAAGGGAGAGACGCTCAGCGGGAGCGAATGCAAGGCAGCGTTTGATCCGCTCAACGACATCCGCCACGCTTTCGATATAATAACTTTTCACGTCGATGATGCCCACCGCGGCATTTTTGGTCTGGGTAATCTGCTCAAGAATTTCCAACTCCGCAAACTCGCGACCCGCCATCTCCACGTGAATTTCGTCTACATGCATGTCCAGGAACGCGGGAAACATGGGTGCATACTTGCGCAATCCGACAGCATGCCCCTTGAAATTGCCGAAACACAGATGCGTGGACAATCGACATTTCCCAACAATGGGCTCGACGGTCCGGTTGAAGATGTCCACAAAGCGAAGGGGATCCGCTCGATGGGCATAACAACTCATGGAAGGTTCATCGACGGTAATTTCCTTACACCCGGCCTTTACCAGGTCTTCCAATTCCTTCCGCACCAGGGGAAGCAGCGCTTCGGTGATGGCATACCGATCGGCATAGGTCGCGTTGGGGAGCAACCGCCCACTCAGGGTATACGGCCCTGGAACGCTTGCTTTCAACACCGGTCCTGCGGGGGCGAGTCGTTGCAGGCGCTGAAACTCCTCGACGGCACCAAATCCATCTGGAGCACTGAGAATATCGATGATTTTGTGTTTCCCGCGTTGGTCGTGTGCGGGAGGGCCCCACATCCGTGGTGCGCGGTCCTCCATGTCCAGTCCTCGTAGAAAGCCATAGAAAGAAAGGTTGAAATCGAAGCGGGTCTGCTCGCCATCGGTGATAACATCAAGTCCCGCGGTAACTTGATCGTGGATCGCGTTAACCACCGCGTCATCCTGCATTTCCGTGATGTCGGAAGCCCCAAATTGATCCAGGTGCTGAGCGGAAAATTCAAGCCAGCCGGGTAAGGGATAACTGCCGACGACCGTTGTGCGTAATGGTTGATCTTGCATACTCAGGTTATGTGGATTAATTCATTTTATGTCAAATCATGAACGCAAGCTTCATCTACATGACCACGGGGACCGCCGAAGAGGCCCACGCCATCGGAAAAGCCCTCGTGGAAGAAGAATTCGCCGCCTGTGTAAATATCGTGGACGGCATGCAGTCGATCTATCGCTGGGAGGGCCAGGTCTGCGAGGCGCAGGAGGTGGTGCTCATTGCCAAGACTCGTTCCGACCAAGTGGGCCCCTTGATTGCCCGGGTGAAAGAGTTGCACGCGTACGAGTGTCCCTGTGTGCTGGCCTTGCCGATCCAGGAGGGGAACCCCGCGTACCTGGAATGGATCATCAACTGCGGCGGACCCTGAAATCACCGGGGTGAGGTGGTGATGTCGTACACCGTGCTGATGCCCGGTCCGGTTACATAGGCGTTCACCAGGTTGCGCATTCCCGCGATATGTTCGAGGGCCTCGTCATCTACGTTCGCACCCGCTTCAACAAAGAGGGTTTCGAGCTTCTGCATGCGTGAAATCGTGAACAGGCCCCGGTTATCATAATTTCCCGGGCCGATGTACAAATGCCTAAGATTGGGCATCCGCGAAATATGAGACAGCCCCATATTGGTTAAACGATTCGATTTTGCGAGATGCAGGGACACCAGTTGGCTCAGCGTAGCAATCAATTGGAACTGTTGATCTTCCATGTCCTGTGCCTCCAACAGTAAGCCCGTGAGCGAAGGCATTTGGGTCAACTCCTCCAAGGCTCCGTTTTGCAGGGCAAAGCTGGATAAGGCCAACCAGTTGAGGCCCTCGCATTCACGGAGGTGATGGATCCCTTTTCCACTGATGCTCGTCTCCAGAAGATTCAGGCCCTGGAGCTTTTTGATGGCTGGAAGATAGACCATTCCGTCATCCGAAATTCGGGTTCCCGACAAATCGATGATCGATAGGTCTTTTATATACTGCAGGTACTTCAATCCATGATTGGTGATGGACGTTCGCCGCAGGCTGATAAAGTCCGTCTGGAGATACTTCGCCATTTCTCTCAACGTGGTGTCATCCAGATCTTTTACCGCCCCCACGCGCGGCATGATTTTGATGTCCCCGAAATAGTTGAGGTCATTCAGATGGGTAAAGGGGTTGTGCTCATCTTTGACGGAAGCCAGCGCACTGTCTTGCTCAACGACTTCATACTTCACGACGCCGTTGTATGTTTCGGTCTCCTCGATATAGGCACTCTTGCGGAAGCCGATATCCACCCATGCGTAGACAATGCCAACGAGGGTGGTCATGGCGATGATCCAGAGAATCCAGTCTTTATGCTGGGGCGATTTCATGGCGTACTAGTTGGAATATATTATATCGCAAGATTCGGGCCTTCGCTAGGAGGAAATGATCCGCTAGGGTTCCAGGGTGCCCCTTAACAGGTCTCCAAATTCCCTTTCAGAAATCACCCGGACGCCGAGGGACCTGGCTTTCGCCAGTTTCGATCCGGCATTTTCACCCGCCAGGAGGCAATTCGTTTTTGCGGACACACTTCCGCTTGTTTTCCCGCCGTGTTGACGAACCAAGTTCGCGACTTCATCCCGCTTGTAGGCACTCAGGGTTCCCGTAACCACGAAGGTCATCCCGGAGAAGACCTGTGATGCCGCGTCATCGACGGGTGGGTCTGCTGCCTGCTTTCTTGCCAGGTTGACCCCGCGGTCTTCGAGCCGTTTCACGAGTGCCTTCTTCTCTGGAGAGGCAAAATATTCCTTGATGCTTTCCGCGACAATGGGTCCCACATCGGGCAGCGACTCCAGGTGCTCAACCGAGGCTCCTGCAAGGTCCTCCAGGGTGGCGAAATGCTCCTCCAGGATCTGGGAGGATCGCTGTCCGATATGGGGAATGCCGAGCCCATGAATAATCCGCCAGAGATCAGCCTGCTTACTGACTTCAAGTCCCTGCATGAGCTTTTCAGCTGATTTTTCACCCATGCGTTCGAGACCTGCCACAACCGCTCGATCAAGCGTGTACAGGTCCGAGGGATCCTTCACTAAGCCGTGGTCGACCAGCATATGGACCAATGTTTCGCCGAGTCCCTCGATATCCATGGCGCTTCGGCGAGCGAAATGGATGATGGCGTTTTTCAGTTGCGGTGGGCAAGCATCGTTGGGGCAACGCACGGCGACTTCACCTTCACGCTTGATCACCGGGGTCCCGCACTCGGGACAGGTGGTGGGCATCGTGAAAGTCTTTTCAGACCCCGTTCGTTTCTCGTTCATGACCCGGACCACTGCGGGAATGATCTCGCCAGCTTTCTCGATAAGTACATGGTCGCCGATCCGAATATCTTTCCGCCGGATTTCGTCTTCGTTATGAAGGGTGGCCCGACTCACGGTGCTTCCAGAGATGAGCACGGGGTCCAATTCCGCAACCGGAGTGAGCACGCCCGTACGCCCGACCTGGATGGTGATATCCTGGAGGACGGTTTCCGCCTGTTCGGGCTCATACTTGTAGGCGATGGCCCAGCGGGGGCTTTTGGCTGTACGGCCCAAGTCCTCGTATACATTGCGTTGGTTTACCTTCACGACCGCACCATCAATTTCGAAGGGGAAATCGTGTTTACGTTTTTCCAACTCGTCCAGTTTGTCCAGCACCGCCGGCATGTCGGGGACCAGCCAATGTACCGGGTGGGTGCGGAAGCCAAAGGCCTTTACTGTATTCAACAGTTCCTCATGCGTAAGCAGCTCAATACCTTCAAGCTCCCCGACCCCGTAAAACACGGCATCCAACGGGCGCTCCGCCACGCTCCGTGGGTCGAGAAGTTTAAGCGATCCGGCACAGGCATTGCGCGGATTCGCAAAGGCATCGCGCCCGTCTTCCCGACGGCGGTCATTCAACGCCTGAAACCCATCCCGACTCATGTAGACCTCTCCGCGCAACTCGATGACCGCCGGGGGCGTCTCACTTTCCAGCACCATCGGGATGGATCGAATGGTCCGGATGTTGGATGTGATGTCATCACCGCTGTGCCCATCCCCACGGGTCACGGCCACCGCCAGTTTCCCGTCTTCGTATCGCAGGGATAAAGCAACCCCGTCGATTTTGGGTTCGACCACGTAGTTGTAGGCTTTTCCGTCGATGAGTTTCTGTACCCGTTTGTCGAATTCAAGTATCTCGTCCTTGTTGTAGCTATTGGCCAGGCTCGCCATGGGCACGCGATGGGTCACGGAAGAAAAGCCTTCGATGGGAGCCCCACCCACGCGTTGGGTGGGGGAATCCGGCGTGATCAGTTCCGGGTGCGCTGCTTCCAGGGCCTCTAATTGCCCAAGCAGTTGGTCGAACTCCCGATCGGAAATCTGCGCCCGTGCTTCAACGTAGTAGAGATGGTTGTGGTGATGCAAGGCCTTGCGGATTTCCGCGAGTTCGTTTTCTACTTCAGCCATTGGTACCATTCAGGTTTGTATTTCATCATCACGGGCAAGATGGCGACGACGCATGCGCCTGCAAAATCGAGCAACAGGTCCCATTCATCCGAAACCCGCCCCATGACGGATGCCTGCCGCATTTCGTCCCAACCTCCATAGCCGCTTGTGAGGAGCACGCAGAATAAGACGCAGGTCCAGGGACGCCATTTTTCCATACCACAAAATGCGCGAAAAAACAAAAGGGAAAGCAGGGCGTAAACCCCGAAGTGAACGACCTTGTCGAAGTGGGGGAAGGGGCCCTCCGGGAGCTCTGGCCCGCTGACCCCGCTGACCATATGGATTACCAGCATCCAGGCCAGCGGCGGAATCAAGGAAATGAATGGTTCGCGCATCGCACGGTCATCCTTCACGTGGAAGAGGGGATGGACGGGAGGTTTTTCCTGCGGCAAGAACCGCCCGGATGAGCCTGACCCCCAACGGGCATTCCCGCTTGTTCGTCCTGCTGCCGGTGTTGCTGAACATTATACGTGCACGCTGGATGGTTCCCCGCGCTTCAGCGACCATCCCTGGATATCAGGCGCAAGAATTCTTCCCTTGTCTTGGCCGATTCGCGGAAACTGCCCTCCATGGAGGAGGTCACCATGTTGGAGTTCTGTTTTTCCACCCCACGCATCATCATGCACAAGTGCTTGGCTTCCATAACAACCCCAACCCCATTGGGCTCCAGCACCTTCATCAAGCTTTCGGCAATCTGGTGGGTGAGTCGTTCCTGAATTTGGAGGCGCCGACTAAAGAGGTCGGCGATCCGGGCGAGCTTGCTCACACCCAGCACTTTGCCGTTCGGAATGTAGCCGATATGAATTTTCCCAAAAAAGGGCAGGAGATGGTGCTCACACAGGCTATAGATTTCGATGTCCTTCACGATAATCATGTCCCGATCATCCACCTCAAACAGGGCGCCGTTTACGACCTGGTCGAGGCTTTGTTCATACCCCTGGGTCAGGAACTCCCACGTTTTTTCCACGCGCTGGGGCGTGCGCAGAAGGCCTTCACGCTCAGGGTTTTCGCCGATCTTCAGCAAAAGTTGTCGAATGATTTCCTCCATGATTCAGGCCCTTCCGAGTGGATGGATAGCGACTGCCACTCTGCTTTTCAATGCAAATTGATCGCCGAAACCGGTCGCATCAAGTTCCTCCCGGAGCCGGGAGGGGATGCTCGATCAGTCACCCATGCCGAAGGTCATGTGTTTCAGGCCGGCTGCCTGGCAGGCATTCATCACGTCCACCACGCGTTGATGCAGGGTATCCGCCGTGGCCTGGATGGTGACGAGGGCTTTTGTGTTCTGGCTGTCACTGGCCTGCTTATACTTTCTCAAGGTTTCCACCAGGCGGGGAAGATCCCGGCTCCCTTCGGCACCAAATTGCTCGTTGTTCAGGAAAACCCGCCCCTCCGCGTCCATGTCAATAATCTGCTCGGCCGGCATCTTGACTTCCTTGGACTGCTTGACGGTGCCGGGCAACTGAATGCCGATGTCCGACTCCGGAAGTTTCAGCGTCATGGTCACGATGAAATAGATCAGGAGCAGGAAGACAACATCGATCAGCGAGGATATCTGGAGCTCCTCGTCCGCCTCGTTCAATTCGTCTGTTCCGTCCTCAAACATGGCGCATTACTTCCGCTCTGCCGGGTCCTTTTCAAAAGTTGCAAAGATGATTTCTGAGGCGCCCACGCTGGCGCAACCTTTCATCACGTCCCGCACGTGTTCGTGTCGTACATTTGCATCTGCACGCAGGAAGATCTTGAGGTCGGGCAGCTTTAATTTCAGCTTCTTGATCCGCTCGGTCATTTCCTCGAGTTCATACAACTGGGTTCCCAACCACACTTTTCCGTCTTTATCAATGGTCACGTTCTGGCGGTGAATGGGCTTCTTCTCCATGGTCGCATTCGAGGCAATTGGCACCTTGATTGTGATTTTTTCCATCTGCTTAATGTTGGAGGTAACCATGAAGAAAATAAGCAGGAGGAAGACCATGTCGATCATGGGCGCCATGTCGACCGTGTCATCACGAGGATTTACCGGAAGCTCCATGCCCGATTAAACCTCCCTGTTTTCCACCGTCGCAATATTGCCTGAGACCGCGCCGGTTTCGAGGGCGTTGGAGAGTTTTCCGATGTACTGGCCAAGAATCGACATCGTCTCGGCAAAGTTATTTTTAAAGTAGAAATAGAACAGCATGGCCGGAATCGCGATTACCAGGCCGGTGGCCGTCGTCATCAGCGCCTCACCGATGTTTCCCGCAATCGCATCACCACCCCCGGCGGCTCCGAGGGAAAGGTTCTGGAAGGCCTTGATCATGCCGGAAACCGTACCGAGCAGTCCGAGCATCGGGGACACGGCACCAATATTGGACAAGTAGTTGATGGCTTTTATGTAGCGGGTCATCTGCGATCGCCCGGCTTGCTCGAAGCCCTGCTTGACGGTCTCGGGATTGATCTCGTCCGTGACAATGCGTTCAAGGCCTCCCTCGACAACAATGGTCAGGATGCTGGGGTACGAGCGGCAAAGCTCCATGCAGGAATGAATGTCGCCCTCGGCCATCAACTGTTCGATCTGGGCCAGCAGGTCGGGGCGCAGCAGTTTGTTCCGGTTGAAGATCATGAAATTTCGTATGACCAGTGCAACGACGGCCACGGAACACATGCCCAGCGGTATCATGAATGGACCACCGGAAAGGATCATATCCAGAAAGGTCTTGGTCTTGGGACCGGTCGGCTTCGCGTCGGTGGCTGTCGCAACAGGTGCATCCTGGGCAAAGGTGTTGGCCATCGGAATTATGGTGAACAGCAGCATGCCCATAAACAGCACTACCACCATTGCATTCATCTTGAATTTCATGACGTTTGTCTCCTAGGTTTTTCCGCGCAAAGGTCGCACCTTTTAAACGGATGATCTCAATCAAGTAAAGTAGGGGTTTTGTCTATCTTTCCGGGACTCTTTTCCCGTTCCGCAGCGGCCGATTCTTTCTCCGCCTTGAGCTTCGCTTTCCACGCCTTCTCGCGGGACTCTATTCCGGGCCGCGCATCGAAGGCTTGCAGGGCCCAGTCCGTGTTTTGCGCAACGATATCCATTTCCTCGGTTATCTGGAGCGCTACCGGGTAATTCGTGGTGGTGTCGTAATATTCCATGGATCGAAAAAGGCCAGCGGGCATCCACTCGAAATCCTTGCTTCCGTAGGCCACTAGCTGCGCGTTGAATTCGGCCGCCTGTCTCCAGTTGTTGGTGGAGAGGTGCAGGGTGGCCATTGAATGGAACCACAGCGTAGCGAGCGGGTCTTTCCGATCCACCGGGTCCATTTTGTCCAGCATACGAGCAGTCAGGTCGGTTTTGCCCATGGCCTGGAGCGAGAGAATCTTCATCAGTTCCGCCTCGACAAATTCAGGCCCTTTCACGGTGCGGAGGGGCCGCATGATATTCTCGCAGGTTTTGATGACTTCCTCGTACTGCTTGTCCCAGAACAGGGAGCGTAACATCTGCATGATATATGCATTTGCGTTGTTCGGTATGTCCATGTAGCGGAGGATATCGCGCGTGGGTTCGTCAATGGCTTTAATCACCTCCTTAAATTTTTTCGCGTTAAACAGCGCGTTCAACTCGACGTCGTCCAGCTCCAGGTTGAACGTGATCAAGGCAATGTCCTTCAGGGGGTATTCGTAGACCCCGGACTGACCTTCGCGCCGCATCTTCAGGGTACCGCCACTGGTACGTCCGACCAGGTTCACCTCCCACTTGCCCTTATTCTGGAACCGGATGACCGCCTGCGATTTGTCCCGTTCTTTACCCGCCTGAATATTTTCCTGCAGCGAAGCGCGGTTGGCCTGCGCCACCACGCGGCACGGCAACAGCAGGGCGAACAGTACGACAAACAAGAGGCTGGCTGGAGCTTTCATGGTATCACCGGAGTTCTGCGATCAAATCACGGGCTTCCTTGGCTCCGGGCATTTTGGCCAAGGTTTCGTTGTCGACCATTTCCTGGAGGATGGTTCGCGCATCGTCTGTACGACCCATTTTACGCAGGGCCCGCGCCCGCGCGATGTAGGCCTTGACCCCCCAGGCGGGATAGCCGCCCCCGTACAGGATATATATGTTCTCAAAATAGGCGGTGGCTTCGTCGGTCTTGCCCTGGGCCAGCTTGGCTTGCCCCAGTCCGTAGAGGGCTTCCGGCGTTGCCTCCCCGCTCCATTCCTTGACCGAGGCGACCAGGGTGTACAGCGCTTCGGCGGCTTCAAATTTCCGCTTCTTGGTGTAGATGTCCGCCAGGCGCAGATTGGCCCAGGCCGCGTCTTCCATGGTCGCAAAACGGTTGGCGATGTCCGCCAGGTAAACCGCCGCTTCATCGAACTTCCCCTGCTCCATCTTGGCTTCAGCCACCCCTTTCAGCGCCTCCAGCGCCAGGTCGGAGGAGTGGTGCTCTTCCAGGAAGTGGTCGTAGATCCGATTGGCCATGTCCATGTTGCCCCGCTTGGCAGCTTCGCGGCCCATCATGACCAGGGAAATCGGGCCGGCATTGGTGATGTAGCTTTCCCGCATGAAGGCACTCAATATCCCGGCATCGGAACCGCCCTCACTGGTGATGGAATAGAAGAGGGCGGCCAGGCGCATGAGCAGGGTTAACCTGCGTTGCTTGCCCGCGGACATCATTTCGTCGCGCAGCCGTTTTTTCAGGGACAGGAGCAAGTCCATGTTGGCGCGATCCACCTTGGACGGATCAAAGGTGGGCGAGTTGATATCGGGAAGATTTTCGAATTCGGTTGCCACGTCGCGCAGGATCATGTCGATCCCGTACAGGTAGGGATCATCCCCGTATTTCACCACGCCGTCGTAGAAGGTGTTCAGTGCCTTTTCCCAGTTGTTCAGGTTCTTATGCGAGGCGCCTATCCAGTAGATGGCCTCGGTAAAGTTGCCTTCCTCCGGGTGTTTGATCAGGTAACTAGACCAGAGTTCGATAATTTGTTCGTGATTGCTTTCCAGTTCGAAGAGGCGCGCCATCGCCATGGTCGCGTAATCGGTCTGCACCATGGTCACCGCAGTCTCTACGCCCAGCTTGTACTGCTCGAGGGCGGTGTCCAGGTGTACGTCGCCCCAGGAGGCCAGGATGTCGCCACCAAAGGCATGGGCCTCGGACCGCAGGATGGATTCGGGGAATTCCCCGACAAAGGCCTGGAAGGTGCTAAGCGCATTCGTGAAGTCGCCCTCGCCGTAGAAGGCCATGCCGAGACGGTAGTAGGCATCCTCGTACAGGGGCCCAATGGAATAAGAATCCACGAATTCCAAGAGCTCTTCGCGGCCCGGCGTGTAATTGGCTTCAAACAAATGGCCCTGGGCATGCCAATACTGGGCGGGCTGAAGGAACTGGGAACGGGGATGGGCCTCGAAAATCACCTCGAACTTCTTCATCGCCTTGATGATACGTGACAACTGGAAGTGGCTGTAGCCGGCGATGTAGATCATGTTGTCCACCACCGAATGGTCGGGCTTCAGCTTGATCGCCTTTTCTGCGATATCGATGGCTTTCTGCCATTCTTCCCGTTCCACGTGGATGGTGGCAATGTTCAAGGTGATCGTATCCCAGAAGGCACTCTTCGGTGGCGGGAAGGCATCGACGTACTCGTAGGCGTGGTGCAAGGCCCGGTCGATATCCTTCATGGCAAAGGCCGTGGTGAAGCAACTGTACAGGGCCTGTTGGGCCAATTCATCGTCCGGGTAATCCTCGTAAATGGCGTGGTAGGTGTACAGGGCCTCCAGATATCGTTTGAGCTCGAAGTAGCAATTGCCGATCCGGATGTCGATTTCCTGGTCGTAATCCTCGAACTCCTTTAATTCTACCAGTTGTTCTTTAGCACGCTTGATCGAGCGGTCGTATCGCCGGGCCTTGCTGGCCAGGGTTTGCCCCGCCTTGGTTTTCTCCGCGCTCAACATGCGCCTCTTGTTTTGCTCGAGGTCATTCAGGAGTGCGTCCAGTTGAATCAGCAACTCCGACTTCTTGTAAACGAGGCGGAACAGCAAGAGGGCTTTATCGCTTTTCGCGTCGTCGTAAAACTCGTCACCCTCCTCCACCAGGGCCATCTGCAGGCCGAGGTCGTAGCGGGCGGGCGTCTTGTAGACAAAGGGCACGAACTCGTAGAGTTTCTTGAATTCCTTGAGCCGCACCAGGCAGATGGTGAGGTAGGTTGCGGCGCCGATACGTTCATCGCCACTGCCGTTCCTGAAGGTCCAGTACAGAGGCTCGATCGCCTGTTCCCAGTGTTCCAGTTGGAAATGCGCTTCGCCCATGAGTCCGTAGACCGCCAGGTTTTCACGAAGGTTCAGGGTGATCTCCTTGTACACCCGTCCTCCCACCTTGAGGACGTCCTCCCACTCCTCCTTGGCGGCATGCGCGTCGGCCCAGAGGATGACCGCCGGTTTGCGGTGCCGACCGCGGTTGTACTGGACCAGGTATTGCTTGAAGGCCTCCTTGGACTGGTCAAACTGCTCCTGCTCATGGATGCAGAGGGCCCGGTTAAAGATCGAATCTTCCGTGAAGTCCTTGAACTGCGGATATTGATCCATGTATTTGCGGAAGATCGGGACCGCGATATCGATCAACTGGATCGCCTCCGGGAACTTGCGGGCGGCCATCAGCACGGGCACCCGTCGCCAGTCCTCCAGTTTGCGCACATCCGAGATCTTCATCCTCGGTGCCGTGTCCTGGGCG
>JAPYUI010000075.1:14328-19815 GCA_029936175.1 Kiritimatiellia bacterium
GCCGCCACGCATGACCGCCTGGTCAAGCAGGACGAACCTTGCACAGGGTTCCGCCAGGGGATCAGGTTTCGATCAATCCATCCCTTCGCAGCAGCGCCTCTGGATCCGGTTCGCGACCGCGGAAACGTTTATAGAGCACCATTGGATTTTCCGAACCACCGCGCGAAAGAATGTTCCCGCGGAATCGTGCCGCGGTTTCAGGGTTAAAGATTCCCTCCTCCTTGAATAGCTCGAAGGCATCCGCATCCAGGACCTCGGCCCACTTGTACGAGTAGTAGCCGGCGGAATAGCCACCGGCAAAGATGTGGAGGAAGGCATGGGAAACGGAGGCCCCTGGAACCTGGTCAAACAGGTACGTGCCCTGTGTTGCCGCCCACTCATGCGCTGCGAGATCCTCCATTCCACCCGGGTCGCCATCGTGATAGGAGAAGTCCAGCCGTCCGAGAAAAATCTGGCGCAGGTTCTGGTACCCGGCATTGAAGCGTGCACTCGCCCGCAGTTTTTCCACCAGTTCAGGCGGCATGGGAGCGCCCGTCTCGTAATGTCTTGCGAACAGGTCCAGGGCCTCGATCTCCATCAGCCAGTTTTCCATGATCTGGGAGGGAAGCTCGACGAAATCCCAGTACACGTTGGTTCCCGCGACCGAGCGATAGGTGCAATCCGACAGCAGGCCGTGCAGGGCGTGGCCAAATTCGTGAAACAGGGTGAGCACCTCGTCCAGGCTGAGCAGCGAGGGCTTCCCAGCCGCCGGCTTGGTGAAGTTGCACACGTTCATGATATGCGGTCGCTGCACCTTTCCCCCGCGCAGGCCCTGCTCCTTGAGCGGTGACATCCAGGCGCCACTCTGCTTCGTCTCCCGGGGGAAGAAGTCGGTGTAGAACAAGCCGATAAAATCACCCGTGTCCCGGTCGCGCACCTCGTAGACCGTCACCTCCGGGTGGTATTTCGGCACCTCGCCGGTTTCGATGAAGTCCAGCTTATACAAGCGACGTGCATGCTCGAACACCCCCTCCACGACATTTTCCAGCTGGAAGTACGGGCGGAGGGCCTCGGTGTCGAAATCGAAGGTGCGCTGCTTGAGCTTCTCGCTGTAATAGGCAAAGTCCCATGGCTGGAAATCGGTGTCGCCGGTTAACTCCGCCTTCAGGGAGCGAACCGCCTCGAAGTCCCTTTCGGCCGCGGGCCGCACCACCTTTAACAGGCGCTCGTAAAAGGCGTACACGGTTTCCGGGTTCCCCGCCATCCGTTCTTCCAGGGTATATGCCGCGTGACTGGCATAGCCCAGCAAGCGGGCCCGCTCGTGGCGCAAGGTGGCCAATTCCCGGATCACTTCGCTGTTGTCGTTTTCCCCGCCGACACAACGCGCACTGAAGGCCCGCCAGAGCTGTTCGCGCAATGCGCGATTGTCCGCGTATTGCATGAAGGGATAGTAGGAGGGCATCTGCAGGGTGAAGACCCAGCCATCCTGTCCCTTTTCCTCTGCGGTGGCCCGGGCCATGCCCAGCGAAGTCTCCGGCAGCCCCGCCAGGTCGGCTTCATCGGTTAACGGCAGTTGATAGCGGTTCATTTCCGCGAGGACGTTTTGCTGGAAACGGGGAGAAAGCCTGGACATCGCCTCGTCGATTTCGCGCAGGCGATCTTTGCCCGCACCATCGAGCAGGGCCCCATTGCGGGCGAAGAAGGTGTAGAGCTTGCTCAGCACCTGTTGGCGCTCAGGGTCCAGGTCCAGGGAATCCCGCTGATCGTACACGGCCTGTACCCTGGCGAACAGCCCCTCATCCAGGGCCAGGTCATTCCGGTACTCCGCCAGCATGGGGGCAATGGTCAGGTCCAGTTCGTGCATGGCCTTGCTGCCGATCGTGATCTTCATGTCGTAGTAGCCGGAACTCACCCAGTCGAGGAGTTCGTCGGCGCTTTCCAGGGCATGCACCGTGTTGTCAAAGTCGGGAGGGGCCTCCTGCTCGCGGATGGCCCGGATGTTCGCCCGTGAAACAACCAGGGCCTGCTCGAAAGCCGGCAGGTAATCCGGGTCGGAGATCCGGTCGAAGGGATAGGCCCCGTGG
The DNA here is from genome assembly GCA_029936175.1 of Kiritimatiellia bacterium. Taxonomy (GTDB): domain Bacteria; phylum Verrucomicrobiota; class Kiritimatiellia; order SS1-B-03-39; family UBA6053; genus JAPYUI01. The sequence continues at coordinate 16,392 of JAPYUI010000075.1, forward strand.
GGCAGGGGCGATGGGGTGAGAAGTGGATTCTGGGATTCATTCATACCGCCTGTTTAGGCAGAAATTCGGCTTCCGATGAACGGAAAAGCGTGACAAATATTTCCTGGGGATAGAATCACCGGATAAATAAGCCACCCTCTGGCCCTGGTCGAAATGTTACGTCGGATGCCTGCCTGGGTCGCTTTCCGGTGATCGGGAGCCCTTTCCCTCCTCAGACTTTGTGCAATATCCATTGATCCTGCGCGGCAAAACATACACTATCCGGGTTTTCAAATGCAGGTAAAGGAGGGTCATGGCAGCTAAGAGGAAAGCGAAGAAACCGGAAACAGCGGAATCAATGGCGGCGCAACAGCGTGAGATCTCCGTATCCGAATTTTTCCTTAAAAACCGGCATTTGCTGGGCTTTGACAGCCCGGCAAAGGCCCTCGGCACCGCGGTTAAGGAGGCGGTGGACAACAGCCTGGATGCGGCGGAGGAAGCCGGAATCCTCCCGGAAATCTCGGTGGAGATCCGGCAGCTGACGGCCAAGCGGTTTCGGATGACCGTTATCGACAACGGACCCGGCATCGTGCAGGCGCAGATACCCAAGATTTTCGCCAAGCTGCTTTACGGGTCGAAATTTCACCGGCTTAAAATGTCCCGGGGACAACAGGGCATCGGGATCAGTGCAGCCGGGATGTATGGCCAGTTAACAACGGGCCAGGCGACGCAAATCATCTCCAAGACCAAGGGTAAGAAGCTTGCCCAGAGTGTACTGGTGCAAATAGACACGCGGACGAACAAGCCCGTCCTGCTCAAGGAGACGGAAGTCGAGTGGTGTCCTGAGTTCTCCCCTTACGACGCAGTAGCTGACAAGGAAAAGCGAACGGTCAGGTATGCACATGGCACCCTGGTGAGCATCGAGATGGAGGGTTCGTACCGGCGGGGAAAATTGTCCGTAGACGAGTACATCAAGCAGTCTGCCATCGTGAATCCCCATTTACAGCTCTATTACCGGGTCATCATGGAAAAGGATGCGGAGGAACTCGAGGAGCAGGAACTGGACATGTGCTGGACAACCTACTTCAGGGTTCTGAAACACCTCCCGGACTTGCCGATGGAGATCAAGCCGCACCCGCACGGGGTCGAACTGGGAATCCTCATGCAGATGCTACAGGACTCCCCGTCGCGCACCCTGAGGGGTGCGCTCTCGGAAGATTTTTCCCGGGTCAGTGGGCCTGCGGCAAATAAGATTTGCGAAGCAGCGGGGTTGAATCCGAAAGCCAACCCGCGCCGAATCGCCCATCATGAAAGCGAAGCGTTGTATACAGCGATCCAGGAGGTAAAGCTCATGCGACCGCCGACCGACTGCCTGTCCCCCATCGGGGAAGATGACTTGCTGGCGGGGATGAAGAAGGAGGTTGATGCCGACTTCTATACCGCGACGACCCGGAACCCGACCGTTTACCGGGGCAATCCCTTCCAGGTGGAAGTGGCGCTGGCCTATGCCAAGCCTGGCCAGGAGGAGGTGAACGCGGACGACCCGGTGCGGGTCATGCGTTTTGCCAACCGGGTCCCCTTGCTCTACATGGGCGGTGCCTGCGCGATGACGAAGTCGGTGGCGGGAGTGAAGTGGAAATCCTACGGGCTGAACCATCCCAAGGGCGGGGTGCCGCAGGGGCCCGTTGTATTGATGCTGCATATCGCCAGCGTGTGGGTGCCGTTTACCTCTGAGAGCAAGGAAGCGATCGCCCATTATCCCGAGATCATCAAGGAACTGACCTTTGCCCTGCAGGACGTGGGGCGCAAGCTTTCAACCTTTCTGAGCAAGCGCAAGCGTGCGGCAGAACAGGCGCGCAAGAGGAATTATATCGAAATGTATATTCCGCATATGGCCCTGGGCATTGCGGAAATTATGGACCTGGATGAGAAACAGGAGGTCAGGATTGTGGACCAACTGACCGACATGCTGGAAAAAACGCACCTGGAGACCTGATGACGGGTTTGCGGTAACTCCACCAGCACGGCCTGGGGCCTGGCGCAACCCGCTATCCCATGTCGCCGCGCGACTCAAGCCATAGGACAAGGACATACCATGACCGCAAAAAAGAAAAGCAGGATTGTCCGCAAGAGGAAACCCTCCAGCGCGCCAACAATCGTCTCAAAGCAAGTGGCCTCGCGCCAGATCCTTGACCTGGCAAAGGAGATGTACGAGACGATCATGAAGAAAAGGAAGAAGCCGGAAATGCAGTTTCCGATCCGGCAGCTCTCGAACGTAAAGTACGACGAGAAAGTGGGCCACTTCGAGATTCTCGGCAAGGTGTCCACGCGGACGCTTTCCTACACCACGGTCAAGACCTTTGCCCAGTCGATGCGCTTGCTCGCGACGACCAAGAACGATCTCCTGGACAAGAATGATATAGCGGGCAAGCGGGAGATCTATTACAACAGCAAGAGCTGGGACGCGTGCAAGTTTGATGAACAGCCTGAAAGCGACAACCTGCTTGACGACATGGAGGCCATGCTTGGAATTAACCGGGAACAGTTGGGCTATATCCCGGAGGAGCGGGGAGGGGATGTGACCGGGCGATTGACGGTTTTCGACGTGAATCCCGCGACCGGAAAGGAGGTCAAGATCGATTGCGCGAACATGGGCAGCGGCGCCTGGAGTGTTCCCAGTCGGGTGGAACACCTGAAGTTTCAAACCAAGGCCCGCTTCGTGCTCGTGGTCGAGACCTCTTCGTTGTTTCAGCGCCTGGTGCACCACCAGTACTACGACACCGCGAATTGCATTCTGGTCGCGATGAGCGGGGTGCCGACCCGGGCCTGCCGTCGTTTTGTTCGGCGCCTGGCTGACGAGGTGGGTATTCCCGTACTCGCCTTTACCGACGGGGATCCCTACGGCTACTGCAACATCTACCGGACGCTCAAGGTTGGTTCCGGCAGCGCGGCACATATCAACAAGTATTTCTGTGTGCCCCAGGTGCACTACCTCGGGGTAACTCCCCAGGACGTCATAGACTACGACCTGCAGGACGCCACCCACCCGTTGAACGACAAGGACATCAAGCGTGCCAGGGATGCGCTGGACAATGATCCTTTCATCAAGCACCACAAGGAGTGGCAGGATGCCTTGAACCAGATGTTGAAGATGGGGGTTCGTGTGGAGCAGCAGGCCTTTGCCAAGCACGGCTTGAACTTCGTGCTGGAGGAGTATCTCCCGCGTAAGCTCAAGCTGGGCAAGTTTTTGCCCTAGCCTGCGGGCGGAGAATTTCCAGCTGATTAGCGTTTGAAAAAGCCCACGGTGGGTGTAAGCGTATGCCCCTCTTCCCCGGGGCGTAGCTCAGCCTGGTAGAGCGCTAGCTTTGGGAGCTAGATGTCGCACGTTCGAATCGTGTCGCCCCGACCACCTTCGCTCACGCAGCCCGTCTCACCTACCCAAGAA
>JAPYUI010000296.1:0-1602 GCA_029936175.1 Kiritimatiellia bacterium
GGGTAACATGCATCCGCTCCCGCAGGGTCATGGTCTTGTCGTCGGGCAGCTTGGCATCCACGGTAATCGGGATATCCGGAATATTACCGCCTAGAAGCTTGAACCGAATCCAGCGGCCCCGCCGGATCGGGTCGTTGTCGAAGTTGGTCGAGTGGGCCACCAGCCAGGCCGGGTGGGTCAGCACCCCCATGCGCTGGTCCTTCGGGAAGGGCACCGGCTCGGGGCTCGGCTTCCAGTCCGGCGGCAAATTGTAGACCAGGGGATTGCCATGGTCCCGGTGGCTGTTGACGTAGACCAAATACTCACGCGTGGTCAGCAAGGTCTTGAGGACCTGCTTGTCCTTTTTCAAGACATGCGTGACCAGCGCATTGAGATCATACACCAGGGCCGGGGCCCAGTGCTTGTGCCCCTCAATCTGGTCCTTGAAGACGTCCTCCGCCTTCGCGTAGTCGAAATACTCCTGGAAGAACTGCAGCAGGCGTTTCCTCGCCGTGGGCCTCTTCTCGTCATCGAGCATGCGACGGGTCTCCGCCCGCAGGATCTCCCGCGGCGTCATCTCCTCGTTCTCGAGGGCCCGCAACAGGTTGGTGTCCGGTGGCAGGTCGGTCAGGGCGAAGGAAAGCGCCGTGGCCAGCTCCCGGCGGGACAGCGCGACCAGGCCCGAGTCATCGGGCTCTCCCGTCCCCTCGAAGCGAAACAAGGTCTCCGGCTGCAGGACGATAGCGGCGTAGACGGCCTGCAGGCCACGCGGGACGCCCAGCTCGGTGTCCACTTTCTTGAGCAAGGCCATCAGCGTATCCATCTCCTGCTCCGTGGGCGAGCGGCGCAACACGTTGTGATAGTGCCGCTTGATCGCCTCCTGGTTCGCCTCGTCCAGGGTGCTCCCTTTTTCCCGCAGGACGACGATCATCTTGCGGGCGTTCTGGGCCTCCTTCAGGGAATGGGCCAGGGCCAACTCGGTGACCTGCTCGGCCACCAGGGAATTGAAAGGGTACTTCCCCTTGAAGTCGCGGAAATGGCCATGCGGCTTGTCGAGGGCAAAGGGATTGGACACCATGCGGGCACCCCGCACCGTGTTGGCGAGGGCCTGCGGGCTGATCCGCCAGAGGCGGGCGGCCACGTCGATCGTCCGCTTGTTCTCCGCGGGGGAAAAGAGCAGCTCGTGGGAGACCAGGTTACCGTAGCCTTCCTTGTCCCCCTTTTCCTCCACCGCCAGGCCGGCCTGGTCGAGGGTCCGGGAAATCCAGTCCTGCACGAGGCGGGCCTCGGCCTTGGTGGGAAATTTCCTGGCCTTGTCCGACGGCATTTCGCCGAAGGTGATGGCCTCCAGCATGCGCGACCAGGTCTCGGCTTCCTTGCGGTCACTCATGCTCGCGGTGAGGCGATCCACCCGGATCTTTCCCTTCTGCTTCTCGGGGCCGTGGCAGGCTACACAGTAGGCCTGGAGAAAAGGCTGGACCTGGGCCTCGAATGCGGGGTCAGGCGCGGCGAGGAGGCCCACCGGCAGGGCGAGTGCAAGAAGACCGTTGCGGATACAGGCAATCATTTCTTCTCCTGCTTCGCTTTTTTCTCGGCATCCAGCTTTGCCTGCAGGGCCTTGGA
>JAPYUI010000296.1:1702-3524 GCA_029936175.1 Kiritimatiellia bacterium
TCTTCTCCTGCTTCGCTTTTTTCTCGGCATCCAGCTTTGCCTGCAGGGCCTTGGAGATTTCCGTGCGCGTCCGGGTAACCCGCTCCCCTTGTCGCAGGGTGATCCGCAACCCGATGTGCGGGGTCTGGGTTCCGGTGAAGGCATTGCGAAAGGCCACGTGCAAGTAATCGGGAGGACTGCACCAGGAACCGCCCCGCGATACCCGGTGGCGCGAGCCCCTCGGGTTGGGCAGCGACTGGAAATTGGGATCCGAACCGGCAGTCAAGTGGTCGGCGTAATAGGTACAGCACAGCTCGGCCAGGTTGCCCAGCATGTCGTGAATACCCCAGGGATTCGGAAGATATTGGCCGACGGGAGCGAAGACCCGGCCGTAGCCATCGTTCGCCTCGCGGTTGGCATAGACGTAATGCACCAGCTCGCGGTCATCGTACAAGGCGCGGTCAGCGAAGTTGCCGTATTGGCCGAGGTCCTTGATGGCGCAGGGATAGCCTGCCCGCGTTCCCGCTCGACAGGCGTACTCCCATTCCGCCTCGGTCGGGTAGTCGTAGCTCCAGCCCGCGTAGTCCAGGCCCTTGTCGGCGAGGTACGCCTGCCATTTCTCCATCTCGGGAGCCACCTTGTCCACGCTGCCGATGCTCGGGGGGAGAAACTTCGCGTACCGGTTGCCCAGCTTTTGTCCGCCTGCGTTGAAGAGATTCGCCTCGTCGCCCAGCATCTCGTACTTGCCGATCCAGAAGCCCTTGGTGAGCCTAACCTCCACCGGTTGGGCGTCCTCGAAGGCCGCGTCGCCCATGGTGAAGGTATCCGGCGGGCACCAGACGAAGCAGAAGCCGTTCTGGTCGACCCACTGGTCGCCCGCGAAACGTCCCTCCTGCAGGGTTTCCGGTGGAGCGCATACCTCGGCCGCCTCGTGCTTCAACTCGAACGCGACATCGCGGGGCGTCACGGTATAGCCGAGTGTCTCGATCCGTGGCGGCAGCGGCCCGTCCGTCTTGAGGGACTGGATCAATGCCTCGGCCATGAAGGAGCCGAATCGGGGCGCTTCCAGGCTGGGATGAAAGGCCCCCTTGCCCGGGTAGAAACTGGAAAACAATTCGCCCCGGAACAGCCCCTGGGCTTGGGCAAACAGCTCCTCGGTCTTGAGCTTGGACTTCGCCTTGTCCTCGATGCCGAGGCAATCGATCACCACCAGGTTGGCCCGGGCCACGTTTTTGCTCAGCTTCTGGGACAAGCGCTCCAGGCTGAGCCAGGGCTTGTCCTCGGCTTGGGCGCGGCCCAACTCCGGGTCCCGGGCCGGGGGGATCACCTTGTACCCGCCAAGCGGCATCGCGTAGCAGACCCCTTTGCCGTCCGGGCTCATCTCCGTCTCGAGGCGACCGCAATAATAGAACAGGCTGACCCCCAGGGTGGGAATGCTGCGCACCCACTTCTCGTAGGTGACACCATCGGTCTTCGGGGAATCCCCGATGACCTTCACCACGAAGCCCTTGGCATGCAGGACCTCTTGCAGTTCCTTGATCTTCGCAAGGTGCGCCTTCTCATCGCTGGTGTTGACCAAGAGGGCACGACGATGCTCCGTCCATTTCACCGGCGGGGCCGCCTCGACCACCACGAGAGAGGAAATGCAAAGGGGTATAGCTGCGAGCAGGCGCTTCATCGGGATTACGCCAGCCACGAATCAGGCCATGAGCTCAGGGAGGGGTCCGGTCTGCATCGCCTTCAGGTCGAGGTCGGGGTCGATGCGTCCGAAGCTTTGCTGGTTTTGTCCCACGCTGTTGAGGAAGGTCGTGTACAATGAGCCCACCGTGCGGTGGCCCGGCTT
>JAPYUI010000297.1 GCA_029936175.1 Kiritimatiellia bacterium
GGGACGAATGTCACGGTTGAAGGAAATATCCTCCGCCGCATCCGCAAGCGTCAACGAATAGCCCACGGCAATAGCGATATAAGCGATGAACCTCACGGGCATAGGCATACCAGAACAGGAAAGGCATTAAAAGCATACACCGTCCCCACAAGGCCCACAGCTCGTTCGCTATTTCCGCTGCCACATACTCAGGTTCAAGAGAATGCCCCCGACCTACCGACACCCCGGGTCCTGGACAGCACCCACCCGGGCAGGAGCGCGGTGGGCTTAAGAACCAAGGTACAGGGCGTACCCGATCTTGCGCCTTTCCGTCCAGCCTGCTAGGTATGCGCGAAAGGAATCAGTACCTCGTGGACCACAACGCATTCTATACGGACTTTGACTATGCCGATCTGGATGGAAAACGCCAGGCCGACTACCGCAGCCCCTTCCAACAGGACCGGGATCGCATTATCCACACCTCGGCTTTTCGACGGCTGCAGGCCAAGACCCAGGTCTTTCTTTCCGGCGAGTACGATTTCTACCGCACCCGGCTCACCCACTCCATCGAGGTCGCCCAGATCGGGCGCTCTATCTGCTACCACCTGAAACAGGCCTCCGAACTCCTCCGGACGGATTTTTACATCGATCCCGACCTGGTCGAGGCCATCTGCCTCACCCACGACCTCGGTCATCCACCCTTCGGCCATGCCGGCGAACGATCCTTGAACCATATGCTGGCGAAGTTCGGGGGCTTTGAAGGCAACGCGCAAACCCTCCGTATCATCACGAAGACCATCTACGCCAGTGGCGGGCTTCGGCGCGGCATGAGCCCCTCCCGCGCCTTCATCGATGGGGTGTTGAAATACAAGACGCTCCACCGGGACCACCCGGAGAAGGACCGCCATTTCCTCTATGACGACCAGGAAGCCATCCTCGATTTCGTTTACGACAAGGTCCCCTTCCCCGACGACCTGCCACCCGGGAAAGCCCGTAACGGGTTCCACAGCATCGAGTGCCAAATCATGGACTGGGCCGATGACACCGCCTACTCCACCAACGACCTCGTGGATGGAATCAACGCCGGCTACATCACCATCGAAGGAATCGAGCGCTGGGCTGCACAACAAGACCTCAGCCCCGGAAAACAGAAACACCTGGAAGACCTCATGAAGGCTATCCGGGAGCAGAAGGTGGAAGCCCACCTCGGCTTCGCCATCTCCACGCTTATCCATGGTGCACACCTCGTCGAGCGCACCGGGTTCATGTCCGACCGGACCCAACGCCACCGCTATTCCCTGGAAATCGATCCCACTGTCCATGCGCAGCGCGAGGTCTATAAGGGCCTCGCCATCGACCTGGTTTTCCGCAGTCCCCAGGTCAACCAGCTCGAGTACAAGGGCGACCGCATGTTGCGGCAGATTTTCCAGGTACTGATGGAGAACTACCTCGAAAAAAGCGATAGCCACTTTCGATTACTGCCCACGACACTTGAGGGGCAGGTAAGGGCCGAGGAGGATAGCCAGGCCAAGGCCCGCCTGATTGCAGATTACGTCGCGGGCATGTCGGATGCGTTTACCCAGAAAACCTACCAGCGCCTGTGTGAATCCGGTTTCGGGTCGATCGGGGATTTTGTTTAGCTTGGCGGGCTCGGTTCAGGGCCCTCGGCAAGGGAAGCACCTGGGCCGGATATCCTGAAGGACCCGCCTTACTTGAAAAACCCTTCCAGCAGCTTGCCCGCCTCTTTCTGGAGCAAATCGGCCGCGCCCTTCTTCAAGGCCCCCTTGACCAGGACCCCGATCTCCTGCTGAAAGGCCTTGCGATCCAGTTTCGGCTTGGAAACCGTCCCGCCGATGGGCACGGAAATCAACTGGCCTTCCAGGAACTTGAATGCATCTTTTCCTACCAGGTCCTCGGTCACCGGCAACGAAACCTTATACGCCAGGCTCTGGTCAAAACCGATGCTCCCATGTAAAACCACATCGCGGCCATCGGCCTTGAACTTCAAGGGTGAACAGGTGATTCGGCCCTGCTCGGCAACAAAGGTGACCTCCTCTTCCTCCAGGGTGTAGACCCGTTCCTTCACCTTGATCACGCTCATCAGGATATCCAGCATCCCACTCGTGGCCAATTGAACGTCCTGCAAGGTGATCGTTCCCGCGAAGCGAATCTCCTCGGTGACCTTGTCGCCCGTGGGCACCTCCAGGTAATCCATGCTTAGGGACAGCCTTCCGCCACCCACGCTTGCCCCCTTGAACAGGGGGTGAATCCTCCCCAGGAGATCATTGCACACCTGGTTGTTCAGCTGGATCTGGCTCAGGACCAGCGAATTGGTCGGGATCGTCAAGGTCGGCTTCGGCGCATCCAGGACCACCGTGGGATAAAAGCGCAGTGCGCCATCATTAATCTCCGCCTCAATGGAGGTGCTGAATTGTTGGTTGCTCAACACCAGCGGGATGGTGAGATCTCGAATATCCAGGCCATACATCACCAGCTGATCCATCTTGAACCCGCTTTTGAAATAGCCTGGCGCCTGAACCTCTCCCGTCTTGGATCCGAGGGGGAAATCGAGGACAAAGGGCTGGTCATAGGCCCCGGTCGGCGCGATGTCCTGGCCGGTGATCAACTTGATGTACGGGCTGAGCTTAACCAGGTCGTACGCGAAGGCACCCTGGGCTTTCAGGCGGCCATTCGACTTCAGGTCCGTGAGTGCGGCTGTTCCCGAGAGTGAAAACGGATCCGCCTGGAAGCTCATCTCGCGAACCTGGACCGCGTTTTGATCTTTCGCCAGGATCAGTTGCCCATCCAGCTTCACGGACGTCTCCCGGATAACCTCGTCGTTCTTCATCCGGTAGGCGAAATCGCTGATCGCCAGGTCCATCCCGATTGCCGAGCCGTTTTCCACCGGCTGCATCTTGAGGTGCAGCACCGCTGCACCGGTGACCGGGACCACCTCTTCTGCCCCGGTAAAGCTCGCGAGGGTCACCATGCTCTTCTGGAGGTCAACCTGGGCATTCACCGTCGCCTCAAGCGAGTTAACCACATCCGCCCAGTTGGCGATGCGCAACGCCGGCGCGACAATTGTTCCCACCCCAAGGGTGGTGGAAAAGTTGCTGAGCACGGCCTGTTTCTTAGCCAGGTCGACGGAGATCCCACTGCTCACGACCAGCTCATCCTGCTCGTAGTGCTGCTCACCCTTCTGGTACCGAAACCTATTTGCACGCAATTCCAGCTTATCCGTGACCCACGCGGCTCCATCCTGGTGCAATCCACCGGAAATCGTCGCTATCCCTCCCAGTACCAGGGCTTCGCCCTCCTCGGGTGGAGGTATCATCGCAGAAAGCATCCCGAGGTTCAGCGTCGTTCCGATATGTAGCGATCCTATGGTCAGGGGCGCCTTTGCATCGCCCTCACCCTGGGACAGGACCATGTCCTTCCCGGTGATGCGCCCCCTGGCCACCTGGGACTGCATGGTGATTTCCAGGGTCTTCACCCGGTCCAGGAATCCCTCCGCGGGGATATCCGCATGTGCGAG
>JAPYUI010000076.1:0-11345 GCA_029936175.1 Kiritimatiellia bacterium
CCCCGGGGGAGGCGAAGGCGTGTCGGGAGGGGGGTGTGGCAGCGCCCAGGTCCGGTGCCAGTTGTTCAGCCATTGAGCGTTAATACCGAATAATGCGGGACACAAAAAAGAGCAGACCCGAAAGTCTGCTCTCTTCCATAAAGTAAACGGATTTAAATCAACCGCCGCCACCCATAGGCTGGAGTACATCCAGTTGGTTTGATGTGGGGTTGAAATTCTTAACCGTGTCAGGACCGTCCAGGGCACGTTTCTTGATAATGAATCCTGCGCCACCTTTGTTGATCGCGACGACCGCCTTCCTGTGGAAGCGAAGGTCTCGCTTGCCGGCACCTTATTCAGGGATGAGCGTGAGCAGGTTCAATTTCTGATCCCCATCTGGAAGCTCCGCGACTTCGAGATTTCGGGAGAACAGGAAGGGGGTACTGGTGATTTGAGAGGCAACGTCCAGCGTCACATTCCACCCATTGTGCTCCTCGAGAAATTTCACATCATCCGTTCCACTGTACGCCTGGGTACCCGGGCCGGAGAATATCTTGAAGTCCGCTTCTACCACGTTGGAAACGATCAGATACTTGAAGTAATCCGTGGAACTCTGCCAACCGCTACCGTCGTGGTCTTTCGAGGATGGGAAGGAAACAACGTTTCCACCGAAAACCGGGTCATCTACCTCCGCAGCGAAAATGGACTTGTACAGTCCGACTCCCGTGTCCCGCATCTGGGCAATTCGTGCACTATCCAGCGCACTGGTTACCACCGGGATCAGGGTCGACGCGAGGATCGCGATAATTGCGATAACCACCAGCAGCTCAATCAAGGTGAACGCTAATTTTCTATTCATTCTCATCACTTCACTCCATTTATGTAAAAACAACCATCTATAACACGTGAAACCAGATCCCGGAAGCTTGCGTTTTACACGCAAATCCAATACTTCGAAAGCTAAACATGCTGGAATCAACCGAAAGCCAAACGTTTAACCCACACTTATGAATATAAATGGATTTAAACCGTTTGTGTATCTTTAAATCGTGAAAACACACGATTTTTTTTATGATTTACCCCCAAAATGCATCGCGCAGACGCCTGCGCCGAAGCGTTTGCAGGCACGTATGATGGTGGTCGATCGGAAAGCGAATGATCGTGGGCACCTTCTCATCGCTGATCTGCCCGGCCAGCTGCAGCCGAATGACCTTCTGATCTTGAACGATACCCGCGTCGTACCGGCCCGGATGCGCGGGCGAAAATCTTCCGGAGGGAAGGCCGAGCTGTTTTTTCTCGAAGCGACCGGCTTCGGGGAGTGGGACATCCTGCTTAAGGCCTCCAGGCGCCCTGAAGCGGGCAGCATAGTACACTTTGCCGACGATCGAGCTCGGGCCGAGATCCTGGAAGATCTCGGGCATGGCCGGTGCCGGGTCAAGATCCACAGTGACCAGGATATCCATCAGCTGATGGAGCAGTACGGCGAAACCCCCCTCCCGCCTTATATCCGTCGGGCGGCTGAACGGCCTGAGGATCGTGAGCGTTACCAGACCGTGTATGCCCGCGAACCCGGAGCGGTGGCTGCTCCGACTGCGGGCTTACATTTTACTCCAGCCCTGTTGGAAGAACTGGCCCGTTGCGGGGTGGAAACCGCAACCATCACCCTGCATGTGGGCCTCGGAACCTTTCGCCCGGTCTCCACGGAGCAGTTGGCGGATCACGAGATGGAGGCTGAGCGCTATGTGGTGCCCGCGTCCACGGCCGAGGCCATTAACCGCACCCGGGCTGCTGGCGGACGGATTATTGCGGTTGGCAGCACCTCCGTGCGGACCCTGGAAACCATCGCCACGGATGGTTTTCCGATCAAGGCGGGCTCCGGGCGAAGCCAGATATTTATACATCCACCCTATGATTTTAAGCTGATCGACGGCATGTTAACCAACTTTCACTTGCCGGAATCGACGCTGATCATGATGGTCTGCGCCTTGGGCGGATACGAACGCATTATGCAGAGTTACCGGGAAGCAATCCGGGAAAACTACCGGTTTTATAGTTATGGCGATTGTATGCTGGTCATCTAAATTTAAGCCCCTTGCCAGGATGTGGACCTCTCCGCGTATGCTGGCGTGGTTGGGTATCACCGTGCTGCTGATTATCGCACCCCGTCTGCTGTTCGCCAAGGCGAGCATCGTTCCGCATCTGGTACCGTACAACCCGGGCGTGGCCTTCATCCCGGTTTTTGCCATTTATTTCGGCCCTGCGGGGGTCTGGGGGGCCGCCATCGCCAGCGTGTTGGGGGACCTTCTCTGCGATATCTGGGGTCCGGTAATCGTTTTTCGTGCAGCGGGCTGGTTTTTTGCCGCCTGGTTTCTGAGCCAGATTGCACATCCCTTGCGCAGCCCGAAAATTCGAAGCGTACGCCGCCTGTATTTGCCGCTCATTGGATCAATCTTCCTGGCCTCCATTGTCAGCGCGAGTTGGGCTGCCATGGGGGCGGAGATGCTGGGCCTGTATCCCTTTAGTTATACGTTTTATATCAGCTTGATCCATCACAGTATTTTCTGCGTGGGCTTTGGCCTCCTGCTTTACCGGCTTATGCTGGCGGATCTCGCGGTTCGCACCCCGACCTGGGAGTCGGTCATCAACTACGTTGATCGAATCGAACTATCCATCCGCCTCATGGGTGTAATCATGCTTATCGCCTGCCTGCTTGTCCTGCTTGCCGCCTGGCTTTTTTCCACCATAGGATTCGGTCACCTGCCGTTCAAGCCCAGTGTGATCGGGACCTCGCATGGGGTCGGCCTGGAGTTTTGCATCATCCCGTTAATGTTACTTCAGCTCATCGCCGTGTTCTGGCCGGATATCCAATTGCCCCCTCCGGCATCAGGTCAACTGGGCAACCGTCATTACACCTGGTCGAGTTTGTTGCGATAGAGCCGGGCAGGGGGCTCACAGGGTCGGGCGAGGCCGCTGAAATCTGAAATTAGGGATTTGAAAGAAGCGGCCATCCTGCTAGTCAACATCACGGTTTCTGCGGGAGCTGAAACCCCTTTAAACCCCAACGGATCGGAAGGCCCATGGTAACAAAAGTGACAAAACCGAAAGACCTTGTCGGCAATATGATGATTGCCCAGAGTGGCGGACCCACGGTGGTCATCAACCAGAGCCTGGTTGGTGCGGTGCTGGAAGCGAAAACCCAGAAGAACATCAAGAAAATCTATGGTGCCCTGCACGGAATCCAGGGCATTCTCGACGAGGACTTCGTCGAGTTGCAAAAGGAAACAAAAAGGAATCTGGAGGCCGTTGCCCTTACCCCTTCATCCGGCCTGGGTTCTGTGCGCAAAAAGCCGACGCCGGCGGACTGTGCGAATATTTTCCAGGTGCTTCAGAAATATGGTGTGCGGTATTTCTTCTATATCGGCGGAAACGACACCGCGGAAACCACGCACATCATTAACGAAGAAGCGCGCAAGCAGCAGTATGAATTCCGTTGCTTCCATATTCCCAAGACGATCGACAACGATCTCCGGCAAAATGATCACACGCCTGGATTTGGCAGCAGCGCCAAGTTCGTGGCCAGCGCCTTCATGGGCGACAACCTGGACAATCGGGCCCTCGAAGGCGTGAAGATCAACGTTGTGATGGGTCGCGATGCCGGATTCCTGACCGCGGCCGCAGCGCTTGGGCGCAGGTACCCGGATGATGGGCCGCACCTGATCTATCTGCCGGAACGCCCCTTCTCCTTGCCCCGTTTCGTGCGTGATGTGAAGGCGGTGTATCGAAAATATGGTCGCTGCCTCGTCGCAGTATCCGAAGGCATCTGCGACAACAAGGGTGTGCCGATCATTTCCAAGGTGACCAAAGAAGTCGACTCGCATGGTAATGCTCAACTCAGCGGAACGGGGGCGCTCGGTGACATTCTCGCGAATGAAATCAAAGCCAAGACGAAGATTAAACGTGTCCGGGCGGATACCTTTGGTTATCTGCAGCGTTCCTTCCCGGGTGTATTTTCGGAAACTGATGCGCGGGAAGCTCGCGCCTCTGCCACGCTCGCCGTACGCTGCTCGATCGAAGAATTCGCCAATGGGAGCATCGCGATTAAGCGTAAACCGGGTAAAAAGTACGCCGTATACTACGCGCGTGTACCGCTGAAGAGCGTGGCGAAGGAAACCCGCCACATGCCGGCCAGGTATATTCATAAATCCGGAAACAATGTGACCCAGGCCTTTATTGACTATGCGGCCCCTCTGGCGGGGGAGCTCCCGCCGATCGGCCGGCTGAAAGGCGTATGAGCGAGGTCGGGAATGCCGGGGTCGTCCACAGTGGAATCAGATGGGATAGTGGAGTACCGTACCGGATGAAAAAGGTCCTTCGACACGCCCTTTCCCCCGTCCTTTTTCTCGTGGCGTCTGCTTTTGGGCAGGACGTGGCCGACCAGGTGATTCCACGGGTGGTTTTACCCAATGGAAATGCACTGCTCCAGGCCGTGCGCGACCGCCTTCCTGCCGAACCCATCACCCTTAAGGCCACGCTGAAAACCGTGACCAGCGTTCGTTCGGGACCGGATGAAATCACCCGGGTGAAAGCGGAGAGCACCATGGATTTTGGTGCTGATATACCGCATGGGAGCTACACCATCTTCGACCTCAAGGGGATGCCGATCGAGAAGGTGGTGGTTGAGTGGATCAAGGGGAACGCGCGATTCACCTATTTCGAAGGTGCGAACCTGCTGCGGAAACAGGATTTTGTGTCGACGCAGATGCTTAAGAACGCGCCCTTTACCTGGTACGACTTGAGCCTGTCCTTTCTCTGGTGGCCACAGGCGAAAACCATCGCCCAGTCCCAAAAAACCATCCGCAAGGTGTGGCTTGTAGACCTTGAGCCCCCCGTCGAGCTCCGCCAGACCTATTCCCGCGTGCGTCTGCAGATTGACCAGGCGGAAACCCTGGTTCGCGCGGCGACCGTCTTTGATGCGCAAGGGGAAAAGATCCGCGAAATCGAGATGAAAGGCCTGCAGGAGCTCGACGGCATCTATACGTTCAAGGATATGGCGATCACTTCCTGGCCCGGAAAAGTGAAAACCACGATCCTTGTAAAGGATCTGTTGCGCAGTGGTGAGGTGGGTGAACCGGTTCCCCCGGTTAACCCTTTTCCCCGGGTTCCGTAAATTCCCGGGTGTTGAACCGCTGTTTCGGCTGTTACTCCTCGCGGTTTCTACGTTTCGGCTGGACGATTCGGTTGGAATCCCACACCTTGGTGGGCATGAGGATGCGGTTTACATGTTGCCTGTTGCTGCTCATCGTTAACGGCTGCGGTCAAGGCCCGGTAGATGGGCTCCCCGGCAAGCCGCTTTTGCCGCAGGAATCGGAAGCCCTCGGTACCGTACCCCGTGCGGACTGGTCCTCCTGGCGGGGACCGAATCACAATGGCATCGCGGCACCCCAGGACATTGTGAGCGAGTGGGGTCCTGACAAGAATATCCTCTGGAGGGCGGAGCTTCCCGGGAAAGGTCATTCTTCCCCGATTGTTGTCGGCAAGCAGGTCTTCATCAGTACGGCGGAGGCCGGTGAATACCAGGCCCTCATGGCCTTTGACCGGACAAGTGGCGAAGCCCAATGGAAAACCGATCTCCACACCACGGGTGTCCAGGGCAAGATTCACGAGCGAAACAGCTATGCGACCTCGACCCCCGCGTACCACGACGGCGCGGTGTACCTGCCCTTTTACAACGCTGAGAAGATCGTAATGAGCAAGGTCGACACGGAAGGCCGCATCATCTGGCAGAAACCCATCATGGATTTTGCCTCGCTCTGGGGCTTCTCGGTTTCACCCACGATCTACAAGGACCTCGTACTTCTTTCCATCGAGCATCTGGCACGGGGCGCGATTGTGGCGCTCAAGCAGGACAGCGGTGACATCGCCTGGAAGACGGCTCGCTCGAAGGAGCCCAATCACGCCTCCCCGGTGCTGCTGAAGCTGAACGGAACGGACCAGTTCGTGATCAATGGGGCGAAAACCATTTCATCCTATGACCCGGCGACGGGAACAGAACTCTGGAGTACCCCCGCGACGACGGTGGAATGCGTGGGTTCGGTCGTCGCGCTCGGTGACCTGGTATTCGGCTCCGGCGGCTACCCGGACCACATTACCTCCTGCGTGTCGGCCAGTCAGCCGGGAACCGCGATCTGGACCGTGAAGAAGAAGGTGTACGCGCCCTCGATGCTGGCGGTGAAGGGTCACCTGTATGCGGTAACGGACAAGGGCATCACCTATTGCTGGGAGGCGAGAACCGGAAAAGAAAAATGGGTGGCCAGGCTCAAGGGGGATTTCAGCACCTCGCTGGTGCTGGTGAAGGACCGCCTACTGGCTGTAAGCGAACAGGGTACGGCTTATTTCTTCGAAGCCCGACCGGATAAATTCAATTTGCGGGCCAGGAACCAACTGGGGAACGACACCTTTGCCACCCCCAGTGTCTGTGGCGGCCGCATTTATCTTCGGACCGCCCAGCGGGGTGGGGGCAAACGCCAGGAAACCTTGTACTGCATCGGCCGCTGATGTCTCAGTCAACCACCAACCCACCGGTACCGACTCCATGACCCCGAAAGAACGCGTAGAAGCCGCCATGAATCAGCAACGGCCGGACGAGATCCCGGTCATGTGCCAGATGGCCAATGGCCACACGGTGATCAATACCCGAATCCATCCGATCGATTATTTTCTCTCGGATGAAGTCTGGACCGACTGCCTGCTCCAGATGCGGGAAAACTACGATTTCGATGGCATCCTCTGCCATAAACCCGGCCGGGTGAGTTCGCTCCCCGATATGGTGGACAGGAAAGATTACGATGCCGAGGTTCCCACCCTTTACCTGGACGATGGCTCGCGCATCGAATGCACCCGCGATGATGATAGCTACTACAAGAAGAACGCCGATTTTGTCTTTCCCGAGCTGGATGAACTCGATGTCGAGAACCCGCTCGCCTGGGCACCGGAGAGTTATATGGTTTTCCAGGCCAGCAAGGCTACGCTGCCGTACGACCGTGCCGAGGACATTCCCGACAGGGTGTTCGGTACGATTGACCGGGTGATTGCCGCCATCGGGGATACCCATTCCGTGCACGGTGAAGTCCGCGCACCCTTCGACCACATGATGAACATTCTCGGCATGGAGGAAGGCTTGATGGCCACGCTGGACGACCCGGAAAAGACCTTTGCCCTGCTCGACCGGGTGACCAAGTGGTCGGTTGCCCTCGCGGTGGCCCAGGTGCGTCGTGGGGCCCATGCGATCAAGATCAGCAGCCCTTTTGCGGGGATGGGGTTCCTCTCGCGCGATATGTATGCGGAGTTTATCGTGCCCTGTGAACGTCAAATCGCTGAGGCCGTTCGCGCCGAGGGCGGATACAGCTACACGCATACCTGCGGGGCCATTGGCGATCGCCTTGATCTCATGTGTGAATCCGGGGTGTCCGGCATTGAATGCCTCGATCCTCCACCGCTCGGTAATGTCGATTTACCCGATGCCGTGAAAGCGTTGAATGGCAAGATGTTCATCAAGGGGAACATCGACCCGGTGAACACCCTGTTGCGCGGCGACCGTGAGCAGGTCACGGCCGATGTGAGCCAAACCATGAACATCGGGGCCAATGGAATGGACGGATTTATTCTGTCCTCTGCCTGCTCCATCGCCCCGCCGGTTCCCCCCGACAATATCAAGTGCATGGTCGATATCTGTCGTGCGTTTAAAAGGGAGGCCTAGGCCGCCCTGTCCGGCTTGGGTCGTGTCGGGTCCTTGAATGCCACCCGGCATACAAGGTACAGGGCCAAACCAAGCAGCAGGGTGGCCAGTCCCGCCAGGGACTCCAGGGGCTTTTGGGTAAACACCTGCACCAGGGTGAACCCGGTGATTCCGAGGAACAACAGGGGGGTGAGCGGGTATCCCCAGGCGCGATAAGGCCGCGGGAGATCCGGTTCGCGGACGCGCAGGATCATCATCGTCAGCACGGTGAGGAAGGAAGACAAGGTGATCACGAATTGGATGTAGATGAGGACCTGCTCGAAGGTGGCGGTCAGGAGAAGCAGGCCGACCAGTGTCGCCTGGAACACGGTGGCGTTCGCCGGTACGCCTTGTGGGTTCGTTTTTCCAAACCAGCGCAGGAGCGGGTAATCTTCCCCCATCATCTGCGTCACCCGCGGACCGGCCCAGGTCAGGGCACTGATGGCGCTGATCAACCCGAGGGCGATGAACAGCGCCATCACTTTTCCTCCTGTGGGCCCGAAGACGGCCTGGCCCGCAATAAGCCCGATTTCCAGTTCGCCTTTCAACTGGTCGATCGGTGCCGCCCACAGGAATGCGGCGTTCAAACCGGTGTACAAAACGGTCACCAGTGCGGTGCCGATCAAGAGCGAGCGCGGGACATTGCGTTGCGGGTCCTTGATGTCGTTGACGATGTAGGTTGCCGCGTTCCACCCGGCATAGGCGTACATCACGTACATGAGCGACACGGCAAAGTTTCCCCCGAAGACCATACCCAGTTCTGATGCGCGAGGCGCAAAGGAAACCGGCTGCGGGTCAACCAATATGAACGCCGCGCCGACAAGAATAATGATCAGGCTGATTTTAAGCAGGGCAAACAGCATGAGAAAGCGGCTGCCCGTCCGGATGGGGCGCAGGAACACAAGTGTCACCAGGAGTACAATCGTAAAGGAGCAAGGCAGGGCCTGCAGGCCTGGAAACACGCCGGAGACATACGATCCAAAGGCCATTGCCGCGAGCGCGATCGGTGCAGCGAAACCCGCGGTGGCCGAGATCCAGCCGGAGAGAAAGCCCGCCAGGGGGTGTAGGGCCCGGGAGAGCAGGTGGTACTCACCACCGGAGCGCGGAAGCGCAGCGGACAATTCCGCATAAGAGACGGCACCGCAGAAGGCGAGCAACCCGCCGGTCAACCAGAGCAGCAGGATGATGAAGCCGGATTGGATGCCGAGCAATTGGAATCCAAGGCTGGTGAACACCCCGGTGCCGATCATGCTGGCCACGACCAGGTAGACCGCGCTGGATAGCGAGACGTGGGTGGGTTTCACCATGGGCAAAGCTTAATTGGACTCGTGGAAGAGCCAAGGGCAATCCCGGCAAATAAACCCTGCACAGAGGCTGGCCCAATCGACGTAAATCGCGATGCAGACGCTGGGCATCTTATCCCCGGTTTTCTTGGCGGACTTCTTTTACGGTATTATCGTTTCCAGGTGAATAAGGTGCCAGGGGGAAGGGGGCCCTTGCGAGTTCCTTGGCAGCCTGTTACGATCAACTCCATGTGGCGGTACATCGCGATTCCTTTCCTGCTGGCCTCGGTATGGACCCGGGCATTTGATCCCACGCAGCTAAACCTGGTGGAGCTCCGTGGAGATCCATCCTTTCTCCACGCCGGTACAATCACCCATGTTCATGTACTGGCCGATGGTCACCGGGTGCTCACCACAGCCCGGGATGGCACGGCGCGAATCTGGGATCTTGAGACGGGCAACGAGTTGAGGCGCTTTTTGCATCCCGAGGGTGCGGATGTCTGGTTTGCCTTGCCGATCCTCAAGGGGACCCAGTTGATCACCGCTGGCGGCCACAAGGCGGTGACGCTCTGGGACATGGCTAGTGGCAAGGAGCTCAGAAGCTATCCCCATGGCGATACGGTTTTCCGCCTGGCGGTGAATGCGGATGCGTCGTTAATTGCGGCAACGGATCGAGACGATCTCTGCCTGCTCTGGGACCGTGTCTCGGGAGAGAAGGCGATGGAGTTGAAGGGTCACTCTTCGTCGGTGTACAGCGTATTTTTTCTCGACGAAAAAGAAGTCATTACCGCTTCGAATGACAAGAGCGTGCGGCGGTGGGATGTCCGTTCAGGCGAGGAGCTGGATAAAATAAACCGTAAAACGGGCTGCATCTACACCCTGGCCCTCGCGCCGAATCGCAAACGGTTTCTGGTATTCACTGCCGATAGCGGGGTTGAATGCTGGACGAGTGACGGCAATAAGGCGGTGTGGACAGCGGCTTTTCCCGAGGACGTGCGCAATGGCGCCTGGTCGCCGAGAGGGGATCGCGTTGCCGCGATTTGTGACGATGCCCACCTCTATATCCTCGACGGAAAGACCGGGGCGGAATTGCACAAGATACCCTTGCCGGGCAAGACGCATTATGGCGTGGATTTCAGTATCGACGGCAAGCAGGTCCTTTGCGGTTGTGAACAACTCCTATGCCGCTTTGATGTCGAGAGCGGCGAACGGATGTATCCCGCTCCCGGCCCGGTGAAGCTGGGTTATGTCAAATCCTTCCACGAACTGCCCGATGGTAAACGCACCATCGAGCTCGGTTCGGACAAGGGGATTCTCTTGCGCAACAAAGCCGATCATTCCCTGATTGAGACCTGGTTGCCAGGAGTGGACATCAACCACTTGAGCCTGCATGGTGCATCCAATCGCCTGGTCGCCGCTGCGGAGGATGGTGTCGCCTACATGCTCGACCTGGCCTCGGGCGAAACGGTGAACCAGTTTAACCTGGGCGACGATGTGAACCAGGTGCGCTTCTATGATGAAGGGCGTAAGCTGGCAACCGCCGGAGATAACAAGCGCTTGGTGAGCTGGGACGTGGCCAGTGGCGAACGCATCCTCAAGTTCAAAGGGCATAAATCCAGCGTGCGCTGGATTGAGATCAGCCAGGACAACCGCCGATTATTCAGCATTTCCTCCGACAAGACGCTCCGCGTCTGGGACCTGATGTCCGGGACCTTGCTCGCGACCCTCTCGGGTAACGAGGAGGTCCTGTCTGTTTGTCGCGTGCATCCCGGGGACCACCGGAGTATCATTGCGGCCGGAAAGAAGGCCTTGTACTACTGGCCGATGAAGCCGCCCGAAGCCAGACGGAAGCTACAGCCGGAAGACCTTGCGAAGCTGGTTTCCCAGTTGGGTGCTTCCCGGTTTGCCGTTCGGGAATCCGCCACCCGGCAGTTACTTACAGCTGGTGAAGCGATCATTGAACAATTGGCTGGAATGCAAAGCGATGACCCGGAAGTAAGCCATCGGCTCGAACGAATTCGAGCTGCGAGCTTGAGGAGCGACCTCTACGAGGCAGCGGATCACTTTGTTCTCAAGCTGGAGGGCCCCTGTTCGAATTTCAATTTTCATCCGGATGGCGTGCATTGGGTCTGCACGGAGGGGGCGGGTGCGGGCGTGACCCTGGTTTTTGGTGCGATCAAAGAGGGAAAGCTGGTCATCCTGCACCGGATCCCGGATCCGAACAGTCCACACGGCCTGCTGTTCGTCGACGAGAAGACCCTGCGGACGACGAACCGGAACGGGACCTTCGGGTTTTACCGGTAGGGGTC
>JAPYUI010000076.1:11445-16214 GCA_029936175.1 Kiritimatiellia bacterium
AGACCCTGCGGACGACGAACCGGAACGGGACCTTCGGGTTTTACCGGTAGGGGTCCTTCCTTTTCTCCCGTTCATTCCAGGACCGGACTTTCCGCCCGTCGTACCTTGTCCCAAGGCACGGTTCTTGCGCATACAAACCCGGCGCCCGGGTGGTCCCGAAAAGTCCCCGTTTTCATCGATATTCAAGCAGCTTTGCACATGTGCCCAGTGATTTTAACAAAACTGAGAGGGATCCTGTGGATCCTGTGTGGGACCGGTGCTTTTTTATCGTCCTTAGCCGCGGTGGAACTGCCACCCCTGACCGCGTGGAAAGCGGGACGGAGTGGCCCCTTGTTCCCGGAGATGGACGAGGGTAGCGCCGCTGTTTTTGCTCCACGGCGCAGCGGGGCGCTTGCCCAGGCGCAGCATCGTTTCACCGTGGCGGGGAATGGCCTGTATCGGATTTCACACGCGGCCCTGGTCGATGCGGGTTTCGCGGCGGATCAACTGGTGGGCGACCAGATCCGGCTGTACAGTCGTGATCGAGAAGTTGCACTTCTCCGGACAACCGAGGGACTGTTCAGCGAATCGGACTATGTGCTCTTCTATGGCGAAGCGTTTCGGGGTGTCTACTCCGACGAGAATGTTTATTGGCTCGCCATAGGCGGTCGGGGGTTGCGGATGCAGGTCGTCAATGGCGCACCTTTGCCTGGTATTCCGGACGAAGCATCGTACCGCGAGGTGGAGATACACGATCCAAACCGTTATATCATCACCGGCTACCTCCCTCATGACGATTCGTTTGATCATTGGTTCGCGGAGGTCATTGTCAACGACGAGGAACGATCCGTTAGTTTTTCCACGGATCAGGCCGCCAGCGATGCCGCGCCGGAGTTGATTTACCGGATCGCGGATCGGAACGCCACGCACTACAACCAACCCTTGCAGGTTGTCCAGGTGAAGGAGAATGGTGCGTTGCTGGGGTCGATGACTTTTTCAGGCACCGGGAACAGTTACCAGTCCTATCTCCTTCCCCAGACGAGCCTGGCACCCACGACCAGCTTGTCTTTTCTGCTCACGCAGACCGGGTTACAGGCGGGATACGTACAGGACATGTTGTTGAGTTTTGAACGCAACTTTGCTGCGCGTGACGGCCAGTTGATGTTTTGTGTCGCTTCCGGTTTTCGAAACGTTCAGGTCACGGGATTCACTGCGGGCACGACCTGGGTGATGGACATCACGGATCCCGCTGAACCCCGCCGCCTCATGCATACCCAGGGTGACGTAGCCGTACGCTTCGGCTGTATTAACGAGGATCGCCGTTGTTATTTCATGAGCGATGAAGCGCATATATTGAGCATCGACGGTATTGAAAAGGTACCTATCGCAGGCTTGGCGAACCCGAGAAACCGGGCAGACTATCTAGTCATCACGCATCCGGGCTTGGCGACCCAAGCACATCGACTCGCTGATTATCGGCAAAGCCAGGGCCTGGAATCCCGTGTCGTGTACATGGATGAAATTTACCAGGAATTCGGGTATGGCCTACGCGATGCGGATGCCCTGAAGCAATTTATCGGCTACGCTCGACACCACTGGCAGCGCCCGGGTCCGCGTTATGTTGTTTTGATCGGCGACGCGACCTATGATCCGAAGAACAACCTGGGACAAGGTTGGGTTGAGTATGTGCCCACTCACATGGGCTCCGCCTCGTTTCATTGGGCAGCACAGGATATGTGGTATGGTGCGGTGGAGGGAAACGACATCCTGGTCGATATTGCCATGGGGCGGATCGCCAGTGATCAACCCGCCGTGGTCGATCAGGTCATCAATAAGATCCAGGCCTTCGAAGCGGTGGCCCCTTCAGCGACCTGGCAACGTCGTGTACTCTGGGTCGCGGACCAGAATGGGCCCGCCGGGAATTTTAAAGGGCGTTCCGAGGAACTGAAGGCAGCGTACTTCGATCCAAACGGGACAACGTCCTTTACCGCGTACCTGGATGATCAATCTGCGGCGACCGTTTCCCAGGCGATCGTGAATCATTTCAATGCCGATCGTCGCTTCATCAATTATATCGGGCATGGACTGCATAGTCGACTTGGTGGGGCGGACGATTTATTTAACACCATAGACGCGTATAACCTGGGCAATGGTGTATACCCGGTGGTGCCGATATTTGCCTGCCAGTCCGGTCATTTCCATGGGGGCGAATCCCTGACGGAGGCCCTCCTGGAGCAGTCGGCTGGAGCGGTGGCCTCCATTGCGGCGACCACGGAAGCCCTGGAAATTATTTCCGCTCAAATCGCCCATGGCTTTTACGACTCGGTGATGAATCGGAAGACGTATCGGCTCGGTCGAGCGTTGCAGGATGGATTCGCGAAGCTGTGGGCGTATAACTTCAACTCGCCGGAATTGTTGTTCTACAACTTGTTTGGCGATCCCGCCCTGGTGATTAATCCGATACCGGCTCCAACTGCCGACAGCGATGGGGATAGTATGTTGGATGCCTGGGAGTCCCTGCACGGTTTGGAGCCCTTTCAGGCGGATGGCGGGGGAGATCCGGATGAAGACGGATTGACCAATGCGGAGGAGGCGGTGGCGGGTACACACCCCTTGCACGGGGACTCAGATGCCGATGGCTTGGGGGATGCGCAGGAAGTCCATGGCGCGACGCACGCGAATAATCCGGATACGGATGCCGATGGGATGCCGGATGGCTGGGAGATTACCCAGGGCCTGGACCCGTTGATTCATGACGCGGGGCAGGATGCCGATGGTGATGGTCTGACTAATCATGCGGAGTGGCTGGCCGGCACCTCCGTGCAACAGGCTGACTCGGATTTCGATGGCGTGTCGGACCTCCTGGATCCCTCCCCCCTCGACCGGCCCTCGCCCGATGCACCACAGGGTGCTACAAGCGCCTTGGACGGTGACGCGGACCGCATGCCGGACGATTGGGAAATCGTTCATGGCTTGGATCCGCAGGTGGCCGATTCGGAATCGGATGCTGATCTGGATGGCTTGGTCGCGGTCTTGGAGTGGCTGTACGAGACCTTTCCCGGTGTGCCGGACAGTGATGGCGATGGTTTGTCAGATGGCGTAGAAGTCCATACACACGGGACCGATCCTGCAAATCCCGACACAGATAAGGATGGGGTCGACGACGGGGATGAGGTCGGGGTCTATGGCTCGCATCCAGGCCTGGTCGACTCCGATGGCGACGGCTTGCCGGATGGGTGGGAGGTCGATAACGGGATGAATCCTGCGTCCGCCGATAGCGATGGAGATACCTTGCCGGACAGCTGGGAAATCGCACAGGGCTTGAATCCCATCGCCGATGATCGACTTTACGACCTGGATAATGATGGCTTAAACAATCTGGACGAATACACCCGGGGCACGAAGGCCTATGCCGGGGACAGCGATTATGACGGCCTGCCGGACGGGGATGAGGTCTTGATTCATGGGACAAATCCATTGCTGGGTGACACGGATAATGACGGGGTGAATGACGGAGCGGAGGTGACCCTTTACCTGACCAACCCCTTCGTGCGTGATACCGATGGCGACGGCATGTGGGATGGCTGGGAGACCGCTTACGGGCTGGATCCGCATGTGAACGATGCGGCATCGGATTTCGATGGGGATGGCCTGAGTAACAGTGCCGAGTTTGCGGCCTATTTGAATCCATCGAATCCGGATACGGATAACGACGGGCTGAGCGATTTCTACGAACTGGCGAATGGACATCTTGCCCGGCTGGCCGATCGCGATCGTGATGATTTGTTGGATGGAGAGGAAGTGGCTGCCGGGACGAATCCCGCGGATTCTGATTCGGATGACGATGGATTGAAAGATGGCTCAGAAGTGAACACCCACCTGACCAACCCCTTGCTGGCTGACACGGATGGTGACGGCATGCGTGACGATGTCGAAGTCCTGCATGGTACGAATCCCCGGGTTGCGGATGCAGGCGCGGATCCGGATGGCGATGGCCTGACGAATGTAGAGGAGTTGCTGGCGGGTGCCCACCCCTTGCTCCCCGATACCGATGGGGACGGTCTGCCCGACGGCGACGAGGTGTTCATCCATAACACCGCCGCATATTTATCCGATACCGATGGCGATGGCCTATCCGATGGCGATGAGGTGCAGGTGCAGGGGACCTTGCCCCTGTCGCAGGACAGTGATGGTGACCGTATACCGGATGGTTTTGAAGTGGCACACGGCCTGGACCCCCGGGTGGCGGGTTCCTACAATGATACGGACGGCGATGGCCTGCTGGATCTCCTGGAATACCTGCAGGGTTCAAACCCGGTATCCGGGGATACGGATGGCGACGGGCTCAGCGACTACCTGGAGACCCTGCTTGGCAGCGACCCACTTCGTACCGACAGCGATGGGGATACGCTTCCGGACGGTGGCGAGTATGCAATTGGTTACGACCTCCTGCGTGCGAATGATCCGGCGAAGGACAGCGATGGCGACCGGATGAGCGATTACGGTGAGTGGTACGCCGGAACCGATCCCTTTTCCGTAGCGTCCCTGCTCCGGATTCTCACAAATTTTGATGTGAACGGCGACTTGTGTATTCACTGGTCGAGCGCAGCGGGGAGGACGTATCGGATTGTCGTGGCGGATGATCTCAAGCTGGGCGAGTCGGCTTTACAGGTCCAGGCGAGCGGGATTCACGCCACACCGCCGGTGAACATATACCCCTTGCCGGATGCCCCCCGGGGAGTGTTTCGAATTGAGGTTGAGTGAGTTCGAGGTGTGCCGGCGGTTCTCCT
>JAPYUI010000076.1:16314-19697 GCA_029936175.1 Kiritimatiellia bacterium
TCCAGATTATGACCTTCCCGGTGAATCTTGAAATAATGATCACCATTCAAGTGGTCGGTCAGGAATCGGATGCCGATCTCATACGTGATTAACTGGCCGGAGAAGGCCAGGAGGTCGATCTCCCCGGGTGTCAGGAAGTTTCGCGCAATGCTCAGGTAGCCACGGCTGATTGCGTTGAATACGTCCATCTCCACGTTAATCTTGTCGAGGTCGAGCTCGTCCTCGGCGGCAAAGCAGGTGGCGGTGCGCATCATGTCGCCAAAGTCATATAGGCTGCTGCCGGGCATGACGGTGTCGAGGTCGATGACACAGACCGGTTCTCCGCTCCGGTCATCCAGCATGACGTTATTCAGCTTGGTGTCGTTGTGCGTGGTCCGCAGGGGGAGGCTGCCATCGGCCAGGCCGTCGACCACCTTCGCGGAGATGGATTTATGCTGCTCGGCAAAGGCGATGGCGGTCCGTGCTTGCCCCGCGCGGTTATATTCATCGGCATCAATGGCCCTTTCCAGGGTCTCTACGCGCTTGGGTGTGTAATGAAAATCGGGAATGATTTCATGCAGCGGTTCCGGTGAGAAGTCATGAAGCAAGTACTGAAATTCGCCGAAGCCCCGTGCCGCCTGGTAGGCCTGTTCCGGGTTCTGGATAATGTCGTAGGTGGATGCGTTCTCGACAAAATGAGTCAGGCGCCAGAAATTCCCCTTGTCATCAATCACGTAATCGAGGCCGTCAACTGCGGGCAGGCATTCCAGGATCTCCCGCGTGTAGAGGTCCGGTTCCCGGGCGAGACGTTCTCGTTTGTGCGGGAGAATGAGGCGGAGGTTGGCACAGATTTGTTCCGGCTTCTTGAACACGTACTGGTTGATTAACTGGAGGATGTACCGCACCTCGTCATGGCCGTGTTGTTGTCGAACGAGATAGGTCTCGTTGATGTGGCCACTGCCATGGGGAACGGCCTCGATGTAATGGCCTTTTGTTTCGAACCGGTCGACGACCGGTTCAAGCTCTATGGATTCCCGCACCTGCTATAACCCCTCAGAGGCGGTAATATCCGTACGGATCATACAGGTAGTAGAAGTCGAAAGGGATCAATCGGGGCAGGCGTTCGTACTCCCCTTTGTCGCCCGCCTCATCTTCCAGCGTGGTGCGGGTCGGAATAGTTGGTGTCGACTTAAACTTTATGTCGGGGTTCCTCAGCAGCGAGGTCTCACGGATTTCCTCGATAACATGGTCCACCCACTTGAGTTCAACCGCCTTGTCTGCAAACTCCACCCAGTCGCCATCCGAGTTGTTCTCGTACATCCGGGTGATGAATTCATCCAGGGTCAGGCCCATCTTCTGGGCGATCGGCCCGGCCAGGCGTTGCCACCATTCCGCAGATTCGTCGAGCATTTCCTTCTGCTGGGTGAGGTTCCCGCGGATGCCGTAGGACATCTGGTGGTGGAGGATGATCGCGTTCGGATAGGCGAAGGATTTATCCGCGAGGGTCGTAATGGCCGCAGCCATGCTCGCGGCGAAGGACTTCACGACAACGTAGACGGGAGCCTGGCTGCCTTTCATGGCCTTCAAGATCCGGTAACCGGACATTACGGATCCCCCGGGGTTGTAATCAATGACAATGAAAATCGGGAGCTTAGAGCTCTTGTTGTTGTAGAAGTTGATGCGTTCGCTGACGTGGTCGGCCGTGGTGTAGGTGATGACATTATTCAGCTCGATCCGCCGGTCGCTGATCACCAGGGATTTACCCTGGAGGGGATTCTCCAGGTAGGTGATCTTGTTGCGATCGGCCAGGGCTTCAAATTGATTTTCCTTTTCGTGCTTGCGAATATCAAGCTCCAGCTTGGCCATCTCGGATTCCTGCCGGATCTTTTCCGATTTAAGCTGGGCATCGCGTATCTTCAGCTTATTTATCTTCTCCAGGTTCTGGGCCGTAAGGAGATCATTCCTGGCTTTCAGCAAGGCCTCCTCTCTCTTGAGGTCGGCGAGCTCGGTATCCAGGATCAACTTCTGCTCGGCGACCCGGTGGGCGAGCTTTTTTTCGATCAATTCCGTTTCGGTCGTCAGCCGGGCAATGTCCATTTTGGCTTCGGCAAGTTCCGTATTGAGCCGGGCGGTTTGCATGCTCAGCTTGAAATCCAGTGCTTCTTTTTCCAGGAATTCAGATTCGTGTGCGCGCCTGCGCTCCTCCTCTTCGATGCCGGCTTCAAGGCTCATTCGGTCCCTCACCAGGGCTAGGCGAATGATTTCGACCCGCAAGGCCTCGAGTTCGGCATCTTCCGCTGACTCTTCATCCAGCAGGGTGGCAAGTGGGGGCTTGGCGGCCGGTTCGGCGGGTCCGTCCTCTTCGGCTTCCTGCACGTCGACCGCTTGGGGGTCGGACAGATTATCCTTTGCCTGGGTCATGGACAGCACCAGGCAGGGGATGAGGAGAAAATAGAACTTTACCTTCATAAGAATGCTCCGATATGCACGGGTTTTGGTAAGACCTTATGATTATAAGCCGTTCCGTCAGCCCTACAATGCGAAAAAGTGTGCATAATTGAAGCCGGATGTCCTGATTGTGGGGCAAGGATTGGCGGGGAGCCTGCTCGCCTGGGAATTTATCCAGCGCGGGGTGGACGTTCGGGTGGTGGATCGCGGGCATGCAGGTTCGGCTTCCTCGGTCGCTGCGGGCTTGTTTACCCCCATCACGGGGAAACGATTCGTGCTAACCTGGAAGGCGAAGGAACTTCTCGCCTGCCTGGTTGATTATTATCCGACACTCGAACGCGCATTCGACGCATCATTTTTTCACCCCCTCGATACGCTACGTATCTTCCTCTCGGAAGAAGAAAAGGCTTTGTGGATGGAGAAGCGGAGCCACCCTTCCCTGGAGCCGTATCGCGGGTTGGATTTCGGGCCGGATGAACGGGATATGCCCGTGCACCATCCCTGGGGAGGCTTTGCGTTGCATGGCAGCGGGTGGGTGGATATCGACGGGCTGATTGGTCACATGCGGAAGGCTTTCCTGGCGCGGGGTATTCTTGAGGAGCGGGAGGTGAATCCGGTGGATCTCCCGGATGCCGAGCACGTTATTTTTTGCGAGGGATATCGATCGGCTATGAACCCGTGGTTCAGGCATCTTCCGTTTCGTAATGCGCACGGTGATTTATTGACCTTGCGGATTCCGGATTTGTCGAGCGACCACATTCTCAGCTCCGGGGTTTTCTGCTTGCCGCTGGGTGGAGACCTGTTTCGTGTGGGTGCAACATTTAACTGGAATGTCCACGAGCCGGGGCCGACGGTGGCTGGCCGTGACGAGTTGCTGAAACGCGTCCGCGGGTTGATTTCGGCCCCGATGGAACTGGTGGATAACCAGGGCGGGATCCGGCCGGTGGCTAAGCAGC
>JAPYUI010000077.1:0-8510 GCA_029936175.1 Kiritimatiellia bacterium
GCAAGGGCCTGCTCGGTCTCATCACGACTCTGTTCCAGGTCTTTCCGGCTATCCTTCAGGGCGCTTGCCTGAGCGAGTGCATTCTCCTTGGCCTGGGCCTGGATTTCCTGGATTTCGGCAATCTGCCGGTTTGCTGCGGCAAGCTCGGTGGCGGACTGTTTCTGGCGGGTGAGCATGCCGGCCAGTTTTTCATCCTTTGTCTCCAGTCCCCGGTTTAATTGTTCTAAGGCCCCCTTACTCGCCTTCATTTCCACCTTCTGTTCATCCTGTTGTTCCAGGGCCGCGGTGAGTTGCCTTTGTAGGCGGGTGAATTCTCCAGCTTCCTTTTTCTGTGCCGCTTTAAAATCGGCCAGCATCGACTCTTGCCGGTCAATCAGGCCCTTGGATTTTTCAGCATCCGCTGCGGCGGATTTAAGCTGGGCATTAAAGTCTTCCAGTACCTGCTGCTTTTCCCTAGCCATGGCAAGGCGTTGATTCTCCGCCTCTTTCTGTGACGCGGCGATCAAGTCCTGCAGATCCTGATTTTCCGCCTGGAGCAGCTCGAGGTCTTCACTCAATTTTCCTAGGTTAGTGGTCGCGGTCTGGTTGGCCTTCTTCGCTTCCACCAACGCTGCATTGAGGGTCTCCTGTATGGCCGCAGAAGCCTTTTCCCCGGCCGCGGCTTTTTTCCGGGTCAACGCGTTCTCTGCGTTGATCTCGGCCAGTTGTTTTTGAACCTGCTGCAAGTCTTCGCGGTGGGCCTGGGCCGCTTGTTTCGCGGAGCTTGCCAACTTGGATTCGCTATCCGACATGGCGAGGACCCGTCCTTCCAATTTCGCCTTGTCTACCTCCAGGGATTTCAGGGAACGATCTCGCCCTGCCAGTAACTCCTTAAGCGCGTCGCCCTCGGCTTGCCCCTGGGCGAATTGGGCCTGGATGCGCGTCATGGCCTGTTCAGCTTTCTCGCCGTCAAGCGATAGCGCTTTGATTTTTTCCGACAGGTTGGCCTGGGATGTAATCGCAGCTTTGCGATCCGCGCTCAAGGTTTTCAACTCCGTGCGCAGTTCATCCGTCATACCGGCCTGCTTTTTCTGGAGATCAAAACTGTCTGATTTCACCTCGTTGATCTGGGCGATCAGGGAATCACGCTCTTTGCGGAGGGCCGTCGAAGCGACCGTGGTCTCCGCCACGTGCTCATTGAGCTTCGTATTATCCTCCGTGAGTTTAGCAATGGATGCCTCCATGGATCTGGCTTGGGCGCTGTTGGCCAGTTGTATGCCCTCTGCGGATTTTTGATCCTTGAGCAGGGCAACATTCATTTTCTTCAGGTCCGCCTGCAGGCCCAGATTTGTTTTATGCTGCTGGGCGAGTTGGTCTTCCAGGGCTTGCCTGGTTTTACCGGTGGATTTGCGTTCAGTATCCCACTCTCTTTTGGTCTCACCGTGGAGTGTCTTTGTGTTCGCGAGCACCTGCTCCGCCTCCACCATGAGTTTGTCCAGTTCCTTTATCCTCTTGCCTTGCGCCACGAGCGTCGATGAGGTCTTTTCGAGTTCCTCCTGCACGATACTCATGGCCGCGCCATGTTGCGTACGTTCCGTTACGGCAATCTGCCCGAGTGCCTCGGTTCTCTTTTGCAATGCCGCCAAGTCGGTGGTGGCTTTCGTGAGGTCGGTGTTGAGGGCCTCGATCTCTTTGCTTTTCTGCAGCAGGCGGGTCGCGGCGGTCTCGGTCTCCTCACGAGCGGCCAAAAGATTATCACTTATTTCCTCCTGGTTCTGATTGTGCTGTTCCCGCATGCGGGCTATCTGTTTCCGTAGGTCCACCACTTGTTTTTCGCTTTCAGATCCCTGGGCAATCATGCCAGCGAGTTTTTCCTGCAGCAGGGCCGCCTGCTTGGAGGCCTCGTTTTGTTCACTCAGGTTTTGGGTGCGCAGCGCCTTGATCGTGGCAACCGAACGCTTGGAGTCCTCCGTAAGAATATTTCGCGCTGCTTCACTACTGGCGAGTTTCGCGTGGGTTTCTTCCGTCGAAGACTTCAATCCCTCCAGGTTCTTTGTTAAGTCGGTGCTCGTCTGCAGCGCTTTTGCGTACTCAATTTTCAACTTGTCCAGTGCTTTTGTTTTATCAGCCAGGACATCCAGGGATTGGGATTCAAATGCCTGTTGGTCCTTGCGGAGTTTCTGTATTTCCGACTGTACAAGCTGCAGGTTCTCAGCCGAACCCTTCAGTTCTTCGGTACGTTTTGCCAGGTCCACTTCATGCTTTCCGATCTCCTGCGCACGCTCCATCGCGACTATCTGCCGGGCTTCACTGGAGGCTGTATCCTTGACCTTTAAAGCCTGTTGAAGGCGGGCCTGGGATTCTTTTGCCCCGACCAGGGCGGCCTCAAGGGTCTTGATCTCCTTGGTTTTTCGGGTGACCTGCTCCGTTGATTCCTGCTGAAGTTGCTTGTTCGTATGGTTGGCCGTGGCCCGTTCTTTTTGAATGTCCATCTCCAGGGTTTCAAATGCGGTCCTGGAGCTCGCCAGGGCTTTCTCTTTCTCGGCGAGGGAGGCGGTCAAACTTGCGTAATCGGTTTGCAGGTCCTCGGAGCTCTTGCGGAAGAACTTCAGGTCGGTCTGGGCGATGTTGCGCCCCTGCGTGACCACATCCATCTCTTTCTGCAGGTCGTCCATGGCCTGGGTATTGTTCGTCTCCAGCTCCGCATACTGCTTTTTCAAGGCGTTGAATTCTTCGTTCAACTTTTGGGTCCGTTGATTATCTACGGTTTGTTTCTTGGCGTATTGCCCATCTATACGGACGATGTCAGCTGCGAGCTTTTCAGACGTGGCTCGCTCCTTGACCAGTTGTTCCTCGAACCCGGCCTTCGCCGTGGAGAGCAGCTTGAGTTCCGCATCCAGATTCCGGAGACGCTCTTCGTAGTCTTTCAGCAATTTATTCGACTGCTGTGTGCCGGCCTGGTGCATGTCGGCTATCATCTTTTCCATCGCACTTCGCTTCTCTCCAAACTCAGCCAATTTCTTGGTGCGACTGGCCAGGTCGAGCATGTTTTTGTCGTTTGCGGTTTTCAGCTCGTCAAATTGCGCCACCTTGGCCTTGAGTTCACCCTCCAGCTTCTCAATGATCGACTTGGCACCCGCCTCGCTTTCCTGGTTTCCCTTGGTCAGGTCCGCGAGTTGGCTGCGCAAGGATTTCTCACTTTTCTTCAGGGCCGAGAGTTCCTCCGAGTCCCTCTTTTCATATTGCTTGACCAGGGCCTGGAGCCGGGTGAGCTGATCCCGGCTTTCCGTAATGGACAGGCGGTGGTCTTTGTTCATAGCGCGCAGGTTGTCCCGTTCTTCCTTCAAAAGAGCTAGTTCCTCACCGGCCTTCTTCATGGGAATGGCCTGCTTCCGCATCTCGGCGATTTTCTTGTTCAGCACATCGACCTGTTCTTGTAGTACGTCCAGCTCCTGTAGCTGCTTCGTTAACTCCGCTTTTTCCTTTTCCAACTGGGCGATTTGCGCCTTGGTTTTCGCTGGGTCGATCGCTGGTTTCTTGCGCGCATCGGCCAGTTCACGATTGAGCTGTTCGTTTTTTTGCACCTGTTTCTTGACATCCAAGTCTTGCTTCTTCAACGAGCTGCGAAGGGCATCCAGGTTCACCTTGTTTTCTTCTGCGCCCTTGGCGAGCACCTGGTTCGTGCGGCGATTCTTCTCGAGGTCGCTCCGGGCCTGGGAAAGCTGGGCGTTCAGGCGTTCCTGCTCGTCCGCGTACTTGGCAAGCTGCCCGGCAGCCTTGTCGTGCATGCCGCGTGCCTCCGCGATACTGCTTTTCAGCTCGTCGACCTCTTTCAACTTATTCTGGCTGCTTGCTTCACGGGCTTTCGCGTTGACCACTTCCTGCTGGATGCGTTTGTGGGTAAGTATCAGCTTGTCCAGTTCATCACGCTTGGTAGCCGTGGCTTCCATGGCCGATTTTCGGGCATTGGTCAGCTCAGTGATTTGCGTGTTGAGTTTCGCGACGCCCCTGCCTTGTTCACGGATTTCCCCCTGGAGCGCTTCAAGCTCCTTGCCCTGGGCGCTAAGCCTCCCGGCTGCATCGCTTTCTTTTTTAC
Organism: Kiritimatiellia bacterium; assembly: GCA_029936175.1. Taxonomy (GTDB): domain Bacteria; phylum Verrucomicrobiota; class Kiritimatiellia; order SS1-B-03-39; family UBA6053; genus JAPYUI01. The sequence continues at coordinate 4,076 of JAPYUI010000077.1, forward strand.
GCATTGCCGCGAGTTCGTCCCGGGTCTTTGCAAGGGCAACCTCGGCCTGGCCTGCTTTTTCTTGCGCGCCTTGCAGATCGGTTTCGAGTGTCTTGCGCTGCTCGGCTTCCGATGCGCGGATCTCCAAAAGTTGCTTCTGGGTGTGCGTTTTAGCAAGATTGAGTTTGTCCAGTGTTTCAGCTTTTTCGGAGAGGTCGGTCATTGCCTTTGCACGTGCCGCCTCCAGGCTGGCCAATTGTGACTTCAGGTCGGCCAGTTGTTTATCCTGGTTCTCGGAGGCCGCCTTCATGGTTCCGCGCACTGCGGTCAGTTCCTGGTCCCTGTTTCTAAGTTGCTGCGAGGTTTTTTCCAGTTCGCCGGAGGCGGCTGACAGGTTGGTTTCGAGCACCTGGATTTTATCCTTCAGGTCCGACGTGGTAAGCTGTGCTGTTTTGAGTTTGGTCAGTTCGGCCTCAACGTCGCGGTAACGGGTTACCAGGCGTTCGCTGGCTTCCTTTAATCTGTTGTAGCGTTCCTTCAGTGCGTTGAACGCCGCCTGGTTGTCTGCAGGTTGTTCAGCCTGCTCGACTGAGGCCTGGCGCAGGGTCTGGAGTTGCTGCTGCAGTGCGACGTTTTGCTTCTTGAGTTGCTCCGTGGCTTCGACGGAGGTGGGTGTACCGGCATCTTGCTTGGCTTCGAGGTCTGCCAGGCGTTGCCGCAGGGTTTTCGTCTCGTCCAACAGCGTTGCGTATTTCGTTTTGACGTCTGCACTACCGACGGCATCCGGAGTCGGGCCATTCAAGGCCGCCAGTTGATTTTTGCAATAGGTGATGCGATACGCAATTTTCTCCTTCTGGAAGGTGGCATCCTCCTGCTGGATATCCCGATAGATATCCAGAGCCGACTCATAACGACTGCTCGCCTCGGTTTTCTTGCCGCGATCGCGGGCATTGTCACCTTCGATAATCGCGAGCCAGCCTTTGGCATGCATGTCATGGATGGCATTCGGTTCCTCTTGTGCGTGCAAACCGGGTGAACCGGTTAGCAGGAGCAGGCATACCCATAGGGTAGATTTCCACTTCGTGGTGTTCTTCATAGTTGCTTCTCACGGTTAAAATGTTTTGCGCTGATGTTTGGCGCAACAATACCCCCGGGCCATCAGCTGGACCCAAAAAAAATCAGCTGGTGGTCCTTTTCAATACCTTCTGTTTGTCCCGGCGCGAGCCGGAATCCGTTCACTTATAAATTTTGTTTTCCAGGCGCTTGTCCGGGCGACTGCCCATCTTGATTGCGGCTTCGTAATTGTTTCGCGCGTCGTCCAGTTTATCTTCCTTGGACAAGAGTACCGCCAGGTTGAAGCGGACTTCCGCATTAAAAGGGTCCAGGGTCACCGCCTGGTTCAACGCTGCCATAGCCTTCCCGGAATCATTCATCGAGTGGGCGATAATACCCAGGTAGTTGTGCAGCATGGCATCCCTGGGATCCAGCTTGATTGCGCGGTCGATCTGCTCGCGTGCGATCGCATGGTTACCTTCGCGCCAGTTGATTATGCTCTCGAGTCCGAGGGCCTGGGAGTTTTGATCATCCTGGTCAAGCGTTGTCCGCACGATGCGTTTTGCATCATCTATGCGCCCGAGGGTGTAGTATGCCGTGGCGAGGCCGAGGCTGGCCCGCGTGTGGCCGGGTTCAAGTTTCAGGGCGGCATTGTATTCCCTGAGCGCCTCGTCCGTTTGGCCGGATTTGAACTTCCGGTTAGCCGATGCGATCATCCGGTCGAGGACCTGTCTCACTGCGGGATGCGTTTCACGCTTGATTGCCGGCCCCAGGGGCTTAATCGGGCCGCGTTCCGTCGTCGCGGTCGTCTTCACTGCAGGATTCACGGTGGCTTCGCTTTTGGCGCGATCCTGGGTGGCGGGTTGGGTGCTTATGATGGCCGATTGCACCGGCGATCCCGCTGCAGGTGTTGGTACTGCGTCATGCTTCGTCCGGACCTTTCCCGTTCCTGCGGGGGCTTTTTCTGTGCGTGCATCCCGCAGGGTGCTCAATTCCTCATTCTGCTTGCGCAGGCGTTCCTTGAGCGTATTCCGTTCTTCCGTGAGCGTGTCGATCCTGCCTTCCAGCACCTGCTTGCCTGCTTGTTTACGGGCCAGGGTGTTTTCCCTGGAAGCCAACTTTTCCAGCTCGCTTTCCCGCTGTTCAAGCTGCTTCATGATCGCGGCCAACTGCGGGTTTGGCTGCGTACGCGTCGTGGGCTTGTTATTCATTACCTCTTGATGGCGTGATTCGAGGGTCTTCAGATCTTTACGGCTGCGAGTGAGTTCACTCTTTGTATTGAGGAGGCGGGCCTCCAGGCTGCCCTGTTCCTCCCGGGCTTTTTCCAGCAGAGACTTGTGTTGGAACAACTGTTCATTCAATGCGGTGATCTGCTTGGCCTGTTCCTGGTTTGGCAGGGGGGTGATGCCGGCACCTTTGGATGGACCTTCCGGCTGCAGATGTCGTATCAATGGGTTCTGTTTCCCCCGTTCACCCTTTTGCTTGTTCACCTTGCCTTCAAATTCTTCGACCAACTGCCTTAAGGACTCGCGCTCCACGGAAAGGACCTTGGCATCTTTCCGAGGGATCCGTTGCGTGTCCTGCGAGTTGGTGATAAAGCTGTTGAGCTCTGAAATCTGGGTTTTAAGGGTGTCGTGCTTTTTCGAGAGGTTTTCGAGTTCAGTCACCCGGGTCTTCTCAGCCTTCAACTCGTTCCGCAGGCGAGTGAGTTCAGCATCCACTTTGGATTTGAGTGCGCGGATAGACTGCACATTTTTCTTTTCCGTCGCCAGTGCCTGTTCCTGGCCGCCCAGCTTGTTCGCCGGCCTCGAGGCCAGTTGTTGTTCAAGCTCCGAACGGATCTGTTGTTCACGGTCGAGTTTCTTCCGGGTATCGATGAGTACGCGATTGTTGATCTCGCGGGCTTTCTGGATGTCGGCGATCTGTTTTTGTAATCCCTCGACCACGCCATCCTGCCCGGAGTCAAGGTGCGTGGCATCATTCATCTTATGCAGGAGCATCGCCCGTTCTTTCTCCTGGCCGGTTCTGATTCGGATCAGTTGATCCAGTTGTGTTTTCAGTTGCGCCACCTCCTGGCTCGCACTGCCGTTCACTTTGTTGGCTATGAAGTCCTCGAGGGCCTGGTTTGCCTGGTCCACCTGCCGTAATAGGGTACGTTCCTTGTTGATGGCCGTCATCTCCATCCTCTCGAGCTCGGCGGAAAGAGTGCTCAAGCGTTTTTGCGCCTGTTCCAGATTTTCGCGGAGTTGACGGTTGTCCTGGTCCGCTTCCCGGGTTTTCAGTAGACGCGACTGGGTGTGTTCCAATTTAGCAATCAAGCCGGTCTGCGCCGCGCGAGTTTTTCGCAACTCGGTTTCCAGGCGTTTTAGTTCCTGGCCCCGGTCTCCTGCGCTCTCCGGGCGCCCGCGTTCGAGCCAGATACCCGATTGTACGGTCACGGGAGGGAGAGCCACCGGGTTTGCCGCTTTCGCCATTCCCCCCAGGACGCCGGCAATTACCAGCAAACATCGTTTAATCATATTGCTAAGTCCACTCGTTCGCCCTCGGGCAATCAGGGGCGTTGATCGCCTTGATGCCCCCTTTTGAGGTGGCAAACCACTCGAATAAAGGAGCGCAGAATCTCCGGGTCAACTATCCAGAAAACACGCTTCGCAATTCACTTTCAATTGTCGTTCGGGATTTTATATGTATTTGGCAGGTGTTACAATACCTTATGTCCATGCTTATCATGCTGAAAACCCCGAATTTCGAGCCAAGTCTGATGGTTTTTCTGTTGTGATCGGTCCGGCATTCAACTTGATCAGGAAAATCGACCGCGACACCCGTCGTTGCAAGGGCTCCATCCTTATCCTGGTGTTGGTGGTCATGGGTTTGCTGGCCGCACTGGTTTTCCAGTCCCAGACCCTCGCTCGTTCGCGCCTCGTTGACCATTCGACCGATCTCAACCTGGTCCAATTGCGTGCCGCCATGACCGATGGGATCCGGCAGGCCCTGCAAACACTGGCGGATGATCCCACAATGATGATTGATCACCCCCTTGACCCCTGGAACCGGGCGATTGATATCGAAAGTCCTGCTGGCGTCTCGACCCGTGTGCGGATGGTCGAACTGAACGGGCGATTTGATCTCAACAATCTCTATGTCAAGGCGCCCGATCTCTCCAGCCGGCCGGTACAGGATATCCTCAGCGATATCCTCACCGAGTGCGGGGACTTCGAGTCCGCTGGCCGGATTGACTCGCTGATCGACTGGATCGACCCCGACTCCCAGGGCTTTCGCGAGCGGACCTTCTACCAGAAAAAAGACCCCGCTTACCTTCCCGCCAATTACTGGCTGACGGGCTGGTCCGACCTGCTACATGTGGAAGGCTTTGACCGGGCCTATTTTGAAGCACGCCAGGAAG
>JAPYUI010000077.1:8610-16431 GCA_029936175.1 Kiritimatiellia bacterium
CCAGGAAGGCGCCGGGGGCCAGGTCTTCACGGCCCCTTTTTTTGACACCCTCTGCATCATCCCGATCGCTCGCAATCGGCCCGTGATGATCAATATCAACTTTGCCTCCCGCGTCATCCTGGTGGGGGTGATTGGCCGGCTGAATTCCGACATCGTGGACACCATGATCGCTTCCCGAAAAGATAACCCAATCTCCAGCGTAGAACCGTTCATTGCCGTCCTGGATGATGAACATGCCGATGCTTTACGGCCCTATCTTGGGGTGAAGAGCTCGCACTTCCGTGTCGAAGCAAACGCTTGGCATCAAGGGCACGCTTCGCGCATGGAAGCGATCGTGCAACGCGATAGTAAAGGAGAGATCAGCGTCCTGCGATGGGTCTTATAAGTTCAGAACATCGCGAGGTCGCGGCGTGGTCCGGAATCAAAACCTGCTACGCCATGGATGTCGACGGAGGAATCGTCACCCTGCTGCGCGCACGGCGGACCGGCCACGGCCTGGACAGCCGTATCGTCTTTGCCGGAGACCCATCGGCCGATACCGAGGGCTGGGAACGTGCCTTAAACGACATGCGGGCGGAAGTCGCACGGAGCCCTGCCTGGATCGCTTCCGTGGTACCCGCGCATTCCGCCCTGGTGAAAACGGTTGATGCGCCCTTCGCGTCTCAAGCGAAGGCTGCCAAGGTCTTTCCCTCGCTGCTGGACATTCGTTTGCCTTTTCCCCTGGAGCAGTGCCAGTATGCCTTTCCAGCAATGCACGCCTTGCCGGATGGTCAAGTCCGGGCCCTTGCCGTCGCGGCGCGTTTCGATGAAATCGATGCGCAGATCGAGACCTGTAAGGCTTCGGGTGTCGAGCCTTCGTTGCTGGATCACGAAGGACTTGCCTTGTGGTCCTTTGGCCCGTCGGCGTCAAAGGGCTGTCGCGTCGTGGCCTGGCTGGGTCATGAGCGGTCCTGCCTGTCGCTGGGTCAGGATGGCGAACTGGAACAGGTGCACGGCTTGCGTATCGGTGTTCGGGCGGTCGACGAAAAAGGCCTGGATGAACTGGTCAGCCGGATCCAGCGTATCTGGAAGACCCTGCCCGAGGCCTGGTCGAAAACAGCGGTCAACTGGATCCTTTCCGGGGAGCTCAGCGAATCGATGGCCACCGAACTGGAAACCGAATTGAACGCGTTCTCTCGGGCAGAGGTTACACGCGAGGAGTCTTTCCTGCTGGAACAGGTCGCCACGCGAGCCCTCAAGCCGGGTCCCTTGCGCTGCAACTTTCTCGCCGACGCCCCAACCCTGCAGGCGGGCCTTGTCCGCCGGAACCGGAGAACCGCCGCCTTCTTCGCGGCCTGTGGCCTGCTGCTCTGTGCCTTGGCCCTGGCCTGGACCCAGATGGTGGGCGCGCGGGAGCGGAACTTGCAGGCGCGCATTGATGAAACGTTTCAGGCGCTTACCCACATGCCCAATCATCAACGCGGCATGGAACCGGTCATCGCGCAACGCGTGCTCAAGGAACAGGCAAAGGACCTGCAACCCTTTACCGGGATGTTTGCCCCCTCGCTGGCCACGCGGTTGAACGGGCTGTTGCAGTTTTGCGCCACCCAGGGGGTGCGCCTGCAGGAGTTCTCCCTCGCTCCGGAACAAATCCATTGTAAAGGCCGAGCCGAATCGATGGATGAATGCATCGCCTTGAAGCAATTGCTGGAACAGGATTACGTGGTCGAGCTCATCCGCGAACCCGCCGCGCCCTACGTGGATTTTACCTTGAACGGGCAGTTGCGCTTATGAGCGAGCGCCTGACATGGGCTATCGCCCTGCTGTGTATGTGTGCGGGCATCGGCTGGGTGACCGCGACCGGATGGCAGGCCAAAAAAAGCCTGGCGGTACTCGCAGGCCAGAGCCAGCGCCTGGCCGAGTTGCAACAACTGGAGGGGCTTGCGAGCCATACCCGTTCGGCGATCAGCGCAGTCGATCGCGCAATCAAGGCAGAGCCCGCGGACCTGCATAAGCTGGCCGATGTATACCTTCCCGGGATCGCCATCCAGTGGTTGCCGGTGGAAGACCGAATGCTCGCGGATGGCTGGGGTTTGCGCCGTCAAACGCTTCGCTTCGAGGCCCTGACGGGGGAGCAATTGGGCCTGTTGATTCAGAAGGCCGAGAACCAGCGTCCGCCCTGGCGCCTGGAGTTGCTCGAACTCGAACCGGGTGAAGGCGAGAAAATGCGTGGGGAACTATGTTTTCAAACCTTGAAGAAGCGTGCGAAGGGAACCTGATGATTTTATCTAGGCATCGTGAATTAATGATCACCCTGGTGAACCGCGAGTTGCGAACGCGTTACAAGGGTTCATCGCTCGGCGTGCTCTGGAGCATCATCACACCCTTGTTCATGGCCATCATTTATGCCTGTTTTTTCCGCTTGATCGCGGGGGTCAAAGCACCTACGGAATCGATCATCATCGGGGTCTTCGCCTGGCAGTTCACCGCGACCAGCGTGACCACGGGCATGATGTGCATTACCGGGAACAGCAACCTGATCAAGAAGGTGGCTTTCCCCCGATGGGTGCTGCCCGCCTCGGTGACTGTTGCCGGCATGATCGACTACCTGATCAGCCTGCTGATCCAGGTCGCCCTCGTGGTTTTTCTCCTGATGATAGCCCGTCCCCCGGCGATGATCTCCTGGATGGTCGTGCTCGTTCCTTGCGTGCTCGTCTATCACGCGGTCTTTAACTACGGGGTCGCCCTTCTGTTGTCTGCGCTCAATGTCTACTACCGGGATACCCAGCACTTCGTCAACGTCATCCTCTCGGCCTTCTTTTTTCTTTCCCCGGCGATGTACGATATGGCCTTTGTCCGCGCCAGCGTCGGCACCCACACCTGGATTCTCGACGTGTACATGCTCAATCCCCTTACCATCGCCATAACCTGGTACCGCAAGCTCATGATCCCCGGTGTTTCCTTTGAATGGACGCCCTGGGCTATCGCCGGCCTCGTCTGGCCCTTCCTCTTTGTCGCCGTTGCCTACGCGCTCTTCCAGCGCATGCAGAAGAACTTCGCCGATTACGTGTAAAGCGGGTTTTAGGCCCAGGCCTCCCGGTCCCGTTCCAGGCTCAAGATGATCCGTCGGCACGCCGGGCCGGGGTCCATCGTTTTATGACACAAGTATTTCGCATCTCGGGAGCGGGAATGCCTATACTCGTACCCATGAAAGCGATCATTAAACCTGAAGCCGCCCCGGGACTCAAGCTGGTTGACCGTCCCGAGCCCGAACCGCGTATCAACGAAGTTAAAATCAGGATCAAGAAAAGTTCGATCTGTGGTACCGATGTGCACATCGACACCTGGGATGACTGGGCGGCCTCCACCATCAAGCCGCCCATGATCATCGGTCACGAATTTGTGGGTGAAATCGTGGCCCACGGGGACATGGTCCACGATTTTAAAGTGGGCGACATCGTCTCCGGGGAGGGTCATATCGTCTGCGGACATTGTCGCAACTGCATGGCAGGGCGAAGACACCTTTGCGCTCACACCTGTGGGGTCGGTGTGAATCGCGACGGCGCCTTCGCCGAATATATCTGTATCCCGCAGACCAATGCCTGGCACTGCGACCCGAAAATCCCGCTCGAAGTTCTTTCGACCTTCGATCCCCTGGGGAACGCAACGCACACGGCACTGACCTTTCCCGTGCTCGGAGAGGATGTGTTGATTACCGGTTGCGGACCCATCGGTTGCATGGCCATCGCCATCGCCCGGCATGCTGGCGCCCGCAACGTGGTTGCCACGGATATGAATCCCTATCGCCTGGCTCTTGCCGAGAAGATGGGTGCCAACCGTGTCATGGATGTATCCGGGGAGACCTTGCAGGAGGTACAGAAGGAGTTGGGTATGCAGGAAGGCTTCGATGTCGGCCTGGAAATGTCCGGGAGCGGCCTTGCCCTCAACGATATGATTGACAACATGGCCCACGGTGGAAAAATTGCCCTGCTGGGGATTCCCGCCAAGGATCTTGCGGTTGACTGGAATACGATCATTTTCAACATGATCACCATCAAGGGGATTTACGGGCGGGAAATGTACGAGACCTGGTACATGATGACCGCGATGATCCAGTCCGGACTCGATATCACGCCTATCATCACCCACCGTTTTCATTACACCGATTTTCGCGAGGCGTTCGACCTGATGGAGTCGGGCAGCAGCGGTAAAATCATACTCGACTGGGAATAAGATATGTACGGATCCATGCAGGAACATCTGGCTCGTGAGCTGGTGGCGATTGACCGGGCCGGTCTCTACAAGCGTGAACGCATTATCACCAGCCCACAACGTGCGCGGGTGACCGTCAGCGACGGCCGTGAAGTGTTAAACATGTGCGCGAATAATTACCTCGGCCTGGCCGATCATCCTGAAGTTGTCGCGTCGGCCAAGCAGGCCCTGGATGCGTACGGGTTCGGCATGGCCTCGGTACGTTTCATCTGCGGGACCCAGGACATCCATAAGCAGCTCGAGGAAAGAATATCCGCCTTCCTCGGCACCGAGGACACGATTTTATACCCGTCCTGTTTCGATGCGAACGGCGGACTGTTCGAGACGCTATTGACCCCGGACGACGCCATTATCAGTGATGCGCTGAACCATGCGAGTATCATCGACGGCGTGCGCCTGTGTAAGGCCGGGCGGTATCGGTATGCCAACAATGATATGGCCGACCTGGAAGCCCGGTTGAAGGATGCCTCCAAGGCCCGGTTTAAACTCATCGTGACCGATGGCGTATTCTCCATGGATGGCATTATCTGCAACCTGGAAGGGGTTTGCGACCTCGCCGAAAAATATGATGCCCTGGTCATGATCGATGATTGCCACGCGGCCGGCTTTCTCGGGAAGACCGGTCGCGGCACCCCGGAATACCGGGGCGTGAGCGGTCGTGTGGATATCATTACCGGGACCCTGGGCAAGGCGCTCGGCGGAGCCAGTGGCGGCTACACCTCCGGTCGAAAAGAGATTATTGACCTCCTCCGCCAGCGTTCCCGGCCCTACCTGTTTTCCAATAGCGTTGCGCCGCCGATCGTTGCGGCTTCGCTCAAGGTTTTCGAGATGCTGGAGCGTTCGACGGAGTTGCCGGAACGGGTCATGGCAAACGCGAAATACTTTCGTGAAGGCATTGGGCAGGTCGGACTGGATATTGTCCCCGGCGAACACCCGATCGTGCCGATCATGCTGGGAGACGCGTCCCTTTCGCAGCGCATGGCTGACGCCCTGCTGGAAAAAGGTTTATATGTCATCGGTTTTTTCTTCCCCGTGGTGCCCGAAGGGAAAGCGCGGATTCGCACCCAGATTTCTGCCGCGCATACGCGGGATGATCTGGATTTTGCGCTGGAGCAATTCGCCGCGGTAAAAAGAGATTTGGGCATCTAGCATTGGGCTGAAGAAATCACGATGAAGTCGAATAAACCGGTCAGCTATATCATCGTTGGCGCGGGAAATCGCGGCCAGGGCTACGCCGGTTTTGCCGCTGAATTTCCGGAGCGGGCACAGGTCCTGGGTGTCGCCGAGCCGCGCGCGTTTCAACGGGGGCGGCTGGTCGACCAGCATCACCCTGAACACGTCTTCCTGGATTGGCGCGAGGCAGCGCTGCAACCGCGCCTGGCCGATGCGGTCATTATTTCCACGCAGGATTCCATGCATGCGGATCCAGCGGTCGCGTTTGCAGAAAAGGGCTATCACATCCTGCTCGAAAAACCGATGGCGGTCACGGAAGCCGACTGCACCCGTATCGTTGATGCGGTGAAGAAAAACGAGGTGCATTTCGCTGTCGGCCACGTGTTGCGATACACCCGATACTTCAGTCGCTTGAAGCAGTTGATCATTGACGGAGCGGTCGGGGAGGTCGTGAATATCCAGCACACCGAACCGGTGGGTTTCTGGCACCAGGCCCATTCATTCGTCCGGGGAAATTGGCGTAATACCGAATGCTCGTCACCGATGCTCATGGCCAAGTCCTGTCATGACCTGGACCTGATTCGGTGGTTGATGGATGTCGCGTGCGAGCGGGTTTCCTCTTTCGGCTCGCTCATACACTTTCGTCCCGAAAACCGGCCTGAAGGTGCTTCCGACCGCTGTCTCGATTGTGCGGTGGAGGTCGATTGCCCGTATTCGGCCAAGCGTTTGTACCTGGACTTCCAGCAGCGGGGGAAACACGGCTGGCCGCTGGAGGTTATCACGGATGAATTCAGCGAAGAGAAGGTCATACGTGCATTAAGGGAAGGTCCTTACGGTCGTTGCGTATACGCTTGCGACAACGACGTGGTGGATCACCAGGTGGTTAATTTCGGCTTTGCCGGCGGGCGTACGGCATCCTTTACCATGACCGCTTTTTCAAACGCCCAGGCCCACCGGACGACGCGTGTCTTCGGTACGAAAGGCGAGTTGATCGGTGACGGTCACACGATCACCACGCATCGTTTCCTGGATGGCGAAAAAACCGTGATCGATCCACGGACGGCCGATCCCGGCATTCTCGGGGGACACGGTGGAGGTGACTTCGGCTTAATGGATGCCTTTACCCGGGCCATTGCCGAGAACGATGGATCTCATATCCGGTCCGGTCCCGATGAGGCCCTCGAGTCTCATCGCATGGTCTTTGCCGCCGAGCGCGCTCGCCTTGAAGGCGTGGTCGTTCACTTGTAGTGGCGACTTAGCTCCTGCCGGAACAAGCCCGTCCATGGGTTCGGGTCTCGCACGAACCGTGCTGTGCATGACTTAAACGATACTCTGTTCCCATGCGTCCAGGATCCGCTCGATTGCGGCATCGTCGTGGGCAATGGACAGGAAGCTGGTTTCAAAGGGCGAGGGTGGAAGGTAGATCCCGGCCTCGAGCATCTTTCCAAAGAAGGGCGGGAACATCTCCTTGTCCGTAGCCATCACGTCGTCGAAATTTCGTGGTGGGGTTTCGCAGAAGAAGATCGAGAACATGTGCCCTTCCCGCGGAAGGCAGATGGGAACACCGGCATCACGATGAATGGCCTCGATGCCGGTGATGAGCTGGGTGGCCCTGGTTTCAAGCGACTCGTAGGGGTTCAATTCCCGGAGGACCTCCAAGGTTTTTATACCACAGGCCACGGAGATCGGGTTTCCGCTCAGGGTGCCAGCCTGGTATACCGGCCCGTCAGGGGCGAGTTGATCCATGATTTCCCCGCGGCCACCCAGGGCCCCGATGGGCATGCCGCCCCCGATGATTTTGCCCAGGCAGGTGAGGTCCGGTTTTACCCGGCAAAGGTTGGAGTAGCCCCCGAAAGTCAGGCGGAAACCGGTGATGACCTCGTCAAAGATCAAGAGGGCGCCACAGGCATCGGCCGCTTCCCGAAGATGGAGGAGGAATTTCGGCTCGGGCGAGACGATCCCCATGTTGGCGGCGATCGGTTCGGTCACGATCGCAGCGAGATCGGCACCGTGTTTGGCTACGAGTTGGCTTACGGCTTCGAAATCATTGTACGGGGCGACCAGCGTGTCGTGGGCGCAATCGGCGGTCACGCCTGCGGACGAGGCGGCTGCAATGCCGGCGACCCCGCTCCCGGCCTGCACCAGCATGCTGTCGGTGTGTCCGTGATAGCAGCCGCTGAACTTCAGGATCTTAGTCCGTCCGGTAGCCCCCCGGGCCAGGCGCAGGGCGGTCATCACCGCCTCGGTACCGGAATTCACCAGCCGGATCTTGTCGATTGCGGGGATCGCTTCCGCGATCAGCTCAGCGATCTGGATTTCTGCTTCGGTTGTGATTGCATAACTGGTGCCGTGTGCGGCGGCGACTTGAATCGCATCGACAACCGCTGGATGGGCGTG
>JAPYUI010000077.1:16531-19657 GCA_029936175.1 Kiritimatiellia bacterium
TGGTGCCGTGTGCGGCGGCGACTTGAATCGCATCGACAACCGCTGGATGGGCGTGTCCGAGGATCATCGGTCCAAAGGACAGGCAGAGGTCCGTCAGTTCCTTGCCCTCGGTCGTGGTGATGATGCAGCCCTTGGCTTTCGCGGCAAATATCGGATCGCGTCCGACACCGCGAAAGGCGCGGACCGGGGAGTTGACCCCACCGGGGATCACGGCGGCAGCGCGGTCGACAAAATGGCTCATGAGATGATTTCTCCGGTTAATCCGAGATCGTGGATGGTCTTCAGGGTGGACGTTCCGACCGCAAGCCAGCTGCGGGTGGCGGCCTTTTCTTCCGGGAAGCGCTCGAAATAGCTGCTGACCGTGCTGCTGCTGGTGAACAGCACCCGGTCAAAGTTCAGCCGGGGTAATTGGGCGTAGTCGATCGGGCGGTTGGTGTAAAACACCTTGGGCTGTAGATCGATGCCGTGTTCACGTACGTGCTGAATACGCTTCTCCAGCGGAGCGGCATCCGAGCAGGGATAAAAGTAGCGGCCCTTGAAATCGGTTCCGAGTTCTTCGCCCAGGGCCTGGATGCCGCCGAAATTGTCCGGGGATGCATCCGGACGAAGGCCGACCTGCATCAGGCCGCGTTCGGTCATCGGGCCAACGGACAAGACCTTCTTTCCCTGTAGGGCCCGAACGTCTTTCCAGGCCATCAAGGCCTCGACAAAACTGTTCACGGCGAAGCGCGACGGCAGGATGACCCCATCCCATTCGTCGAAGTGGGCCTCCAGGTGGGCTACCCGTTCGTCGAGCGGGCGGTTGATGAGCTTGATCAGCGGGAAATGCACCAGCGGGCCATGCTTCAGGAAGGGTTCCGGGTTGGTCCCCACAAAAAGCGTATAGCCCCCGGCCGGGTAGCCTTCCGGGCCCACCAGCATGACCGCGGGCGCGTCGACGGTCTCCCGATCCATCTCGGAGATGCTCGTGTAAACAATCTGCTCGTCCCGGTAACCGAGCCGGACCCCATAGATGACACTCGTATCGGCCGGCCAGCCCGTGGCGAGCAAGCGCTCCTTGATGGAGCCGGTATCTTTGCGTCCCATGTAAATCGCGAGGTTTCCGTTTTCCGGCCCCGTGATCGGCGTGTAGGCTGAGCCTTCCTGGGCGTGCCCCGAAAGCAGGGTTACGCTGCGCCCGAAATGGCGGTGCGTGAGCGAGGTTTTTGCCCGGGCGGCGGCGAGTTGGGGGGCGGTGACCGCGGGCACCACGTCGGCACGGATATTCCAGTCGGCGAGAAATTGCAGCGTTTCCCCGAGATGACCGAGGATGCCGGGGTCCCCTCCGTGTAAGCGTACAACAAGTTTACCCGCCTCCGCTTCCTGCAGCAGGCGCCGGTGGATTTCCGACTGGGGGATGGATTGGTGTCCGCCGGCCTTCCCCACACTTTCCGCCTTGTCCGTGTAGGCGAGTACGAGCTCGTCGGGTACCAGGCGATCGTGGAGAATGATATCAGCGCATTCGAGATAGGTGCGCGCGCGTGCGGGTAGCAGCGAGATATCCGCCGGACAGCCGACGAGGGCGACGAGACCTGCGCTTCGCCGCACATCCACGCCGCGGAGCGTTTCCAGTAAGGTCTCCTCTTTCCGGTGCACGACCACGGCAAGACGCCCCTGCTGCGGGGCCGGATCGTAGGGCAGGTAATGGTGGATGCGTTCGGAGAGGCCCAGGCGGTCGAGTGCGCAGGCGGCGACGATGAGCGCGTCGTAATCCCCGGCGTCGAGTTGCTCAAGCCGTTCGCCGATCGGGCCGCGAATCGGCTTGGCCTCTGCGTCCGCATAGGCTTCGCCGATGGCCGCAATCCGCCTGGGGCTGCTGGTGCCGATGATTTTGACCGGGGCATCGCCCAAGTCGGGCCGGATAAGCCAGGCATCCCGGATGTCCGTGGCGGAAAGCAGGGCCGCAACGCGCAAGTCGGGATGCAGGTCTCCCGGAAGGTCCTTGGCGGAGTGGATGGACAGGTCGATGCGGCCTTCGAGTTGGGCTCGGTCGATATCCCGGGTGAAGAAATCGTCGGGAACGGCATCGGATGCGAGATCCGTGTTTAAATCCCGATCACCGATGGTGCTTATTTCAATCAGCTCAAATTCGGATTCAGGCAAGACCTTGTGCAGGCGATCGACCGCCTCATGTGCCTGGGTGATGGCGAGTGGACTGTTTCGGGTGCCTATGCGAATGTGCTGCATGCGGGCATCCATTGCACGTTGCAGAGGACCTTGACAACGTTTTATCCGTGTCAGTCCCAATATGGGATGGGTGAGGAGGGGAGGATGGACGGACGAATGGATATTTTATTCTAAATACCTACCGGCCATGATCTTGTGGCTTTTTTGGTGACCTGGTAAAGGTAAAAGAATCCGGGCGATGATCGGAATACGAGAAGTAAGGGAAGGCGGATTTTCAGGGTATCCGGGGCTTTTACGGGGGCTTTCCTGCCAGGGAAAGAATCATCTTGTGTAAGTTACTTGCAGGAGGACGATTAGAGAATACCCGGTTCACAGATAATGTTTGCCTATATATTCTCTTGACCCGTATGTTAAGTTTTGTAAAATACCACCGGTCCGGAGGATACGCAATCTGAGGGCAAATTTGAGGGTAGCTTAATTCTAAGCGGTATGAACTGGCCACTGAGGAGTAGGAAATGAGTACTACAAAACGTGACTTGGTTATGAAGATTGCCGAGAAAACCGAGATAAAACAGCTGGATGTGTATAAAGTTATCCAGAATACCTTGGATTACATCACGGAAAGCCTTGCTCGGGGTGAAAATGTTGAGTTGCGGAATTTCGGGGTGTTTGAGGTTCGTGAACGCAAACAGCGGGTTGGCCGGAATCCGAACAAGCCGGAGCAGGTGGTTACGATCCCCTCGCGCAAGGTGGTTAAGTTTAAACCGGGCAAGATCATGCGTCAGCAGGTCTCCGATGGTGGTGCTGCCGAATCCGCCGTCGAACCCGCTTCCGCTGGACCGCCCCCTGAGTCACCCGTCGATTCCGCGCCGTTCACTCCGCCCCCGGACGATGGGCCCACAACGTTGTAAGCGGCCCGCTTCGAACCGCCGTCCGTATTCCGTGCATAGGGGGTTCCCT
>JAPYUI010000298.1 GCA_029936175.1 Kiritimatiellia bacterium
CCACCGGCAAGGGATTTATTTCGCCAGCGCTCGCAGTGCATCGTTCGAGGCCTCCTGTACCTGCAGAATCGTGCTCTGCGCATTCCGGATCAGCACATCGTTCAAGGCCTTGTTCTCCAGCTTGTTTGCGTTCACCAGCTGGATGGTCGCGCGTGCCCCGTTCTCCTGCGCACGCCAGTTCCCCCGCCCCAGGATGCGCGTGAGCAACTCGACGTTTGCTGAATTTTGCAGGGCCCCCAGCACGCGTACTCCCTGCTCCCAGGACAGGTCGGTTGCGTTTAACTCCGGCAGCAAGGTTGTCTCGACCGAGCCCCGGTACGCCGCGTCCTTGTGCTGCACCATGTTGATCAACGATTGGGCGGCACCGTTGCGGACGTTCTGCACGCCGTGGCTCAACAGCTTGACCAGGGGGGCGATGGCCTCGGTTGACGGGTAATAGCCCGAATTACGTGCCGCGATGGAGGTTTTACGCCAATCGCGGGTATCCACCAGGTGGGGTTGCAGGATCGGCGCGACCTTGGCCTTCTGCTCTTCCGTACAATGTGACCACAGGCGCGAGAGGGCGTTGCCCGCGTTTTGGCGAACGTTGGGGACATCGTCGCCCACGCAGGTGGCGATGTTCTCGATCGCCATCGTGTTTTCGCTCCAGGCGAGCAGGTTGATCGCGTGCGCGCGTACTGCCCAGACGGCTTTGTTTTCCAGGCCTTGTTCCAGTGCATTCGATGCCACCTTGGCCACCCGCGACATCTGTTGGCTCGGGATGTCATGGTTCATTTCAGACATGATTCCTGCACGGGTGTGGTCTTCCTCAGCGGCCTCCAGCTCCGTCAGGAGCAGGGGGAAGATGTCTCGCTGGTGCATCTTGCGTTCGCTCCGCAGCCAGTTGAGTACGCCACGTGCTTCGCTCACCACGTTCGCCGTCGGGTTCCCGAGTTGGCGAATCACCGCGGGAAGCCCATCGCGCATGCGCGGATAGCCCATGTTGTAGATCGTGCGCACGGCGTACATGCGCGTCCGCCAGCCATTCGCACCCTCCGCGTCGCTGGCGGCAATCACGGCGCGCATCGCGTCCGGATGGCGGACCCGCGCGAGGAGGTGCAGTGACGCTTCGGCCACGTTACTCACATCGTTGCCCAGCAGGTCGGCCACCTGGTCAAACACTTCGGATTCGGGTCGCGCCCCGGCCTGGATGGAACGTTCCAGGCCACGGACCGAGTTTGCCTGGATGCGCCAGTTGCCCGCGCCAAGGCCCTGAACCATGAAGGCGGCATCATTCGGTCCCGCAATTTCCACCATCGCGTCGTAGGCGGCGATTTGTACGGTTTCAGCCGGATCGCCGGCTATTTCTTTCAGGTAGACCCGGGCGTCCTCGACCGGAAGGATCTTTCGTACCGCGGTGGCGGCTGCAATGGCCACGGTGTAGTCGGCATCCTTCACGGTTTCCTTGAGGGTGCTGAGTGCGGCTGTCGACAGCATGGCCCCCAGGGCGCTGGCCGACTCCCTGCGCACATTCGCACTCGTGGCTCCCAGTGTTTCCATCAAGGTATCGGTCACCTGTTTGACCTCTTCGCCACTGCGGCCACCCGGGGAGAAGATGACGCCAAGCGAACGGGCCGCGCTGGCGGCGACCCGGGGGTTCGTGGCTTCCAGATTGCGCAACAGGGGGGGGACCGGATTCACCTCGTCCGTTTGGGCCCAGGTCATCAGGGGGAGAAAAATATACACCAAATACTGCTTCATCGTTCTTGCTCCGTTATTTCAATTTATTCTCTCGTGGATGGCGGTGGGTATGCTTCGCTTCTTCGTGCCGTCGAAGCGGCGAGCAACCGTGCGCCAGGCTTATTCCTGGTATATGGGTAAATACTGGTAATGAACACACAGGCAAATCACGCCAAAGGCTGTGCTGTAGACGCCGCCCTGATGGCCACTGTGCTTGGAAAACTCACCATTGTCCCGCTGTAACTTCATGATCGTCTTTTCCAGGCGCGGCAGAAAGCTCTCACGCAGCTTGTCACCCATCATGTTGGCCCCGGTGGCCAGGTAATAACAGGTGTACCAGTAATGGGACGCGTGTGCGGGATCCAGGGTTTCCAGAAACGAGGCGGATTGCTTCATCATCTTCATGTCCGTGGCATCGTGCCGGGCACCCAGTGCCTGCAGGGCGACCACCCCGGCGGTACGCATGGCCGGGCTCGCGTTTTTCCCGGGTTCATAGGCGTAACCCTGTTGGCCCCGGTTAAAGGTTCGCCGCACGTAGTCCCGGGCCAACTCAATGGCCTTGTCCGGGACATCCAGCTGGCAGTTCTGCGCCGAGCGCAGGCAGAGAATCTGCCAGACCGTTACCGAGAGGTCCGCGTCCTTGGGCTTCGGTTCATAGCGCCAGCCGCCCCTGCTCGTATCCTTGTCCGATTGGGCGTAGAGAATAACCTTCAAGGCCGCTTCGATCGCCTCCTTGACCTTCAGGTTTTCCTTCCCCTTCTCCATCATTCCGTAAGCCTCGCAGAGTGCCAGCGTGCAGATCCCATGCCCGTACATGCGCCCGTTGCCCTCGTTCCCGTAGTACCCCTTGTGCTCCTTGCTCTTGCGAACGAGGTACATGATGCCGCGATTCAGGTTGTCCCCGTACTTGGACTGACCCGGGATCTGCCCCGCCGCCATCAAGGCGATACAGGAAAGCGCGGTATGGCAGTTCGGCAAGTCTCCCGCAAACTGTCCCGTTGCGGGGTCCTGCTTGGACACCAGGAAATCAAGGCCCTTGCCGATGGCCCGGTCGACTTCGTGTTGGGCCTGGATCTCGTCCAGGTGTTCGCGATCCGTTTTCTCGTTCGCACCAAACACGGTGCCCAAAGCGAGCGCCGTGCAGAGGCCGATCACTGAAAGTGGACGATCGATTACGGAGGATCGAACGTGGCCAATGGATAAATACGTATGAATCATGAACAACTCATGGATAATTGATAGGCTTCCCATCTTCCCATGAAGGGAGCTGGGTACGGGGGTCTACTTGCCGTCTTGCTTGGCCTCTTTCAACAGTTTCTCCAGGTACTGCGCATTCGCTTTGCGGTAATAGTCGGTATATTGGTTCTTGTCCCGCTGGAAATCGCCTGATTTTAACCGGTCCTTCGGCCCCCTCCACTCCTTGCCCTTGAAATCCTCCTTCAAGTCGGGTACCGCCGCCGCTTTGCCCTGGGGCGAACGATTGCCCTGGGGGCCGCCGCTGCCGCCCTGGGGGGAACTCTGCGAAGCCGATTGGGCCTGCTCCGGGGTGGCTGCCTGGTTGTTCACCTGGCCGAGTACCGTCTCGGCGAGTGCAGCCGAGGCTTGGTGGAGTGCGTGGGCCGCATCCTGTAAATGATCTGCCGTATACGGACTCGAACGACCGTCCTGGAGATCGCTTTTCGCGGCCTGGAGCTGGATGATCGCAGCCGATACCTCCTGGCCGGGCAGGGGTTTCGCAGCGGCTTGCTGGGCTGGCATCGGTAGAGCTGCTTGCGCTCCCTGAGCCTG
>JAPYUI010000299.1 GCA_029936175.1 Kiritimatiellia bacterium
ACACGGTCGTGGTCCCCGAGGTCCTCGCGCATGCCCTCGGCCAAGGCCAGCAGGCGCTCGACGACTTCCGGGTGCTGGTCAGCCAGGTTCCGGGTCTCGCCAAGGTCGGTCGCGAGGTCGACCAGGAAGGGTTCCGCAAAGCCCACCCGATCCGCCGGGGCGATATGCCGGTTGATCCGGAAGGGTTCTGCTGCAGCAGACTCGGCATCGCGGACCAGGTGGAGTTTCCATTTCCCCTGCCGGACCGCCTGCAGTTGCACCCGCAGGTAATAATAGAAGGCCTTGTCGGGCGTGGCCTGGTCGAAGTGCCCGTAGAAGAGGTGGCGAATGTCCTCGCCGTCGATGACCCGGTCACCCGGGGCTTTCGCCCCGGAGAGCGCGGCGAGGGTGGGCAGCAGGTCCAGCGTGCTGGCGAGTTTGTCGCAGGAGCTGCCCGCGGGTACCCGTCCCGGGCCCCAGAGAATGGTCGGTACACGCAGGCCACCCTCGAAGCAGGACACCTTGCCGCTGCGAAGGGCACCCGCAGAACCCCCATGGTCGCCCGGAAGGTGCCCGTCAGCGTGATGCTTGTT
Source organism: Kiritimatiellia bacterium (assembly GCA_029936175.1). Taxonomy (GTDB): domain Bacteria; phylum Verrucomicrobiota; class Kiritimatiellia; order SS1-B-03-39; family UBA6053; genus JAPYUI01. Next base: position 573 of record JAPYUI010000299.1, read on the forward strand.
CTTGATCAACCAGGGACCGTTGTCGCTGGTGAACAGGACGTAGGTATGTGGGGCCAGGCCCATGTCCTGCACGGCATCCAGGATGCGCCCACAGTTGAAGTCCAGTTCTTCCACGACGTCCCCGTACAGGCCGCGCTTGCTCCGGCCCTTGAAATCCCCCGAGGCGTCCAGCCGGGTATGCGGCATGGTGTGCGGGATATAGACGAAGAAGGGTTCATCCCGGTGCTGCTTCATGAAGCCGATGGCCTCGTCCGTATAGCGCCGGGTCAGGGTCGCCATGTTGGACCTCGGCTCGATAAGGGTCTCGTTGCGGTAGAGGTTGACCACGCCATCGTTGCTGGTCGGGGTCCCGTAAAAATAATCGAAACCCTGCCGGGTCGGGAAGAGGTCCATGAAGAATCCGGATTGGGCATGCTTCGCCAGGTCCCATTTCCCGAAACAGCCGGTGGCATAGCCTTTTGTCTTCAATACCTCGGCTACCGTGATCTCCTCGCTGTGCAGGATGGGGTGGACCTGCTTGAGGTTGCCGCGCTCGGCCACGCGCAGGGGATAGCAACCGGTCATGATGGCCGCCCGCGAGGGCCCACAGATGGGCTGGGCGTAAAAGCTGGTGAATTTCATGCCCGCGAGGGCCATCGCATCCAGCCGGGGGGTGCGGATATCCGGTGACCCGAAGCAGCCGAGATCCCCGTAGCCCAGGTCGTCGGCAAAAATGACCACGACGTTGGGTGGGCGCTCGGCCCGGCTAACACCGGCCAGGCAGGCCAGGGTGAGAAGGGGAAGCAGGAATTTCATACGGCTATCCTTCGCGCTCCCGGATTCATGCGTCAACCCTATCCCATCTTTGTTTCCCGTCCCTTGGCCGGATGGCCTGGCTCCTCCAGATTTCCCGGCTGAACCGGGGCCAATGGGCGAAAAGATATGGTTGATCATCCCTGCGTGGGCTTGCACGATGACCCGTATGCGCAAGCTGGTGTTATCCGTCCTCCTGTTCTCCGCTGCCGTTTTGGCCCGGGAACGGCCGAACATTCTCTTTATCGCCATGGATGACCTGAACGACTGGATCGGTTGCCTGGGCGGTCATCCCCAGACCCTCACCCCGAACCTGGATCGCCTGGCCGCAAGCGGGGTGCTGTTTACCAATGCCCATTGTCCCGCCGCGGCCTGCAATCCCTCCCGGACGGCGATCTTTACCGGCCGGTCCCCGCATCGTTCCGGGCTGTATGAAAACGGCCAGAAGATGCGGGAGGTCCTGCCCGACGCGGAGCTGTTGCCGCAGTACTTCCGGAAGCATGGCTACTGGGCGGGGGGCTCGGGGAAGATGCTCCACTATTTTATCGATGCGCGCTCCTGGGATGTATACTTCCCGGCAAAGGAGGGGGAGGATCCTTTTCCGCGAACGCTTTATCCCGAACAACGACCGGTTAACCTGCCGCGGGGTGGTCCCTGGCAGTATGTCGAAACCGACTGGGCCGCGCTCGATGCCACGGACGAGGCCTACGGCGGCGACTGGCTGGTGTCGAAATGGGTAGGGGAGCAGTTGACCCGGGAACACGAGAAGCCCTTCTTTCTTGCCTGTGGCATCTACCGACCGCACGAACCCTGGTTCGTCCCGAAAAAATACTACGCACCCTTCCCCCTGGAGGATATCCAGCTCCCGCCCGGTTTCAAGGAGGATGACCTGGATGACCTGCCGCCAGCGGGTAAACGGCGTGGACCCAATCGCTACTTTGCCCACATTCGCGAGCAGGGGCAGTGGAAAAAAGGCATCCAGGGTTACCTGGCCTCGATTCATTTTGCGGATGCCATGCTCGGGCGGGTGCTGGATGCCCTGGAGAAGGGGCCGCATAAGGACAACACCGTCGTGGTCCTCTGGAGTGACCACGGCTGGCATCTCGGCGAGAAGCAACACTGGCAGAAATTCTCCGCCTGGCGCGCGGTAACCCGGGTACCCCTCATGATTCGCGTTCCCAAGGGGGTGCAGGGTTTGCCCCAGGGCACGAAAGCCGGGAGCGTCTGTGACCAACCCGTGAACCTCCTGAGCCTGTATCCCTTGCTCACGGAACTGGCGGGCCTGCCGGCCAAGGTTGGGAACGACGGACCGAGCCTGCTACCCCTGTTGAGGGATGAGAAGGCGGACTGGAAAGCGGTCTCGCTGACCTTCCTGGGCGAGGTCGGGAGCTACGGCCTGAGTGCCCGGGACTGGCGGTATATTCATTACGCGAACGGTGACGAGGAGTTGTACCACATCGCCAAGGATCCCCACGAGTGGTCCAATCTCGCCGCGAACCCGGAATACGCAAAGCGCCTGGCCATCCTTCGCGCCCGAGCTCCCCGGTCTTTTGTTCCGCTGAAGACTGCCAAGGTCGGCTCGCGTCCGGCCCTGCGCTGGCATCCCTTGACCACGAAGCCCGCCCCGGCCTCCAGGCCGGATGGCAATGCCTTTGACGTCGCGTTCATCAACCGGGGTGAAGCACCGGTCGAGCTTTACTGGATGGATCGCTCCGGGCACCCGAAATCCTATGGCCTGATTGCCGCGGGGAAAATCAGGCACCAGCAAACCCGCCCCGGTGCGGTCTGGTTGATCAAGACGGAAGCGGGCCGGGCGCGCGGCTATTTCAGCGTGGGTGACCGGACGGCCCGGGCGGTGATTCCCGCTCCCTGAGAAGGGCCCGTGGGATTCCCCGGTGGCTCCGGTCCGGTCCAGGGCCTTCCGGCCGGTGAAGCCGGGGCGCATTGCGGCCGGAAAGGGATGAGATGGCTGGACATTGGTCGGTCGGGAGGGCTAAGATCAGTCCATGAAAAATCCATTCGTTCTTGTTTTAGTCGCTGCAGGCGGTCTTTTCGTTCATACGCTGTATGCGACGAGTATCGGGCTCAACTTTACCGACAGCGCGGATGTCGCTTTCGCAG
>JAPYUI010000300.1 GCA_029936175.1 Kiritimatiellia bacterium
GATTACGGTTCCTTGTCCTGCAAGGGGCTGAAGTCCGTCACCGCATTCCAGGTCGAAAACCCGACATGCGTCACCTTTTTCATGCCGCGCTTCAAGTCGGCGCTCAGGGTCTGCCCGGCGGTCTTCCTTTGCCCTGCCACCTGGCCCAGTTCGGCACAGGTGCAGACTGTTCATAAATCGCCCTTGATTTATGCGTAATATGAATAAGAATCACCCAGAGCATGGCCAAGAAACCCCAACGATTGAAAAAAGAGCTCGGCCTGCTCAATGTCTTCATGATTGCCACGGGCACGACGCTCAGTGCCGGCTTTTTCCTGCTCCCGGGCATCGCCTTCGAATCGGCTGGCCCCGCTATCACCCTCGCGTACATCATCGCCGCTATCCCCTTGATCCCCGCCATGCTCTCGATCGTGGAATTGTCGACCGCGATGCCGCGGGCGGGCGGGGCCTACTACTTCCTCGATCGCAGCCTGGGCCCGATGGTCGGCACCATTGGCGGCATCGGTACCTGGTTGGCGCTCATGCTGAAAACCGCCTTTGCCCTGATCGGTATGGGCGCGTATGTGCAATTGTTTTTCCCCGAGATCCCGGCGCGTCCAATAGCTTTTGGCTTCGCGATCTTATTCGGGCTAGTGAACCTGGCCGGTTCCAAGGGCGCGGGCGTTTTCCAGACCGTCCTGGTGACCGTACTCCTGGTCATCCTCGGCATTTTTATCAGCGGGGGGAGCATGAACCTCGATTACAGCCACTTCGGTAACTACCTGGGCATGGGTGGAGATAACATCCTGGCCACGGCCGGACTGGTGTACATTTCGTATGTCGGGGTAACCAATGTCGCCTCGGTATCGGAAGAGATCAAGAATCCCGAGCGCAACCTGCCCCTGGGGGTATTCATGGCACTGAGCTTCGCCATCGTTGTTTATGTCCTGGGTACGATCGTGATGGTCGGGGTGGTCCCCGCTGCTGAATTGCAGCACAACTACACGCCCGTCGCGACGGCCGCGGACAAGATTTTCGGGCCCTGGGGAAAGGTAATGGTGACCATCGCGGCGGTTTTTGCCTTCAGCTCGGTGGCCAATGCCGGCATTCTCTCCGCATCCCGTTACCCCCTGGCCATGAGCCGGGATCACCTCCTGCCGGCCGCTTTTCGAAAACTTAGCAAAAACGGCATGCCCATCATCGGCATCGCCGCAACCGTGGCGATTATCCTGTTCATCCTCCTGCTCGATGCAAAAAAGATCGCCAAGCTGGCCTCGGCCTTCCAGCTCCTGATGTTTGGCTTCCTCTGCCTCGCGGTGATCGTAATGCGCGAAAGCAACCTGGATTCATACGACCCGGGCTACAAGTCACCCCTCTATCCCTGGATGCAGATCTTCGGCATCTTGTCCGCCATCTGGCTGATTTCCCAGATGGGGGTCTGGCCCATCCTCTTCGCCTTCGGCCTCATTTTCGTGAGCCTGTGGTGGTACCGTTTTTACGCCCACGAAAAAATGGTCCGGGACGGCGCGGTCTTCCACATCTTCGAACGCCTGGGCCGACGACGCGACGAGGGACTCGACGGCGAGCTGCGCGGCATCCTCAAGGAGAAGGGACTGCGCGACGCCGATCCCTTTGACGATATCGTGGCGCGGGCCCATGTCATCGAGGCAGAGGAGGTCGATGCATTCGAATCGATCTGCAAGCAGGCTTCCAAGTGGCTGGGTGAAAAAATTGCCCTGCCCCCGGACGGGGTGATGAGCGGCTTCATGGAAGGCACCCGCGTGGGAGCGACCCCCGTGGCCTACGGAGCCGCCCTGCCCCATATCCGCCTGCACGGCATGGAGCACCCGGAGATCGTGATCTGCCGCCTCAAAAAGGGGATCATCATCGAGCGCTACGATCCATTCGGAAACAAAGAGCCCGACGAACTGGTTTACGCGATTTTCTTTCTCGCCAGCCCGGAGGAAGACCCTGGCCAGCACCTGCGCATCCTCGCCCAGATTGCCGGGCGCATCGACGATGATGATTTCATGAAGCAATGGCAGGACGCCCACTCCGAGCAGGAGCTGAAGGAAACCCTCTTACGCGATGAACGCTATGTTTCCCTGCACCTGCGTGAGGGAAGTACGGGCAGCGAGTTGATCGACCACCCGATCAGTGACCTGGTACTCCCGGAGGGCTGCCTCGTCGCGCTTATTCGCCGGCAAGAGTTCACTTTCGTTCCCCGCAGCGATGCCACCCTGAAGAACCATGACCGGTTGACCATTATCGGCGACCCCGAGGGCATTAACGAGCTCTACCGAAAATATCATCCCGAGCACCTTTAAAAACGGGAAGGTACCTCGATCCGGTCGCCGCGCGCGCAGGCCAGCGGGGCATTTCCCGCAGTCCCCACGCGGGCATTGCGTTTTCATTGGGGTTTGGTAGACCCTTCGCTCAACTGGAGACGTGATGCGACCAAAGCAACGATACCCCCGACCCCTGCCAGCCCTCTTTCCCTTCGCGCTCTGCCTGGTGCTGACATCGGCCTGGGCCGAGGTGAAATTACCGGCCGTCATCGGAAGCAACATGGTGCTTCAACGCGACAAGCCCGTCCCGATCTGGGGCTGGGCGGAGGCGGGGGAAAAGGTCACCGTTACCTTTGCCGGGCAAACCAAATCCGCCCGGGCCAATCCCGAGGGGGAGTGGAAGGTCGAGCTGGATCCGCTCACCGCCATGCCGGACCAAAAGCCCCAGTCGCTCGTGGTCAGCGGAACGAATACCCTGACCCTGGAAAATATCCTCATCGGCGAGGTGTGGCTGTGCTCCGGCCAGTCCAACATGGAACAGGGGATGGGCATGATCGACCGTTCCAAGGAAGAGATCGCGGCAGCAGATCACCCGAATATCCGCTTGCTCCTGGTGCCCAAGCGCCCATCGGGAACCCCGATGAACGATGTCAACGCGGCCTGGGTGCCCTGCCACCCATCCACGATAACCCGGGGCGGCTGGGGTGGCTTCTCCGGCGTGGGTTTTTTCTTTGGCCGCAAGCTGCACGAGGAACTGGGGCTGCCCATCGGCCTGATTGAAAGTGCCTGGGGAGGTACCAGGATCAGCCCCTGGACCCCACCCCTGGGCTTTGCCGCGGTTCCTGCCTTGGCCAATCTCTCCAAGTCTGTCGAAATCGCAGCGCCCGGTTCGCTGAACAGCCAGGGCAAACCGACCGGCCTGTACAATGGCATGATCCATCCACTCGTGCCATTTGCGATCCGGGGGGCCATCTGGTACCAGGGCGAGTCGAACATGGGCGAAGCCATGCTCTACCATGAGAAAATGAAGGCGCTGATCGCCGGCTGGCGCGGGGCCTGGGGCTACGGCGAGGCCCTCCCCTTTTACTTTGTCCAGCTCGCACCCTTCAGGGGCTACGGGACGGGTGCCTTGCCCCTGCTCTGGGAAGCCCAGGCAGCGACCTTGAGCGTGCCGAACACGGGCATGAG
>JAPYUI010000078.1:0-6487 GCA_029936175.1 Kiritimatiellia bacterium
CGAAGTGAAGACGGGGGAAAGACCTGGGGACCGGAGATCGTGATCGCCAAGCCCGGGTTTCAGGGTGGGGGGACCACGGTCGATGAAAGCACGGGCGATATTCTCGCCTTCGTGGAGGATCGGCATCCGCCCGCACCGCTGACCGTTTATCGCAGCAAGGACGACGGAAAGACCTGGCAGGCCGAGGAGATTACCCTGCATCCCGACAGCAAGGGTCATGTCCCCTCCATGCACATGAACGAACACGGGATCACCCTGCGCCACGGGAAGCACAAGGGCCGGCTTATCCGGCCTTCACGGTACTATGGGAAACGCAACAGCCGGGACGAATGGCCCTCGCACTACACCAATGCCATCTACAGTGATGACGGCGGGAAGACCTGGAAAACCAGTGAGCCCTTCCCGGAAAACGGGACGGGTGAAGCGACCCTGGCCGAGTTGTCAGATGGCCGGATCTACTATAATTCGCGGGTGCACTGGCAGGAACGCCCCCGGAATACCCGGCGTCGCAGCGCCATCAGTGAAGACGGGGGGCACAGTTGGAAAGACTGGCGGATCGTCGATATCCTGCCCGACGGACATCAACATCGTTCGTATGGATGCATGGGCGGCCTGGTACGCCTGCCCGTTAATGGCAAGGACATCCTGATCTTCAGCAATATTGATACGGCCAAACCAACCCGCGAGAAGGGAACGGTCTGGGCCAGTTTTGATGGCGGGAACACCTGGCCGGTGAAACGCCTGGTCAACCCGGGTTCAAGCGCATACTCCTCGCTCAGTGCCGGCCGACCGGGAACCCCCAGCGAAGGCTGGATATACCTCCATTGTGAAAGCCGCGGTTCAAAAGTCGCGCGGTTTAACCTCACGTGGGTGCTGGCGGGTAGCGCGACCGGGGATGGGGAGATCCCCAAGGCCCTGAAGCCGTGAGCACAACCGGTCCGCGACGACTGGGTCCCGGTTGGGTGCTCTGGCTGTGCTGCCTCCTGCCCGGGGAGGGCCCGGCGGTTCAACCGAACGTACTTTTCCTCGCCGTGGACGACATGAAGGACTGGGTGAACTGCCTTGGCGGGTACGAGGGAACCGTGCACACCCCGAACATCGATCGCCTTGCCGCCCGTGGCATGCTGTTTACGAACGCGCATTGCGCCTCGCCGAAGTGCGCGCCTTCCCGGGCCGCGATCATGACGGGCTTGCGACCCTCCACCTCCGGACTTTACGACAACGGCCATTGGTGGCTGCCGAACCTGCCGGAGGTGCGCACCATCCCCGCGCATTTCCGCACCCATGGATACCGCGTTGCGGGGGCGGGTAAGATTTTCCATCACACCGCGGGCAATAATCCGCCCAGTCAGTGGGATGACTATTTGCCCCTGCGTTTTCGCGATGACCCGTGGTTTCGCGGGGTCAAGCCGAACTATCCATGGTCGGTATCCGGGCCGAATCCCCCGGGGTTTCCCTTCAGTCGGGTACAGGGCCTCGGCCACGAAAACGACTGGGGCTCGCTGGGGATGCCCGAAGCCGACTACGACGACACCCGGACGGCCGACTACGCGGTCCGCTTTCTCGGGCAATCGCATCAACAGCCCTTCTTTCTCGCCTGCGGACTCTTCCGCCCGCACTTGCCCTGGTATGTGCCGCAAGCCTACTTTGACCGTTATTCCCTGGCGTCCATTGTTCTTCCCCGGGTGAAGCCGGATGATCTCGATGACCTACCGGCCGGTGGACGGGCGCTTGCCATGGCCCGGCGCGGCGACCTTGAAGCGATCAAGCGCGCTGGACGGCACAAGGAGGCGGTCCGGGCCTACCTGGCCAGCATCACCTACGCCGACGCTCAGCTCGGGCGGGTACTCGATGCCCTGGATGCCCGCCCTGACGTGAAGAATACCGTGATTGTGCTCTGGTCGGACCACGGCTGGCACCTGGGAGAGAAGGGGCATTGGCACAAGAGCACCCTGTGGGAGGAGGCGACCCGGGTGCCCCTGGTCATGGTTGCCCCGGGGTTTCGGGCCGGCACCTGCTCCCGCCCGGTGAGCCTGGTCGACCTCTTCCCCACGCTGAATGCCTTGTGCGGTCTCCCCGCGATCGATGCCCACGATGGGGAAAGCCTGCTTCCCCTGCTGCGGAATCCGGAACAGGCCTGGGATCGCCCGGCCCTCATCGAGTACAAGCGGGGGAACGCCGCCGTGCGCTCGGAGCGTCACCGGTACATCCGCTATCGCGACGGTGGAGAGGAACTGTACGACCTGGAGGTGGATCCATACGAATGGACGAATCTCGCGTCCAGTCCGGCCCACGCGGATATCAAGGCGACCCTGGCGGAGGCGCTGCCGCAAAGCTGGGCGAAAAACCGGCCCACCAAGGCCGCGTATCACTTCGATCCACAGACCTTCACCTGGACCCACAAGGAATCGGGCCGGATCACCCGGGGGAAATGACTCATGAAACGTTGCGGCATATTCACCATGCTCTGGCTCCTCGCGGGCTCCGTGGCCTTTCCCAAGGCCGAGATGAATGTCGTGCTCTTCCTGGTTGATGACCTGGGCTGGAAGGACCTCGGCTGCCAGGGAAGCACCTATTACCAAACCCCCCACATCGATCGCCTGGCCGCGGAGGGGATGCGTTTCACCAACGGGTATGCGGCCTGCAACGTCTGCTCTCCGACCCGTGCCGCTATCCTCACCGGAAAATACCCTGCGCGCCTGATGTTGACCCAGTGGCTGCCTGCGGGCCGGTGGAGCCCAACCCGGAACAAAATGCGGGAAGGCCGATTCCTGCGGGCCTTGCCCCTGGAGGAGATCACCCTGGCGGAAACCCTGCGGGATGCAGGATACACGACTCTGCACGTGGGAAAATGGCACCTGGGGGGGGCGCCCTTTTCTCTGCCCCGCCACCACGGCTTCACGGTGAATGTCGGCGGCAGCGAGCACGGGGCCCCGGGCAGTTATTTCTATCCCTACAAAGGGTCGTGGACGATCCCGACCACCGGGCTTCCGGTGCTCAAGCAGACCCTGCCCGACGGGGAAGAAGGGGAGTACCTCACCGACCGCCTGACCGCGGAATCGGTCGAGTTGATCCGGGCAAACCGAGAGCGTCCTTTTTTCCTCTACTTTCCGCACTACGCGGTGCACACGCCCCTTCAGGCAAAAAAGAAGGTCATCGCGCGGTATGAAAAGGTGCCGAAGGGTAAACGCCAGGGCAAGCCCGCCTATGCGGCGATGGTGGAAAGCGTGGATGACAGCGTGGGGCGGGTCCTTTCCGTGCTCAAGGAGCTTAAACTCGAGGAGAAAACAATGGTGATCTTCACCAGTGATAACGGCGGCTATGCCGGAGCGACGAGCAATGGCCTGCGTGCGAACAAGGGCTCCAATTACGAGGGGGGGATCCGGGTCCCCCTCATCATCAAGTGGCCGGGACAGTCCATCCCCGGGGCGGAGACGGATGTTCCCGCCATCAGCACCGATCTTTACCCGACCATCCTGGAGGCACTCGGCCTCCCTCCGCGCCCGAACCAGCACCTGGATGGAAAGAGCCTGCTGCCGGTGCTGAGGGGGGCACGCAGCCTGGAGCGCGAGAACCTGTTTTGGCACTATCCGCATTACAACGGCCATCCACACAGTTTCCCCTCAGGCGTTCTCCGCAAGGGAAACTGGAAGTTGATCACGCATTATGAAAGCGGGAAGCAGGAACTGTTTGATCTCGCCGCCGATCCCGGGGAGACCCGCGACCGCGCAGCGGACAAGCCGGAACTGCTGCGCGAGCTCGCGGCAGAGTTTTTGCAGTTGGGCCAGCGGACAGGAGCCGATCCCATGCGTCCCAATCCCGACTATAAGGCGTCCAGGTGAGGCGGAGGGGTACGTACCTTCGCTGGCTGTTTCTCTCGAGCGCGCTCCTTGTTTCGGCGGCTGACCGACCGAATATCCTGCTCATTGTTTCGGAGGACAACGGCCCGGAGCTCGGCTGTTACGGTGAACCCACCGTGCAGACGCCGGTCCTGGATCGCCTGGCTGCCCAGGGGGTCCGCTTCGATCGCGCCTACGTCCCGCAAGCCGGATGCAGCCAGTCGCGTGCGGCCTTCCTGACCGGCCTCTATCCTCACCAAAACGGCCAGATCGGCCTCGCGACCTGGAAATTCCGCATGTACCGGGCGGATACGCCGAACATGGTTCGCAGCCTGAAGCAGGCGGGCTACCGGACCGGACTCATCGGGAAGCTGCACGTGAATCCGGAGTCGGCTTTCCCTTTTGATTTCAAGGCGATCAGGTCCGCGAATTTCAATCGCAAAAAGATCGACGACTACGCCCGGCAGGCGGGGAGTTTTATCGGTGCCGGTGATGCGCCTTTTTTCCTCAGCGTCAACTATCCGGACGCGCACCGGCCCTTCCTGGCACAGGTAGCGGGGCTGCCGGCGCAACCCTTGTCCGCGAAGGAGGTCAAGCCCCTGAAGTATTTCGGGCTGGATACCCCCGAGTTGCGCCAGCAGACGGCTGACTACTACAACTGCATGCAGCGCCTGGATCAGCTGGTAGGTGAGTTGTTGACGCAGTTGAAACGATCCGGCAAAGCGGACAACACGCTGGTCATCTACCTCGGGGACCACGGGGCGGACCTGCTCCGGGGGAAACGGACCTCGTACGAGGGAGGTCTACGCATTCCCATGATTATCCGTTGGCCTGGGAAGGTGAAACCGGCGCAGGTGCGCGAGGAACTGGTCAGCACCATCGACCTGCTGCCGACCGTCTTGGAGGCCGCCGGTGTGGCGGCCATTAAGACCTTGCCCGGCCGCTCCCTCTTGCCTTTGTTGCGGGGCGAAGGGGCGAGGTGGCGAAGCTACCTCTTTGCCGAGTATCACCTTCATTCCGCCCACAATTTTTACCCGCAGCGCAGTGTCTGCACCCGGCGCTTCAAGCTCATCCAGAACCTTATGCCGGGTGTGGTGAATCCGGGTTACGACTTTACCCTGGATCGTTTTTTCGCAGGCCTGGCCAAAACCATCGCCATGGCCCCGGAAGCGGTTCGCGGGGCCTATGAAGCCATGCGCCGGCCCCCGGCTTTCGAACTCTATGACCTGGACGCGGACCCCTATGAATTCACCAACCTTGCGGAGCGGCCGGAGCAGGCAGCGGTACTGGCAAGCCTCAAGCGGGAATTGGCGGACTGGCGCAGGCAGACGGGGGACCCCTTGCTGAAACCGGCTAACCTGGCCCGGCTCAAGGCCGAAATCGATGCCTGTATCGAGCAGGGGCAGGCGAGCAAGGGTCGCCTGAGCCTGAACTATCCGGAATACTTTTTCGATTGATGGAGTCGTGCTTCGCGTGAGAACCTTTCATTTTCCACTGGTGGGCACCGTGCCGGCAAACTAGACTTCACCCGGAGTTTCCGTATGAAAACAAGCACACGATCCATCCTGCTCGTATCCCTATTCCTGCTCCCCGCTATCCGGGTGATGGCGGATAGCGATGCAGCGGACCCGTCCGTACTGCATTGGGAAGCCCTGCCCGACCTTCCGGATGCCCTGGGCGTGGCCGGTCCCTTTGTCGGGGTACATAACGATGCGCTGATCGTGGCCGGTGGAGCCAATTTCCCCAAGCCCGTCTGGGAGAACGACAAGGCCTGGCACGCGACGATCCATGTCTTGACCCGTGAGGGGGAGGGCTACGCATGGAAAGACGGTGGCAAACTCCCGAACCCCGCCGCCTACGGTGCCGCCGTGTCAACGCCGGAGGGGGTGCTCTGCATCGGCGGGAATGATGGCCCGGACACGCACGCGAGCGTGCGGTTGCTCTCATGGGATGCCGAGGCGGGGAAGATTACCCTTTCCGACTATCCATCCCTGCCAAAGCCCTGTGCCTACGGGCAGGCGGCCCTGATCGGTTCGACGATTTATGTTGCCGGGGGGCAAAGTGGGAGCGGACTGGACTCCGCGATGAACAATTTCTGGTCACTGGACCTATCGAAAAAGGATGATGCGGCAGCCTTCGCCTGGCAGGTCCTGCCTGCGTGGCCCGGTTCAGCGCGGGCTTTCAACCTCACCGTCAGCCAACACAACGGATACACCGATTGTATCTATGTAATGAGTGGTCGCCGACAGGAGGGTGATGAGGTGCACTTTCTCAAGGATGTGTGGGAATTCAATCCGAAGACCCAATCCTGGCGCGCGCGCGCGGCGTCGCCCCACAGTGTCATGGCGGGCACGGCGATCGCTCGCGGACAGAGCCATATCTTCGTGCTGGGCGGCGCGGATGGTTCTTTCTGGGGGAAAGCCGATGCCTTGAAGGATGCGCACCCGGGTTTTCCCAAACGGGCCTTCTCCTACAACACGATTACCGATGCCTGGGCCCCGGCCGGGAGCACCCCCGCCAACCATGTGACCACGATCCCCGTGGCCTGGGGCGATGCGGTCATCGTTCCGAGCGGGGAGATCCGTCCGCGGGTGCGCTCGGCGAAGATCTGGCGCATCACCACCGCCTCGCACAGGAAACCCTTCGGC
>JAPYUI010000078.1:6587-19153 GCA_029936175.1 Kiritimatiellia bacterium
TCGCGGTCTATGTGGCCTTGCCCTTCTATCGCCGTATCGACGCCACCAGTGCCTATGAATACCTGGAGAAGCGCTTTAACTGGGTCACCCGGCTCTTCGGGAGCGGAAGCTTTACCGTGTATCACGTCTTCCGGATGGCGGTTGTCATGTCCTTGACCGGTCTCGCCCTGGCGGTTGCCACGCCGCTGACGCCCACGCAGTCGGTCTTACTCATGGGTGTACTCAGCATCCTGTATTGCACCCTGGGCGGCATCGAGGCGGTGATCTGGACGGATACCATTCAAACCGTAGTCCTCCTCGGCGGGGCCCTCATCGCCATCGTCCTGTTGATTGGAGGTATCGATGGCGGGGCGGGGGGCTTTGTCTCCATTGCGCAGGAGGGCGACAAGTTTCGCATCGCCAATTTCCACCTGGATGCCACCAATGCCCAGATCGCCTTCTGGGTCATCATCGCCGGGTCGATCGGTCAGAACATCTCCTCCTACACCGCGGACCAGGCGGTCGTGCAGCGCTACATGACCACGCCGAACCAGAAGGCGGCGGCGCGGTCCATCTGGACCAACGCCATCCTCAGCGTGCCGGCGACCCTGTTGTTTTTCGGCATGGGAACCGCGCTGTACGCCTTTTACCGGACCCACCCGGAGAAGCTGGACCCGACGATTACCACGGACCAGATTTTCCCCATGTTCATCGCCACCGAGCTGCCCGTGGGCCTGGCCGGATTGATCGTGGCCGGCATCTTTGCCGCGGCCCAGTCGACGGTGTCAACCAGTATGAATTCCACCGCCACCACCCTGGTCACCGACTTTCTGCGCCCCCTGAACGCCCGCTTAAAGATTGAAAGAAGCGAGCACAGCTATCTCAAGGCTGCCCGGTTGTTCACTTTTATCATGGGGGTCCTGGGTACCCTGCTCGGGCTCGTCTTCGTGAACCCGGAAATCAAGTCGCTGTTCGATGAATTTATCAAGGTGATCGGCCTGTTCATGGGTGTGCTCGGCGGGCTCTTTGTGCTGGGGGTGATGACTCGCCGGGCCAACGGGGTCGGTGCGGTGTGCGGGGCCGTCGTCGGCAGTGGGACGATGGTGTACCTGTGGAGCTTTACCGCCATTAACGGCTACCTGTACACCACCTGTGGTATCCTGACCTGTTTCGGGGTGGGCTACCTCGTCAGCCTGTTCACGGGCCAGAATCAAAAACCTATCGAGGGGTTGACCATCTACACCCTGTCGGGATCCGATACGAAAGGTGACTAGCGTGCCCGGAGTGCCGGCCGGTATTCGCCGGCGAAACAATCGCGTTTCCACGGGCTGGAACGCGTAGCCCGGGCTGCCTGCACATCTTCCGTGCTTTTGTGCTGGCATGCTCGTGGTGATCGGGTCACGCTTACCTTGGTACAGGTTAGATGAATACCAGGAGATGCCTATGAGTGCCCGGAGTCCAGATCCAACCGTCAATCCGAGGGGGAGCCACACCCGACGCGGATTTCTCAAGACCTCGAGTGGCGCGGCCGCGGGGGTCGGCCTGTTCCAGATCGTCGAACCGCACGTGCTCGGCGGGCCGAATCACACCCCCCCCAGTGAAACGGTTGGTGCTGCCCTGATTGGAAATGGCGGCCGCGGTCCCGGGACTTTCAAGGACCTGAGTGGCAAGCATGGGTTACCCATCCGGGAGATTGCCCGCTGTGACGTGAAATGGGTTGGCCAGGCCGATGACAAGACCCGCTACACGGATTTCCGGAAACTGCTGGAGCGAAAAGATCTCGACGTGGTCGCGATTGCCACGCCCCCGCACTGGCACGCCTTGATCTCCATCGCGGCCATGGAGGCGGGCAAGGACGTGGTGTGCGAGAAGCCGATGACCCGTTTCGTCGCCGAGGGACGCAAGGTTGTTGAAACCTCTGTCCGTACCGGGCGCATTTTCCAGATCGGCACCTATGGGCGCTTCGGCCAGGCGGGGAGTGAAGGCAAGCGCGAGATGCGCAAGATTATCCGGGCCGGGTTTGCAAAGGGTCGCGAAGTGCGTGCGGTGCAAAGCGGCGGGCTCAAGGTGAAGCAATGGTCCGGGCCGATCAATGTTCCGCCGCAGGAGCCGCCACCCAACCTGGACTGGGATTTCTATTGCGGCCCCTCGCCACTCCGCCCGTACCAGTCTACCCGCTTCGGCGGCATGCACCGCGGCTATTGGGATTACGATGGCGGCGGGCTGGGGGACATGGGCCAGCACAAGCTGGATCCGATCACCTGGCTGCTGGGGAAGGACGATACCTCCCCGGTCAAGATTGAGGCTAACGCACCGCCCGCCCACCCGGACGTTGCCGGGCAGTGGGGCTGGGTCCGCCTGACCTATGCGGACGGGGTGGAAATCGTACTGGAAAGCGGCGAGTGGGGCGAGCGTCTGGGCGCTAAATCCAGCACCATCAGCCGGGAGGACCTGACGGAGGATGAGCGCAAGCAGCTCGATGCCCTGCCCGATGAAGATCCCATGATTGGGTTCGGCGAAGCGGTGAAAACGCGGAAGCTGGCGGGCGGACATCCCGAGGCGGCGCATCGCACGGTTTGCGTCATGCACCTGGCCAACGTGGCCATTCGCACCGGGCGTACGATCCACTTTGACCCGGACAAGGAACGTGCGATCGGCGATGAGGAGGCCAACCGCCTGATCAATCAACCGATGCGCGCGCCCTGGCATCTCTAACGACTCGCTTAAAGGAACCAAACCATGCCTGACACCAAATCCAAGATAACGAGCTGGCTCGCCCTTATTCCGAACCTGGAAGGCGGAAGACGTTTCCCCGGGGTCCCACCCGATGATGCCGCGAAACTGTTCGACGAGGTGCTTGCCGGGGGCAAGGCGGGCATCGTGGAGCTCATCGACAGCTTGCAGGACGTCAACGATGGACAGGACTGGAAGACACGCTTTCTCCTCCACGGGATGGCGAGCCATACAGGTTCTGCTTCACGCAAGGCTGACCGGGCCAAGCTTGAAGCGATCTACGCGGGTGCGCTCGTGGGCGATCGATCCGCGCCGGTGAAAACCTTTCTGGTCATGCAGCTTCAGTACTTTGCCGGAAAGGGCTCGGTTGGCCCGGTGGCCGAACAGTTGAGGTCCGACGATCCCATGCTCATTGCCGCGGCCGCGGCCACCCTCACCGCCATTGGACCCTCCGCCAGCAAGGCGATGAAGGCCTTGCATGGGAAGGTCGGGGAGCGCGCCCGCGGTGCCATCGACCACGCGCTGATGCAGATTGCACGCAACCTCGCTTGAGGCCTGGGACCCCCTTGCTGGCCGCACGGCCCCCAGGCGTAGTCCATCGACCTCATGATTTATCGATGATCTCATGAAAAGCCTGTTCCGTGTTGTGCGCTTCATCCATGTTGGTCTCGCGGCCTCTCTCAGCTTCGCTGTTGTTCATGCGCTCGAGCCCTGCCGCATCGACATCGTCGATGCCGATTCGGGTTGGCCGGTTCCCCTGGTGGAATTGCGCACGACCCATGAAGTCCGTTTTGTCAGCGACAACGCCGGGGTCATTGCCTTTGACCTGCCGGAGTTGATGGGGGTGGAAACCTGGTTCACGGTCGAGGGACATGGATACGGGGTCCCCAGGGATGGCTACGGTTACCGAGGCATACGACTGACCCCCATGCCGGGGAAGCAGTTAACCGTGAAAGTGAAACGCGAAGTCCCGGCAAAACGATTGGGCCGGATCACCGGTGCGGGGCTTTTTGCAGAGAGTCAACAACTGGGGCTGGAAAAGACGTGGCGCGACCAGGGGATCATGGGCTGTGACAGCGTCCAGGTTGCAGTGCACCAGGGGAAACTTCACTGGTTGTGGGGCGACACCACGCTGGCCCGCTACCCCCTCGGCCTTTTCCACATGATTGGCGCGACAACCGCGCTGCAGCCGCTCGCTTCCCTCGAGCCCCCGATCCGCCTGCGCTACGATTACGTGATGAGCGCGACCGCAAAGCACCGCGTCGTTGGCCGGATGGCAGGCAAGGGCCCCACCTGGATCAACGGCCTGGTCAGCCTGCCCGATCAGGATGGGGGAACGCACCTGGTGGCCACGTACGTCAAGATCGAGCCCCCGCTTACGGCGTATGAAAGTGGGCAATGCATCTGGGATGATGGGAGCGCCCGTTTCGAACCACACCGGGTATTGTGGAAGAAGACGGTCGATGCCCCCAAGCGCCCCCCGGGTCCCGGCGGTCATCCCGTTTTCCACACCGACGCGGCCGGCAAGGCCTGGGTCCTCTTCGGCGATCCCTTTCCCCGGCTCAGGTGCGCCGCGACCTTTGAGGCCTGGAGCGACCCCCAAACCTGGCAGCACCTGACCTCCCAGGCATCCGTGCCTTCGCGGGATGGCGAGGCCATCAGGCCGCACCGCGGCTCCATCGCCTGGAACGCTTTTCGTGGGAAGTGGGTGGCGATCTTTACCCAGGTGGGGGGGGAGTCTTCTTACCTGGGTGAGATATGGTACGCCGAATCCAGGGAGCCGACCGGGCCTTGGGGGCCTGCGGTCAAGGTGCTGAGCCATGCGAAGTACAGTTTTTACAATCCATGTATCCACGCCGGTTTAAGCCCTGCCGGATCGCCTGTCCTCCTTTTCGAGGGAACCTATACGCGTGAATTCGCCCAACAGGCCCGCGCCACACCCCGGTTCAATTACAACCAGGTCCTGTACCGCCTCGACCTCGACGATCCGGTATTTGCGCGGGACTAGGACCTGAAAGTGGAGGGATGGGCCCATGGATGATCCCCAGGCGGCTTGACTCAAAGCCTGGTAAAGGGCTAAGACCACGTAATGATATCTATACCAATCAAGCCTCGTACTGTGCCTGTCGCGTTGGCGATCCTGATGGCTGGCTCGGTCTTCAGCACGCCTGCCTTTGCCCAGCAAGACAAGTCGAAGTTAGCGAAGAAGCTCGCCAACCCGGTGGCTGCGCTCATCAGCGTGCCGTTTCAACTGAACGATGACCGGAACATTGGGCCCGACGACACCGGCGAGCGCTTGACGCTTAACATCCAACCGGTGGTGCCGTTCGAGCTCAACCCGGACTGGAATATCATCTCGCGGACGATCTTTCCCGTAATTTCCCAGGAGGATGTTTTTCCCGGAGCCGGAAAGCAATCGGGTAGCGGTGATACGGTGCAAAGTGTGTTTTTCTCGCCCAGGGTTCCGGCCGGCGGATGGATATGGGGCGCGGGCCCGGTGCTCCTCCTGCCCACGGGTTCCGATGCACTGCTGACCGGCGACCAATGGGGCGCGGGTCCCACGGGGGTCCTGCTTAAGCAGCGAGGGCCGTGGACCTTTGGTGGCCTGGGCAACCATATCGCCTCGTTTGCGGGCGATGACGCGCGTGCCGATGTCAACGCCACTTTCCTGCAGCCTTTCCTGAGCTACACCACCCCCACGGCCTGGACCTTTGCGATCAACTCGAAGAGTACCTACAACTGGGAAACCGGGCAGTGGTCGGCACCGATCAACGGGGTCGTTTCGAAAGTAACGAAAATCGGATCCCAACTGGTCAGCGTGGGTGCCGGTTTGCGTTACTGGGTCGACACGCCGGAAAGCGGTCCGGAAGGCATGGGCTTCTGGCTAAAAGCGACCCTGCTGTTCCCGAGATGAATGGCCTTCCCCGGGGCAAGAGCACGTGGCCGCGCCGGACTGCATGCGCGCAACCGTGATGGGCATGGTTAAACCAGCCACCGAGAAACCGATGTCCATTCAACCCACGTCCGGTAATTTTGTTGCCATCCAGTCCCTGCGGGAAACCGACGCCCTGCCGGCTGCTGTATTGGCCGATACCGTGGCACTCCTGCCGGAACACCTTGTCCAGGTTGTCGATCGGGAAATCCGGATACATCCCGCATTGGCAGCCTCCTACCATCGTGTTGTAAATACGGATTTTTCAAAAAAATTCTGGCATTTGAATGATGAGCAAGATGTCGAGGATACGGTTAACTGGTGCGCCCTGGGGGGGTCCTTCCTGGCGGACTTCGCAATGGATGCAACCCGACCACGCATTTTTGCCTGGGGCTTAAACCCCACTGATTCGGCGTCGCACTATGCCCTGAACGAGCTTAAAGGTCGTGATCCTGAAAAAATTCCTACCGCTGCCTGCATCCCCGCCAGCCAGGTAGCTGATTTCCTGGATGCTGCCCGGATGCCAATTACGCGAGAGCAGATTGCTGACTACCTGGCCCTGGGTCCTGCGGGAATTCGAATCGCTGCCAATCAAAATGTACCCCGGCATTATATACATAACCAGGTGGTTCAATTTATTCTTCCGGGGTTGGATTCTCCCTATGCAAAGCTGGTGAAGAAATTTATGGACCTGAGCAGGTATACCCTGATGGGTGTAACGTCAGGCAATTTTTCCTCGAAGGGAAAATATGCTGAGCGCAGTGGGGGCACCCATAAAAACCTGGATGAGATTCAAGCCTGCATGGGCTTCCTGGGGATTCCGATTCTCGCCGGTCCAATTGAAAGCACCTGCATGGAATCCCGCGAGGTGCCCGAGTTGTATAAACAGCTACATCGGCCATATGCAGAACTCGCCGAGCAGGAAAAGGAGGATTGCCTGGATTTGCTGCCCACTTCCGTCACCGTGGTGAATCCTGGTTCTTCCGGAAAGGTTTGGGACGTTGCCCGGCACGGCTCACTGCACTACTCCATCCTCCAGGAGGTGCTGGAGAAGTATGGAATTGAAGTGGTGGTCAAGGGTGTTAAGAGGCTGGATATCGGTCTCTATTGAGAAAAATGAATAAGCTCTTTAACAAACCCCTTATATTCTTTGCCGGATGGCTTGGGCTCGTGACGGCCTTTTCGGTTGAACCCATTCCGCTTTCCATCTGGAACGGTACGGCCCCCGTGGACCGTGGGGGAAAGACGGAGCCGGTGGAGGTCAAGCTCTTCGCGCACCTGCCCGATGCCGACCAGGCGACAGGTGTCGCGGTTGTGATCTGCCCAGGTGGAGGCTACGGCGGTTTGGTCATGGGGGGGGAGGGCCATCGCATCGCCGAGTGGTTGGTCAGTCAGGGGATTGCGGGGATCGTGCTGAAATACCGTCTGCCAAAGGGGCGGGCAGAGGTGCCGCTCCTGGATGCCCAGCGCACGATTCGCGTGGTTCGCAGCAGGGCAAAGGATTGGAAGATCCAGCCGGATCGTGTCGGCATCATGGGCTTTTCCGCCGGGGGGCATCTCGCGGCCAGCGCGGCGGTGCTGCACGAAGCGGGGAAGCCCGGTGCGGTCGATCGGGTTGAGCGATTCAGCGCGCGCCCCGATTTTGCCATCCTGGTCTATCCGGTGGTGAGCATGGGAAAAATCGGACATGCCGGTTCACGCAGAAACTTGATGGGAGAGACCCCCCCGGAATCCCTGGTC
This sequence comes from Kiritimatiellia bacterium, assembly GCA_029936175.1. Classification (GTDB taxonomy): domain Bacteria; phylum Verrucomicrobiota; class Kiritimatiellia; order SS1-B-03-39; family UBA6053; genus JAPYUI01. Next base: position 13,972 of record JAPYUI010000078.1, read on the forward strand.
AAGCGCTTCTCGATTGAACGCCAGGTCAGTCGGCATTCGCCACCGATTTACCTCGCGCACGCGGTGAATGACCGGGCGGTGCCCATCGCACACAGCCGGCAGTTGTATGAAGCCCTTGAGGCGAACTGGGTCACGACCACGTACCTTGAGTTGCCCAGTGGGGGCCATGGCCTTAACGGGTACCAGGGGCCGATGTGGGAAGCGTGGAAGAGCGGAAGCCTGGTTTGGCTGGGAAAGTGCCTTGGCATTCCGGCCTTGGAGTAGCGAGTACTTGATGTCGCGGATTGATCCCGCCGCGGATGCCTGGGCTGAAAGCGGCTCACTTGGTTTTCGGTTTTTTGCCCCTCGACTTTTTTCCCTTGCCGGCCGATGCGCTCTTCCAGAGGATGATGGTGTCGATATCATTATCCGACCTTGGCCCCTCGGTGCTGCGTCCCCTGGTCACGTCGGATTCCAGTTGCTTGAGCAGGTCTTGTGCGCGTTCCGGTTGAGATCGATAGAGGTTGGTCGTTTCCCCCACGTCTCCGCTCATGTCGTAGAGTTGGGCCCTGGCTGCTCCGGGAGGCGCCTTCCCCTCGCTGGGAGATGACCAGCCCCCGGATGCCTTGGCCAGGGCCAGTTTCCATTTGCCCTGGCGATAAGCGAAGTGTCCGCTGATGGAATGGTGAATAATGCCTTTTCGGGTCGAGACGATGGGTTTCCCGGTAAAGGCCGGGAGATAACTGACGCTGTCCTCGGCACTCCCGGGAGGCAGGGCGGCACCCGTGATATCCGCAAGCGTGGCGAAGAGGTCGGTATGGCAGATCAACTGGTCACTGGTGGACCCGGCCACGATTTTTCCCGGCCAGCGCACGATGAAGGGGACGCGATGCCCGCCATCCCATATGTCGGCCTTTGATCCGCGCAGGTGTGCACTGACCTTGTGGCCCTTGGCTGCGAGTTCGCCAATTTTTGCCGCTTTGCTGCAACCGTTGTCCGAGGTGAAGATGACCAGCGTTTTTTCGGTCAGTCCGTGCTCTTCCAGGGCCTGGGTGATCGCGACCACGACGGAATCGGTCTCCATCACGAAGTCCCCGTAGGGTCCGAGCGAGCTCCTGCCCTGCCAGTCTTTCGAGGGAACGATCGGGGTGTGTGGCGAACCGAGTGGGATGTAGAGGAAGAAGGGCTGCTGTTCTTTTGCCCGGGCCTCGATGTAGGCAAGCGCGTGCTTTTTAAGCCGGGGCAACATGTTGATTACCGGGTCGTGGGCGATGACCTGGTCGTTCTCGATGACCGCTTCCATGTTGCGCGCATGATGGAAGCCGTGGAAGTAGTCGAAGCCCCGGTTGACCGGTCCATCGGGTATCCGGGCATCGACTGGAGGTGACTTGTGGTCCTTCTGTCTGTAGGGTTGGCCGGAGGCGGGATTGAGATACTGGAGATTCAAATGCCACTTGCCGACAATCCCGGTGTGGTAGCCCTGGGTCTTGAGGAAGCTCGCCACGGTGGGTCGGTCCTTTGCGATCAGGCAGGGGGCGTATCCCTGCACGACCCCTTTCTGGAGGCTGGTCCGCCAACTGTAGCGGCCCGTCATGAGGCCGTAGCGCGTGGGCGTGCACACGGAAGAGCCGGAGTGGGCATCGGTGAAGATCATCCCTTCCTCGGCCAGGTGATCCGCACCCGGGGTGGGGATCTTGCCGTGGTCACGATTCAGGCACTGGATATCCCCGTATCCGAGGTCATCGCACATGATGTAAATGATGTTTGGTTTATCCGCATGACTTTGTGTGCAGACGGCGATCAGCAGGAGGTATAGGACGTGTTTCATCATGGGCTAAAGTAGAGGGTTGAGGAGGTGAGCATGACAGCTCTTTTGCATAAATGTATATCCTTTGTCGACATCGGGCCCTTAGGCGCTCCCCTCCCGGGAAGCGGTTTCATAGTCAGGCACCTGGCCCTCGAAGCGCCCCATGTGCCCGGGAAGCAGGTTCAACCAGCTCGTGTCGAGCTTGAGCTTTTTCCAGATTATGCGCACCAGCAGGATATTCCAGATGACCAGGCTGCTGGCGGTGGCGATGGCGGCCCCGGTGGGGCCCATCGAGGGGATCAGGCAGGCGTTCGCGATGATGTTGACCAGTGCGCAGGGGGCAAAGATGCGGGCCACAATATCCTGGTAACCCGTCATCGAGAGCAGCAGCCCGGTTGATCCCACGGAAGCGTTGACGCATTGACCGACGACCAGGATCACGAGGGGGATGTAGGCTGCCAGGTATTCTGATCCGTGCCAGGCGAGAACCCTGTTGCCACCGGCGACCAGCACAAGCGCGATCGGCAGGGTCCCCAGGCAGATGAAGCGACTATACAGGCGGGCTTTCACCCGCATGTCCTTGATCGCCTTCAACTCCCACAGGCTTGCATAGGTCGCTGCGGCGAAGAGGTTGACGGAAACCAGGGGCAACACGGTTGTCCAGGAGAGTCGTACCGCCACGAAGTATTCCCCGGTCGCGGCATCCCCCTTCATCCAGCGCAGCATGATGATGTCGCACTGGCTCATCGCGATACCCAACCCGGTCACGAGGAGCATGGGTAGGGCGACGCGCAGGATTTCCTGCGTGGTGAAGTCCCGGGGAGGTTTCTCGCTTCCCGGGTGCTTTAGATTAGCCGATGGGTACCGGATCTTTGCCCGTACCAGCCAGAGCATTTGCCCTCCGGAAGAAACGAGCAGGGCGACCGTGGCGACCAACAGCAATTGATTCGCGCTCAAGCTGTTCTCCCTCGAGGCGCTGAGCCCCGCACAGATGCCCAACATGAGCAGCGGTTGCAGGATACCGCCTGGGACCAGGGTCATGCCTGGGCGATGCTGGGTCTTGGCCATGGACTCATTCATGAAGCGCAAGCCAAACAACGGAATCATCACCGCTGCCCAGCACAGGCCGATAAATCCCGGGCCCTTCAGCGTGAACGCGAAAAGGACGAGCCCGCCCGCGGCACTCAACCACCCGAGGCCGGCCAACGTGTATGCCCTCTTGGCCAGTCGTCTTGCCTTTACGCCCTGGCGATGGGCGAGGTGGCGCGAAACGAAGCGCAGGGCGGCGGTGGGCACACCCAGTCCTGCCAGGATTGCGATGGATTGGGCCAGGCTGAGGTGAAAGGCATAATTGCCAAAGGCCGCCTTGTCCACCGCCCATCGGGCGAGGGCGATTTGCAGGCCAAAAGCACTGAGGTACACGAGGACGTGTAGCTGCAGTGACCAGCCTATGCGTTCATTTTCCATTAAGGTGTTTTACGCAGAACCCTGCACCTGCGTGTTGGAGGGGGGTGTAATGGCCGGTGCAGGCGGGTCGGAAGACAGGATTCGTGCAGCGCATGAATCAGTTGCGTTTCCCGGGTGGCGGGGAGGAAGGGACCTGCTTTTCCACCTTCCGCTTTGTGAGGTCATACCGGGAACCCGGACCGAGGAGGATGAACTTATGCTTGTCGGGCAGTCCCGGGTGCCAGGTCGATGGATCATAGACCAGGGCCCCTCCGTTCTCATCGCCGATGACGGTGAAATGGTTTCCCCTGACCACGATCGCATTGTTTTCATCGATACCGATCCCGAGCAGCTTGTTGCGATCAAAGCGCTTGTTCATGAGGCCCTTTGGATCCTCGAGGAGCCGGATGAGGTCGAGTTGCCGTCCACGCGCGATCACATGCTGGTCAATGGCTGCATTTTCCAGGTAGGCAAACCCGCGTTGGTGATCGCCGATCATCAGGGTGTTGCCCTTGGTATCCCCGCGGGCGAGGAAGGAGCCCTGGATCGTGGCCCCGGCGGAGCTGCCGCCGATCGCCCCACCGCGTTCAAGCACCTGCCGGAAGGCGGTTTCACTCTTTGTCCCGCCATACGCGTCCACGATCCGCCATTGGCGGCCTCCGGTGAACCAGACCCCGGTGGCTTCAGCCAGCGGGGCAATGAAGGCATTCGTATCGGCCTCCTTGGGATCCTTGGTGTGGAGAATCGTGACGGATTTGGGCTGTAGTTTGCCTGGGAAACAATGGGTGGCGATAAAGCCTTTTGCGTTTTGCCGGGGGGCGGACTCCGAGGCGGTCGGGACCACGACCACCCGGGCTTCTTTTCCGCCTGCGAGCTCGAGAAAGCGCCGGAAGATGGTCCGGCGGTGATCGCCCCCGGCTCCTCCCACGATGACGAGGGATCCCTTGTCTGGTCCACGGGTGAGACCCTCGACCGGATACCGCCGGACGAGCGGTTGCTGATCCAGTCGGCGGTCAAAGCGGAAGGGTTCTTCCGGATTACTGCTTACAGTGACGCACACGGGCGGCCCGAGGCGACCCTGGTCGACCTGGATGCGCTGGATGTTCTTGGCGGCAAAGGGCCGATCCTTGATCCAGCGGTGTCCGTCCCCATGGAGATAGAGAACAGGCTTCCGAAAGGCTTCCGACGCCCTGGAAAAACCGTCAAAAAAATCCTTTTGTGTCTTGGCGGGGCGGGCGTGGGCGAAAACCACGGCCGAGGACACGGTTTCCGCATGCGATTCCAGTTGCGCGCGCAGCCAGGTCAGGCTGTCTGCGTGCCGGGTTTTCCACTCGGCCTCGTCATGCACTTTCCCGCCCACGATGAAGAATCCGAGGAAGAGTACCTCCCGGTGGACGAAGGCAAAGCTTTGCGGTTGCCGTGTATCGCGCTCGACCGAAAACGGGGTATCCCATCGCCGGTTAAAGCGATTAAAGTATTCCAGCCAGAGCGGCCAGGCCGCAGCGGGATCCGGGCAGTCATTCCACTCGTTGTCACCCGGGAGGACAAACATGGGAAGGGGTGACTTCGCCAGGATGCCGGATACACGTTCGTAGGTTTCCCGGGGGCAGGGGCCCTTGCCCGACTTGATATCCCCCACGTGGATGGCGAAGGCGAGGTCGCGGGGAAGGCCCGCGAGTTGCAGGGGCAGGAGCTTGGATTCAAAGGAGGTGTAGGGCACGTCACCCATGGCGCAAAAGCGGACAAGATCCCGCCCTTCCTTGGCATAGCTACCCAGGCCGCCCAGCAGGAGGGTGATAAGAAGAGACAAGCATTTCATGGGGCTACTCTGCCTGTCCCGGGGACCGAGAACAGAAAAATCGCACCGCCATTTGGCCGTGCCGGTGCGGATCAGGTTTTGCCGATGAGCAGCTGGTCGATGAGGCGGGAGGTGTCCTCCAGGTCCTTGTC
>JAPYUI010000301.1 GCA_029936175.1 Kiritimatiellia bacterium
TGGAGCAGGAGTTGATCGGGCGCAGCGGGGGCCTCATGCATATCGGGTTCGATCGGCCGTGGAAGGACAAGAAGCTGCGGACCGAGGCCGAGAAGGCGCAGGACCTGGCGGTGGTGGCCTGGGACGCCGATCCCGGTCTCAATGACTTGAAGCGCCTGCAACAGTTCAAGGACGCGGGGCAATACCTCCTCGGCTTCGGCTCCAGGCGGAATCCCCGCCTGGCCGAGCATGCCAAGGCCTGTGATGCCTGGGTGGACCTGGACACCGAGCCCGGGGACAGCGATCCCGGCAAGTTGAACCACGTCGTCGGGGCCGTTTCGGGCTGGGTTTGGATGGCTGAAACCGTTGCCGCCCATACCCGCAAGGGACGCATGCCCACGATGTGGAAGAGTTGGGCCATGGAGGACGGGCGCGACTGGTCGGACCGCTACTTCCGCAACGTGAAATACCACAAGGACTTTTCCGTCGCCCCCATACCACGGGGGGTCTTGGGCAAGGCCTTTCTACATAGGATTCGCTCCCAGTTGTTGGCCTTGGAAAATACCCAGTTGCCCACGCTCCGCGGCTTCGCCGACGCCATTGCGAAGGAAGCCAAGGCCGGCCGGCGCACCGTGGTGGCCTCCAGCGGGCACATGGTGATGCATTACGTGGGGAAGTATTCGGATGCGGCCTGGGCCGACAATATCGAGGTGCACGAGAACGTGGAATCCCAATTGAACAACTTCAAGACGAAGGCGCCCCAAGGTGGCCTCGTTCTGCGCCTCGGGTATTTTGGCCTAAGTCCCAAGGTGGATAATCTTTTCAAGGCAAAGAAGAGCCGGGTCCTCCTCATGGCTGCGGAAAACCCGCGGGCCGACTTTGCCGCCCACTTGCCTTATCCTGACCGCGTCGACCTGGGGATCGCCTTCGGCGATGCCTGCGTGCCCGTGGACGGCTATCCCATTCCGCTGTTTCCCCCCAGCGGCATCGTCAAGGCCGCTGCCTACGAATCCCTGAACCTCGAGGTCCTGGAGCGCCTCAAGTAGGGGACCCGGAGCGGTATATCCGCATCAGCGTCCAGGCGAGGAATCCCATGCTCCCGCCGCCGAGATGGGCCCATAGCGCCACCTGCTTGCTTCCGTCCGCGGGTGCTATTAATGCCACCAGGATTTGCGACACGACCCAGAGAATCGCCATTCCATAGGCCGGGACACGCATCCATTTGTGGAAGAAAACCAGGCAGGTGAATCGCGCGCGCGGGAATGCGAGTACGTAAAAGGTAGCCATGCCGGAAATGCCTGCATTGGCCCCCACGCAGGGAATGGTCGACCCTGGATTCCCGAGGGCATGGCAGAAGCCGCCCACCACCGATGCGCATAAAAGAAGGAGGATAAAGTGTCCCTTGCCGAGACGGTCCTCTACGTTGTCGCCGTAGACCAGGAGGCAATACATGTTGGTGAGCAAGTGAGCGAGTCCCCCGTGCAGGAAAAAGTACGTCAGGAAGGTGAGCCCCCCGTAGCGGCCTATCTCGGCCGGAACTAGCCCGAATTGCCGGGCCGCGCTCTCCAGGCCATTGTGGAAAAAGGCCACGACACTGACAGCGATAACCAGCAAGACCAGGGAGCAGGTCGCCCAGGGTGTCTGGTCAAGGTAGTCGGTCTCTTCCTCCACGGGCAAGCCAAAGCCAACGGCGACCCATTTCCACCACGTGTCCGGCGGGACATCACTCTCCCAGTCATTACCTTTCTTGATCTTTTCGATCTCCACCAGGGCGAGCTTTTCCCGTGTCTCCATGGGCAGCAGTTCCTGGTAGCTCAACTCCTGGGGAAGCAGGGGCATTTCCCTGTATTCACCCGGGTCAAACCACACGAACTGGCAAACCGTGCAAAGGTCCACCCGCAGGGGGCCGCCGCGGTGGGGCGCCGGAACCTCGGGCATGGGATGGTTGCAGGCGGGGCAGGAACGCACGGGTGCATGGTCACCCGACTTGGCAGCCTGCCACAGGCCATCGACGGTATCACGGGGAAGACGCCTGCGGAGCAGGGCGATGGTCGAGGATCGCCCGCCGCACGATTCACAGGTCCAGAAAATGCCGGTCGATCTCCGGGTTTTCGTCAAGCGGATATCACAGCTGGGGCAAAAGTACATCGTAGGGCTTTCGGTTCCGGGGAAGCGAATGGGTGATCCCCCGGGATGCCGCGTTCATGCCTTTAGTATACCCCGCCGGCATCCAGGGGTAAAGCGGTGTTTTGCGCACCCGGCCGGCTCACGGGTCCGGGCGATTTCCGGTCCACCGGGCAGAAGGATGGTTGTATCGCCGCGCTTCAGCGTATAGCCTACCCTTGTTTGCCGCAGATCGGGTCAACCGGATGGATATCACTTCGTTAGCAATAGGTGTGGTCATAGGGATAGCCGTCGGCTGCCTCATAACCTACCTGCTGTACCGGGGCGCCACGAAAGGGAACCGGGAAGCCTTTGCAAACCACTTCGCCAGCCTCTCTGCAGAGGCCCTGCAGCAGAATAATGAGCAGTTCCTGGCCTTGGCAAAGGAGCGGCTTTCCAAGCAATCCGCAGCGGGTGAATCCACGCTCGAGGAGAAGAAGAGGCTTATCGAGGCGCGGCTCGAGACCATGGGGAAGAACCTGGAGAAGCTGCAGACGGAGACCGTCCAGCTCCGGACCGGGCTGAAGAGCAGCCAGGCGGAGACCTCCAAGCTGCAAAAAACCACCGAGGATCTCCGCAACGTGCTCTCGAGCTCCCAGGCCCGGGGACAGTGGGGGGAAAAAATGGTCGAGGACATCCTCAACCTGGTGGGGCTGGTGGAACACATCAGCTATGTCAAGCAGCGGCAGGTCGCGTCCGGCGAAAAACCCGATTTCACCTTCCTCCTGCCCAACGACAAGAAGGTCAACCTGGATGCCAAGTTTCCCCTGGCCCACTACGAGCGATTCGTTTCCGCCGATGACGAGACCACCCGGGAGGCCGAGAAGAAACAGTTCCTGGCGGACGTCAAGGGGCACATCAAGGCGGTGGCCGAGCGCAAGTACATCAACCCGGCGGAGAACACGGTCGATTACGTCCTCGTCTTCATTCCCAACGAGAGCATCTACGCCTTTATCCACCAGAGCGACCCGGCGATCCTCGACTTCGCCCTCGAGAAACACATCGTACTCTGCTCGCCGATCACGCTCTACGCGGTCGTCTCCCTGATCCACCAGGCCGTCTCGAATTTCGCCATGGAGGAGCGCGCCGGGGAGATCATGAAGCTCCTCGCGACATTCCGGAAGCAATGGGACCTTTACAAGGACACGCTGGAGACCATGGGAAAGCGAATCGAGTCGGCCCAGAAGGAATACGAGAAGCTCACCACCACCCGCACCCGCCAGCTCGAGAAGCCCCTCAACAAGATCGAGGAGATCCGGTCCCAGCAGGACG
>JAPYUI010000302.1 GCA_029936175.1 Kiritimatiellia bacterium
CTCCCCGCGGGAGGCGTAGGGTTTGCTGAATCCCAGTACCCAAATCCGGGTCAACAGGCCACCCATCATCGATCTGCCCTTCGGGGCACTCGACCCGGCCTGTTGACCCGGTCCCTCTTTCAGCAAGCAATCCCTGTCCGGAACCAGATCCGGATTGATCTGGCGGCCCAGAAACCATAGAAGGGCCGAGACATGAGCAAAAAGAACCGGGTTACAAGCGACTCGCCCAGGAGAGAAGCGACCGCATGATAAAACAGTGGATGCTTGCGACGTGGGCCCTGGTGGGCATCGCCCTCCCCGTGCAAGCGCGCCCGCCGAACATCCTGTACATCATGGCGGACGACCATGCCACGAACGCGATCAGCGCCTATGGAAGCCACCTGACTTCGGTTTTTAAAACACCCCACATCGATCGCCTGGCAAGGGAGGGCATCCGCATGGACCGGACCTACTGCGTCAATGCGATCTGCACCCCCAGCCGGGCGAGCATCCTGACGGGCCAATACGGCCACGTGAACGGCGTCAAGACCTTGGCGGATCCCCTCCCCCCTGAGGCCATCAATGTTGCGGGACTGCTGCGCGCAGGCGGATACGAAACCGTCCTCTTCGGAAAGTGGCACTTGAAAACCGAGCCATTCGGCTTCGATTACTGGAAGGTCGGGCCGGGACAGGGCAAGTACCACAACCCCAGCTTCAAGGAAATCGGGACCCCCTATGCGGGCAGGAAAGGCGGCAAGGTTGCAAGCGGGTATTACACCGACCTCGTCACCGACTACGCGCTGGACTGGCTTAAAGGCCGCGCAACCAGCAAACCCTTCGCCCTCTTTCTCCATCACAAGGCCCCACACGGGAAATGGGAGCCGGCAAAGCGACACCGCGACTTCCTTGAGGAGGTGGACCTTCCGGAGCCTGACAGTTTGTGGGAAAACTTCGACCACCGTTCACCGGCAAGCCGCAACTACGGCACCTCCATCTCCCATCGACTGGCGGACCGTCGCAACATGATTGATGATGTCAGCAGTACACGGTGGCCAACCGCTCGCATCGACATGCAGGGCCTGACGGAGAAGGAACAAACCCGTGCCGCCTACCAAAAATACGTCAAAGACTACCTGCGCTGCGTCAAGGCGGTCGACGAGAACGTCGGGCGCGTGCTCGACTACCTGGATCAAGCGGGACTGGCCGCGAACACGCTGGTGGTCTACACCTCCGACCAGGGCATGTTCCTCGGCGAGCACGATTATTTCGACAAGCGCTGGATCTACGAGGAGGCTTTTCGCATGCCCTTCATGGCGCGTCTACCCGGCACGATACCCGCGGGGATCACCACGGATGCCTTGTGCGCCAATATCGATTTCGCGCCGACCCTGCTCAGCTATGCGGGACTCCCCGTGCCCGATGCCATGCAGGGCAGGAGTTTTCGCCGTATCCTCGAGACCGGCAAGAAACCCGACACGTGGCGCACCGCCCTATACTACCGCTACTGGATGCACCTCGCAGGCCACCACATACCCGGGCATTTTGGTGTGCGTACCGATCGCTACAAGCTGATCTTCTTCCACGGCCTGCCGCTCGGAAGCAGCGGCGCCATCGACCGAGCCACCCCGCCCGGTTGGGAACTCTACGACCTGCAGAAGGATCCCCGGGAAATACGCAACGTGTACCCCAACCCCGAATACAAGGCGCTGAGCAAGCAGCTGAAGCGCGAACTGCTGCGCATCAAGGCCGCGTTCGGGGACAGCGATGCAGCCTATCCCGAACTGCAGGCCGTTACGGCCAGGCATTGGGAATAACCCGGGCAGGACGCGACACTGCACAGGCGGCAGCTAGCGCGCCGGAGGACGTGCCGCTTCGACCGGGACGCGTGACCGCTCCGCCACGCACCCGATGATGCGCTTCTCCAGCTCGATGCGAAAGGGCCGGATGTCTTTTCCACGCGTTTGCGTGAGCATGATCCCGATGCTGTCGCTCTCAAAGTCAATCCAGCAATTCGTACCACTCGAGCCGGTGTGGCCGACGATGAGGGGACGACCGTCCTCGCCTTTCTTGCGAATGAAAAATCCACCCGCAGCATGTTTTCCCCCATGGTCCCCGTTGAGCATCTCCCCTATGGTTTCCGGGGGAAGATAGAGCTTGCCACCGTGCACACCACGGTTGCGAATCATGAGCAGCCAGGTCGACAGGTCCCCTACGGTCGAGATGATTGAACCTCCGGAGGAACTATAGGTGTTTGGAGGAGGAAAAGGCCGCTTTGCCGAGGCGAGCAACTCGCCACCCTTGCCCCGGTAATACCGGGTCGGCATCGGGACGCCTTGCTTCACGCGAACGGCGTCCCCGTAATAGGTGTGCGTCATCCCGAGCGGTCGGCAAACTTCCGCGACGATCAGTTCGTTGCGTGGTTTTCCCGCGCCCACCTCGGCAACCCGTGCGGCCACGTCCGTGCCGATGCCACTGTAGGCATAGCGGGTTCCGGGTGCCGCCTTGAACGGAAAGGTGCGCGCGTACCGGGCCACCACGAATGACAAGGGCTGGCCCTCGGTCCAGGAAGCAAACCAGGGGCGACCGCCCGGGGCCTCGGAGTTGCGCATGCCCGAGCGGTGGGTAAACAGCTCGAGCAAGGTCGGTGCCCGGGCCACCGGGGCTCCGGACTCAAGCTTCAGGTCCTTGAATTCCGGCAGGTAGGTAGAGATGGGAACCGCGACATCCAGCTTGCCCGCCTCGACGAGATGAAACACGGCGGTCCCGAGCAGCGGCTTGCTGATGGAGGCGATGACACCGGGGGTATCCACGCGAAAAGGCTTCTTGGTTTTTATATCCGCAAAACCGAAACCGGTCTCGAAGACAAGCTCACCACCCTGGAGAACCAGCACGGCACCCCCGGCGACCGTGCCATCTGCTACCGACTCCTGCAGGTAGGTCCGGACGGGTGCAAAAAATCGATTGGCGACCGCGCCATGCGCCGTGATCGCCAACAGGGCGGAGATCCATACGAAGTGATTCATCGCGGGAATTGTCCGGGTTCTGGCGGCTACAGGCCAGCGAAAAACGCAGGATTCGCCTATACGATGAGGCACCTGGATAAAAATTGGAGCCAGGTGATTGCCGGGCCGGAAAATAAACATTTGTTGGACATTCGAATTTCGTCTATACCGGCCCCTTCAACGAACAGGCAGCGTTTAAATCAACCGGACGTACAACTTATGAAGCACCCTATCATCTATCTCATCTGTCCCCTGGCCGCCGCCCTTTCTATCCCCGCCCTTCACGCTGAAACACCGGTTGCCCCCAGCGCACGGTTCCTCTACATGAGCACCCCCGATGGAGCGCAGAAACAGGGATCGTCCGAGCCCGGCATCCTCATCTTCGATATCGACAAGGACCACCGCTTCGTCCGCCGGATCGACC
>JAPYUI010000079.1 GCA_029936175.1 Kiritimatiellia bacterium
CAAACAGGGCAAGAAACATCAGGAAAAATATTGGGAAGAGGATTGCACTTGCGGGAAGGCCTGGACAGCTTAACATCTTTTTTGGTGGGCCCTTTTGAAGGATGACAACTTACAGGATGACACGCGATGCTCCAGATTGACATATATTATGCAGACGTATGCGGATTGTGCCACAAGGCCATGGACTTTTTTCGCAGCCGCGAACTCGAGTTCACGGCACACGAAGTGGAATGGGATATGGAGGCGGATGCCTTTGTGGACAGCGAAAACACCCGCAGCATGATGAAGCGCTGTGGAGAAGACATGGATTTTGTCCCCCAAATATTCATAAATGACACGCATATCGCAGGCTGGAGGAAAATGGAGCCGATGATTGCAAACGGGGCGCTGGACGCCCTGGTGGAAGCTCAACCCTAAGACGAGTCGCCGGACAGGGCGCGGCGAGCGGAGGCTTGCGAGGGTCGTGGGAAGAAATTGCTCCGCGTTAATTGTCGGAATGAGGACCGAGACCCTCACGATGGAAAGAACCTATCCCCATCACCACTTCCCGTTAAGAGACCAATCATAGTTAAGGTACTGGATCCGAATTTCGTCAAACCGTTCTTTGATCTCCTGGGCCTGTCCGGGAATCAAATAGGGCATCAGGGCACGCAAGACCCGTTTTTCGGCTTTCCCGTAATCGCTGCGATACCAGTCGAACAATTCGGATATTTTCACCACGCCTTTGAGCGGATCCCACTGGAAATTGGATGGCTGGCTGAAAAAGTAGCGGGCCTGGTCATCCAGTTGGCGGTCCAGATTGATACCTGTATACGGTTCGCTCCGCAGCTTCGGGCTGCCCTTGGCTCCACGAACCAATGCAAAGTGGATGCGCGGATCCATGTATTCACGCCGAATAATTTCATGCTCCAGTTCTTTCAGTGAAACATCGATACCGCCAACCCGCCAACGCCGGGCCTTCCATCGCTTGCTATCCGGAATTCTCATAATGGAAGACACCTTTGGGTGCTCAAGCAGCAACTGCAGGGTAAAGACATTGTAGGCATTAAGCAGGATCGCCAACTGTTCATGTCGACCGAATTCTCCCAGCTCAATATTGCCCAATTCAAAGGCGTAATACTGGAGCCGTTTGGGCGATTCCATCATGCCCCCATAGTCGACAAGGCCCCGCTCATCCACGAACTGCTGGAGCACCGAGGCATAAGCGAGGTGATCCATTTCCTTGCCCGGCGTGTTGGAGCCCAAGGCCTTCGCATTTTCAATGACCGGTGGATAGTAAGCTTCGCGAATCACCTCGTTGTTTCGAATGGTCTCGCACGAACTCGTCACGAGGAGGAGCAACCCTGGGCCCATCGATTTACATAAGGATTCAAACATCAGCATCTCTCGGCTGCCCAATTAGGGATGTACGCCGAGTAAAGGCAACAAAAAAGGAACTTCCAAGCATCAGGATAGCACACGGAAGGCCCAGCCAGTCACCCAGGCGGGAGTAAAGTGTTTGGCCTGCGGTTATCGGTACGTGTACCGTGGTCGTAAGCATCCACTTCTGCATGCTCGGCCCCTCGACGGTCATCCGCCCCAGTCGATCGATGGCACACGTAAGGCCGGTATTGGTCGCACGAACTGCGGGCACCCGGTTTTCGATGCATCGGAACACGAAATGTGCTGCATGCTGCCGACTCCCATACCAGGGATCGTACCACGCATCGTTGGTCTGGTTAATAAGGAAGTGTGCACCCTCATGAACCGCCTTGCGCGCGAGGCCCGGGATCATGTCCTCAAAACAGATCAGGGATGCAAATCGATGACCGTCAATTTCGAAAATCGTGCTACGTTCACCAGCGGAAAAATTATCCGGAATGGCAGTGATCTTTTTTAACCAGGGAAACAAGTGGGCTGCAGGGACGTATTCACCAAGTAACACGAGGTGCTGCTTATCATAGAAATCAACCGTCTCACCTTTCCCATCAAACAAGACCGCACTATTGAAATGTGCAGGATCCACATTTTCACCCAGGTATTGAAACCGCATGGTGCCGGCCAGGATCGGCACACCCTTGGCCGCGAGTTCGCTACAAAAGGAAAAGGCCCCCTGGGTATTTATGTAATCGGGAATGGCTGTCTCCGGCCACACGATCAGTTGGACATTGGTCTGCAGGGATGCCAGGTCGGTTAACTCGAAGACCTGCCTGTACACCTCATCCACGGACTCCCCGAAAAACTTTTCGTCCTGTGGGATATTCGGCTGGATGCAGCTAACCATCATGGGGCGCGTTTCAACCACCTCAAGCGGCTGGCGCAGGCTGTACATAAACGAAAGGATCACCGCCAATACGCCAAGCGCCAATTCCCAGTGCGGCCAGGCCTTGTGCCGACCCGAGTCGCTTGCGTAACGAAGCAGGGTAAAGGTAAGCGCCAGGTTCATCAAAACGATAACCAGGGAGACGAGATACTCACCCCCTACATCCGCTATCTGGATAAAACTGAGATTCCGGTACTGGCTGACCGCGAGATTGTTCATCGGGAAGCCGGTGAATAGATGATTCCGCGCGTATTCACTGCCGACCCAAACCACGGCCCCAAGCAGCATTCCGCAGAGGTTTCTCCGCGGACACCCCGCCCCGAAACGTGCCAGCCACGCGGCCATGACCAGGCTGAACGGGACGAAATAAAGTGCACAGTAAAAACTGAGGATGCCGTAGCCCAACCACGTGACCGGGTGAAGAAAAAACAAAGCCGGCAGCCAGAAGCAGGCGCCCGCCCACCAACCGAGCAGCATGCTGCGACGCTTGGTCATCCGGCGACTGAGTGCAAACATCCAGGGGATCAGGGCGAACCAGGCCAGGCCCGGAAACTCCAGGGGGACAAAGGCCCCGAATAGAAGGAGACCACTCAGGCCCGCCCCCGCCCAGGGCACGAAGGATTGTACGCGGTTCATGAAAGTGCTGAAGGCACGCATGATAAGCCGATCCCTACTTATCCAAGGCCATGACACTTCTTATACTTTTTTCCACTGCCGCAGGGACAGGGATCGTTACGACCCACTTTAGGTGTATCGCGTCGAAGCGGTTCAGATTTTTCGAGTGCATCATTGAGCGCGCGCTCATTCGCTTCGGACTTTTGCTGGGCGCGACCCGTATCGACCATCCGTTGAGCATCCGAAATTGCGGAGCTGTTTTCATGTACGGTCTTGGTGTTTAAAGACGAGAGAAATTTCTCCAGGGCATCAATCGAGGTGGTTGAGCGGAAAACCCGGTAACACATCTCCTCGTAGATCCGCTCCATCAGGCCCTCAAACATCTGATAAGCTTCATGCTTGAACTCGATCAACGGATCCTTTTGCCCAATACCCCGCAAGCCGATTGCCTGGCGCAACGCATCGATTTCACGCAGGTATTCCTGCCAGTGCGTGTCAATGGACTGCAACATGATCGTACGCTCCATGTTGATTACCTGTTCTTCGTCCTCGGCATCAAGCTTGAGTTCATACGCATGGCGTACACGTTCCAGAAGATATTCGGTATATGCCTCAGGGGTTTTATCCCTGGGCAGCAAGTCGGAGTCGCTCACACCGAGGGGAAAGGTCATGTTTATCCAATTGCTGAATTCAATTCGCTCGGTTTCCTGATCGAAGTCAACAATAGCCATGGCGCGGGCAAGGATGGCCTCCTCGATGGCCACATACAACTGGTCGCGAACCTCCTCGGAGCGAAGGATATCACTACGCATGCCGTAGACAACTTCACGTTGCTTGTTCATCACGTCATCATAGTCCAGGGTCTTTTTCCGCTGGGAGAAGTTCTGCTCCTCGACTTTTCGCTGGGCGCGCTCGATCGATTTGTTCAACATGGAGTGTTCAAGCACTTCCCCTTCCTCGATGCCGAGACGATCCATAATGTTGGATATCCGCTCCGCGCCAAACAAGCGCATGAGATTGTCTTCCAAGCTTACGTAAAAGCGGGACATCCCTGGATCTCCTTGACGAGCACAACGGCCCCGCAATTGGCGGTCCACACGACGGGACTCATGCCGCTCGGTTGCAATCACATACAGACCGCAGGGATTCTCCTTCAGCCAATCACTCAGGCTCTGGCCTTTGTACGGGTCCTTCAGGGAAATCTGGCCGGCCAAGATCTCCGGCTCTACCTGGACGACCCCTTTGCCCAGTTTAATATCCGTGCCTCGCCCGGCCATATTGGTGGCGATCGTGATCGCACCGGGTTGGCCGGCTCGCTCGACGATCTCGGCCTCGCGGAGGTGGTGCTTGGCGTTTAGCACGTTGTGGGGGATGTTCTTTTTTCGCAGCAAGCGGCTGACCAATTCCGATTTTTCAACCGAGACCGTACCCACCAGAACCGGCTGCTTGCTCTGGTAGCAGGTAGCGATCTCCTCCACGACCGCCGTATACTTCTCTCGCTCGGTCTTGTAAATCGGATCGTCGAAATCCACCCGGCGCACCGGACGATTCGTGGGGATTACCAGGACATCCAGCTTGTATATTTGCGCGAATTCATCCGCCTCCGTTTCAGCGGTACCCGTCATCCCGGAAAGCTTTTCGTACATCCGGAAGTAGTTCTGGATGGTCACGGTTGCCAGGGTCTGGGTTTCCCGTTCGACCTTCACCCCCTCTTTGGCCTCAACCGCCTGGTGAAGACCGTCGCTCCAGCGACGGCCTTCCATCTTGCGGCCCGTGTTTTCGTCGACGATCACGACCTGGTTGTTTTCAACCACGTACTGAACGTCACACTCATATACGCAATACGCACGGATGAGCTGGTCGACGGCATGGATTTTCCCGCTTTTTACGGTAAAGGCATCCTGTATCTTCTGGCGACGCGTGATTTTTTCTTCCTCTGAAATCGAGTCATCACCATCCAGCATGGACATTTCTGTCGCCATGTCGGGAAGCACGTACGCATCCGGGTCGTCGGGACTGATCGTCAAGGTCCCTTTTTCGGTCAACCCGGCATCATGGTGCTTTTCCTCGATCGTAAAGTAGAGTTCCTCGCGCAGTTCACGTGCGCGTTCCTTGTACGTGTCGGTAAGATACTGGTTGTTCGCCTTTTCCAGAAGACGTCGCGTCGTAGGCGTTTCCATGAGCTTCAGCAATTGCCTGCTGCGAGGCATACCTTGCTGCAGTTGATACAGCTTTTCCATGGCAGCCCCGTCGTCGTCGCCCTCCCCCACCAATTGCTCAGCTTCCCGGGCAATGGCATCGCAAATATCTTTCTGCATACGATACAGCTTTTGCACGATGGGTTTTTCCAGCACATAGGTTTCCGATGACGAATGCTGAGCGGGGCCGGAAATAATCAGGGGCGTACGCGCTTCATCGATCAGGATGCTGTCAATCTCATCGATGATCGCAAAAAAGTGCCCGCGTTGCACCATCTCCGCCGGGTCGTAAGCCATATTGTCACGGAGATAATCAAAGCCAAATTCGCTGTTGGTTCCGTACGTGATATCCCGGCCATAGTTCTCACGACGCTCGGATGGATGCATGCCACTCTGGATGACCCCGATAGTCATGCCGAGGTACTGGTACAGGAACCCCATCCACTCGGCATCCCGTCGTGCCAGGTAGTCGTTAACGGTAACGATATGCACCCCATTCCCGCTCAGTGCATTCAAGTAGGTCGGGCAGGTGGCGACCAGGGTCTTCCCCTCACCCGTGGCCATTTCTGCAATCATGCCACGATGAATCCCCACCGCGCCAATCAACTGGACATCATAGGGGATTTCGATCCACGTCTTGTCGTGACCGACGACATCAAACACCGTACCGACCAGGCGACGGCAGGCATTCTTCACCACCGCATAGGCTTCGACCAGGATGTCGTCCAAGTCCTCGCCGTTTTGGAGTCGATGCCGGAACTCGGGGGTCTTCGCCTTCAACTCTTCCTCGGAAAGCTGCTGGTACTCTTCTTCCTTTGCATTGACCGCCTCGACCAGCGGGCCAATCCTTTTTAAGTCGCGTTCGTTTTTTGTCCCGACGATTTTTTTAATGATCCACTGCATGTCAACAAACTTCCCGTTTTCCCAGCAAGATAGCCAGACAGTATAGAGTTATATTGCGCAGATTCGACCCTTTTCAGCAGCTTTTCTATCCGGGGCCCCGGGTTCGTGGGCACCGCATTATTCAGGATCCCAATAACGGTACTGCTTACCCTCGTAATTGAGCAAGAGCAAATAATCCGCCTCACGGCCCTCGACATAATCCGGTGACAACGGGACCTTCCCACCCCCGCCAGGCGCATCGACCATGTAGTGCGGCACCGCATAGCCCGTGGTGCGACCATGCAGGGAGCGAAGGATATCAACCCCAACCGAGGTCTTCGTGCGAAAATGGGCGCTGCCTGAAATGGGATCGCACTGGTGCAGGTAATACGGCCTGACGCGCAATCTCAACAGCCCCGTATTCAGGCGAAGCATGGTTTCCGCATCGTCGTTTACGCCCTTCAACAAAACGCTTTGCCCGCCCATGGGAATGCCCGCATCGGCAATCATCGCACAGGCATGGCCCACCTCAGGTGTCAACTCGTCCGGATGAATAAAATGAATACTGAAGAACAGCGGATGGTATTTGCGCAACATATCCAACAGGGACGAGGTGATGCGTTGAGGCAATACCGCTGGAACCTTGGTCCCGATACGCAGGATTTCCACGTGCGGAATCTTTGACAAGCGGGCCAGGAGCCACTCCAGGCGCTCCTCGGAGAGGATCAGGGGATCACCGCCACTCAACAACACGTCCCGCACCTCGGGATGCGCCTCGATATACGCGATGGCCTTTTCCCACATCTCCCGATCCGGAAGAAATTCACCCGCTCCAACCATCCGCGCGCGGGTGCAGTACCGGCAATAGGTCGCACAGAAATCGCTTACCAGGAACAAAACCTTGTCCGGATAGGTGTGGACCAGGCCTGGCACCGGGCTATGTGCATCCTCGCCAAGCGGATCGGGCACTTCGTCCGGACCGTGCTCGAATTCGGCCAGGCTGGGGATTTTTGTTCGGCGCAAGCCCTGGCCTGGATCCGCTCGATCCAACAGGCTCGCATAATACGGGGTGATGCCCAGGGGCAACTGGTTCACCCGGGCCTGAATGGCTGCCCGCTCATCATCGGACAGGGAGAAAATCCGTTCTGCGCCTTCCTGGTCGCGGATTCGGTTGCGTAGCTGCCAGCGCCAGTCATTCCATTCCGAGAGCCCGGCCTCCGGGTAAAACTCCCGTCGAAACGCATCCGCCTGCTCACCTATAACGACCCGTACTTGCACAGCATCAAAACTAAACGTATATACGCAGCATGCAAGAAGGCTTGTTTTCCATTCTCATCTTTCTCGGGACAGGCTATACAACCTGGCGCGGGGAGAGCCACGGGGCCTTCAAGGAACAATTTCTCTTCTCCTCTCGCCGAATCCTCGCGGGCAAGGAGCATTACCGGTTGCTCAGTTCCGGGTTTCTCCATGGCGACTGGATGCATTTCACCTTCAACATGATCAGTTTCCACGGTTTCGCCCAGGCGATTGAAATAGTGTACAACCCCGCGGTGATGTTGCTGATCTATCTAAGCAGCATTCTTGGCGGGAATCTCCTCTCGCTCTGGCTGCACAAGAACCATGAATACCGTGCCCTGGGCGCTTCAGGCGGGGTATGCGGCATGATCTTCGCCGCCCTCTTCCTTTTGCCGGGTGCTTCCATCTGGTTCATGCCCGGGTGGCTTTTTGCCCTGATATTCCTCGCCGCCTCCATCTTTTTTCTAACTAAACGCGGTGGCAATATCGGCCACGATGCACATTTGGGCGGAGCCATGACCGGCATGTTGGCAGCCACCCTGATCAACCCGGCCGTTGTGACAGCCCAGCCCATATTCTACTTCACCACCTTGCTTATTTTTTCCAGCCTCCTCTGTGTCCTCTGGAAAAACCCCTTGCTCCTGCCGACCAACAAAGTCTTTGCTCAGGCGAGCAAAGAGCTTCGGGCCCGGAAGAAACAGCAGAAGAAACAACAGCAGGTCCTCGAACGTGAATTGCGGATGGACGACCTGTTGGAAAAGATTTCCCGCGAAGGCCTGCAAAGCCTTACAGAGCGCGAACGGGCCTTTCTAGACCGGGCCTCGAAGGACCGGCGCTCGTAGGCTTATGCGATGATATCCCGCACAACCTTGCCTTCTACATCGGTGAGGCGGAAATCACGCCCGGCATAACGGTAGGTTAATTCCGTGTGCTCAAATCCCATCAACTCAAGGATCGTTGCGTGCAAATCATGTACATGCACTGGGTTTTCCTCCGCTTTGAAACCAAATTCGTCGGTAGCACCGTAAACGGTGCCTCCCTTGACACCACCACCTGCCATCCACACGGTGAAGCCGTAATGATTGTGGTCCCGCCCATTGATCCTGCCCTTATTGGCACCTACCGTGGGCAGCTCAACCACGGGGGTACGCCCAAACTCCCCACCCCAGATAACCAGGGTTTCGTCGAGCAGGCCGCGCTGCTTCAAATCCCGGAGCAGGGCTCCAATGGCCTGGCTGCATTCCCCTGCCAATTTCCGGTGATTCTTCTCCAGGTCATCGTGATTGTCCCATGGCTGCCCTTCCCCATGGTACAGTTGCACGTAGCGAACACCCCGTTCGACCAGGCGCCGCGCCATCAGGATCTGTTTCGCCTGGACCGTGTTGCCGTACATCTTTCGGATGTGCTCGGGTTCACGGCTGATATCGAATGCATCACTGGCCTCCATCTGCATACGGTACGCGAGTTCAAAGGAATGGATCCGCGCTTCGAGCGCCGCATCCCGTGAGCGTTCGGCCAAGTGCCGCTTGTTCATCTCCTGCAGCAGGTCGATTTGCCTGCGCTGCTCGGCTGCGGGTACTTGTGTATTCCGGATGTTCTGGATCAGGTCATCGATCTTGCTGTGCCGGGTATTGATGTACGTGCCCTGGTAGGTGCCCGGCAAAAACCCGGCACCCCAATTTTGTGCACCCTTGATCGGCAGGCCCCCGGGGCACATGGCGATGAAGCCGGGGAGATTCTGATTTTCCGTGCCCAGCCCGTAGGTCAGCCAGGCACCCATCGCCGGGCGCACCAGCGTATTCGCACCGCAGTTCATCAGCATGAGCGAGGGCTCGTGGTTGGGAACATTCGCATGCATCGAACGAATCACCGCAACCTCGTCGATCATCTCCCCCACATGGGGAAAAAGTTCGCTGACCTCGATCCCGCTCTGCCCATAGGGCTTAAAGGAGAAGGGCGACTTCATCGCGACACCGGTCTTTCGCTCGGTTCTCAGCTGAATCGGCAAGGATTGGCCGTCGTATTTTGTGAGCATGGGCTTGGGATCAAAGGTATCCACATGGGAGGGCCCTCCATTCATGAACAGGTGGATGATATGCTTGGCCTTGACCTGGAATTGGGAGCGCTTGGCTAACATCGGATTCATGCCTACCGCGGCCTGCGCTCCGGGCAACAACCCCGCCAATCCGATCGCCCCCAGGCCCATGCCACTGCGATGCAGTATGTCACGCCGCGTCAAGCGACGTTCAGCCAGCTGACGGAAAGGGTCAAGTTGATGGGGGCGAGATTGTTGCATCAGTCGACAAAGGCGAATTCGTTGGACATCAGGAGCACCTGCGCAAAACTTCGCCAACGCTTTTCATCGCCGCCTGCCAGGAAAACACGGGCGGATTTCTTCTCGTCGGCATTCGGCTCACGGGCCAGGGCAAATCGATAGATAGACCGTACGCGCACATCCGGCTGCTTCGCCGCGCTTCGCGCCGCAAGTGCAGCCGCCATCTCCATGAGAAAGGGGCTGTTCATTTGAAACAGCGCCTGCTGAGGGACGGTGGTAAGCGGCCGCTTTCCGGTGACCGAATCGGGGTTGGCAAAATCGAAGGTTCGGAAGATATCAGGCACCTTCTGCCGATCGACGAAGCCGTAGACAGCACGCCGGGGACTGAAGGGTTTGTTCCAAAGCTCGATCGACTGCCCGCCCAGCCGCCGATCCAGCTTTCCTGCGGCCTGCATCATCTGGTCGCGCATGGCTTCAAGGGTGAGGCGCTGCCGGCTCATTCGCGAAAGCAGGCGATTGTCGGGATCCTGTACACCATCAACCCGAGCAACAACCGACGCCTGCCGATAGGTCGCAGAGCTCATAATCAACCGGTGCAACTGCTTAATCGATTTGTCATGGGTGACAAACCAGTGCGCCAGGTAATCCAACAAATCCGGATGCGATGGCCGGTCGCCGCGGGTGCCGAAATCGTCCGGCGTATTCACCAGGCCCCGGCCAAAATGATAGTGCCAGACCCGGTTGACCAGCACCCGGTAGGTTAGCGGATTCTCCGGATCCACGATCGATTGGGCCAACTCCAGGCGCCCACTGCCCTTCGAGTAGGGCTTGCGGTCTTTCCCCGCGAGGACCTGGAGGAATTGACGCGCCACCTGCTTTCCGGGTTGGCTTGAATTACCACGCAGGAAGACGTAGTTCGCATGCGGTTTGTCCACGTCGTGCAGCACCATCGCCCGCGCCGGCGCATCCGGGGAAGATGCCTCCCATGCCACGACCTTCTTCTCCAGTTTTGTCTGGGCCTCCCGCATCTTGCGATCCTGGTACTGCTGCAACTCCTCGTAAGGGAAATGCAAAGGCGAGCCCTGCGCACTGAAAGCCGCACGAAAGACCGGATGCTCACCGGCCTTCCACAGCTGCGCAAAGGTGTTCATCACGTCATCCAGCTTTTTCGGATCCCCTGCAAGCAGGCGATTCCGCAGGACGGGCAGGATCGGGCGGTGGGTCTTGATCCGCTCCCCCACCCGCCCAGCAAATCCGTCGACCGGGATCTTTGCCAACTCGGGGAGGATGCTGAATACGGGATCGGGCCGTTCCAGGCGGCGAAGTACGTAGGTTCTCCATTCCGACAGGGCATGCCGGCGCAAACGGTTCTGCTGCAGGTAATCCGGTTTCGGCAAGCCCTTGAAATGATCGGGATACTGCTGCCGAGCGAGTTCCTTCAGGTAATCTCCCACCGTATTGCTGAGTTCCTTCTTCAGGCTTGCATATTGACCTCTCCGAAGGCTCTCCACGGCGTGCATGCGCCTGTCGTGCTCCGCTTTATACTTCGCATAGCCCGGATCGGAACCCGGCTCCTCGATGACCGGGAGCTCGTCGGGCTCACGGGAGTTATCGAAGATCCCATAGAGGGAGTAGTAGTCCTCCGTCGGAACCGGGTCGTATTTATGATCATGACAACGGGCACAGTAAACCGTGAGCCCCATGAAGCCGCGCGTCACCACGTCAATCCGGTCATCGATTATTTCGGCATTCTTATTCAGGAATCGGCGGCCAACGGTCAGAAATCCCATGGCTGCGAGGGCGGCGGGATCGTTCTCGGTGTTCAGCTGGTCTGCGGCCAATTGCTCGAGAATAAAGCGGTCGTAAGGCTTGTCCTCATTAAACGCGCGAATCACATAATCGCGGTACGTGTACGAATAAGGAAAACGTGTTTCCTCTCCCCCGGTCAAATAGCCGCGCGTGTCCGCGTACCGGGCAACATCCAACCAATGGCGGCCCCAACGTTCCCCGTATGCGGGCGAGGCCAGCAATTGGTCAAGCAGCTCCGCATAGGCTTCTTCCGAGGGATTCGCCCGGTATGTCTTGACCGTTTCGTAAGCGGGCGCAAGTCCCGTCAATCCGGTGGTTGCTCGACGCACAAGGGTACGCGGGTCTGCAGCAGGAGCCGGCGACAGGCCCTCAGCCTCCAGCCTCTGGAGCACGAAGCGGTCAATCGGGTTGCGCAGCCACGCTGCCCGCCTCACCTGGGGCAACTGCGGCTCCCCGACCGGTTCGAAGGCCCAATGGGGCACGGACCCCGCAACAAAAGCGGCCGGGCTGATTATTGCCAGCACTAGAAAAATCAATCGCATAAACCACGTATTTTAAAGAAGCATACCACGCTTACGGAACAGTGCAATATGGCGGTCGATCGACTTGCCGGGGGCCTTCAATGCACGGGAAGTCGGATTCCGGATCGAACAGACCAACTCAGCCCCCAGGCCCGACAACAGTTGCGTGGCCATCTGATGCTCTCGATCGAAATAAGAGGTGATGATCAACACGCCTTCCGGTTTGCATCTCTGCAGGGCCTCATTAAAGATTCGGGTCCAGATCTCGACCCCATGCCATGCATTCTGATGGCGGCAGAAAACCACGTCAAAGCTCTCGGGCAAGTGCATCCAGAGTTCCGGAGAGGTGGCATCGCCGGATTTCAGCAGGTAACAAAAGGGGGAGCATTCACCTCCCACCCACGGCTCAAAAAAGGAACAGGTGCGGCCACAGTAGTTATTGGCGAGGCGGATCATATTCTCGCGCAGGTCGGTCCCGAAAAAGTGAATCGACTTCGATGAAAGCGTGGGCAGGTTGCGGGCAAAGAAAGCCGGGAGCGTAACCGCCTCTTCACAGCGTCCGCAGGCTACATCCAGAATACGCAAATCCTCCCCCAGTCCGTATTCGAAAGGCGGATCCAGCGTGGTAAGGCGGGCCGCATCAAAGAGGGAAAGTAGCAGTCCCCACAAACCGTGCATATCCGCGGTGGGGCAAAAGGGCATCTCGCGATACTCCGTCACCAGTTGCGCCTGCTGTTCGGCGGAAAGGTTTCCAGACGCGCCGGAAAACATGCGCACCACCGACTCAACCAGGGGTTCGGAGGGCATGAGGTGCGACAAAATCATTACCGGGTACGCAAGAACCTGCCCCGCCCTTTAAATGGCCAATACACCGCGAAGGCCGGACCGATGATGCTTTCGCGCTGCACCCCCCCGAAATAGCGGCCGTCAAGGCTGGAGAGGGTGTTGTCCCCGAAGAAAAGGTACTGGTTGTCCGCGAGTTCAAAATCGGATCGCGGCCCGATCGTGTAGGGACCATGCCCGCGGATATAGGGCACGCCATTGTGAAATAAAAGCCCGTCCTGTTCGAAGAAACCCCGCCCCTTCTGTCCGGCATACTTATCACCCAGGAGCCAGTTAAACGGGGAGGGTTCGGCAATCTTCCCGGCCCGGTTGTATAGAAATCCGTCATCCTTCAGCTGAAGATGCTCCCCGGGCAAACCAACCATGCGCTTGATATAGAACGAGTCCTGCTTGATGTCCGCATGCTCAATGTACTTCGTGCTGAAGACGGTAATGTCTCCACGTGATGGACGCACGAAGTTGAACTTCACCTTGTTGACCAAAATATGATCCCCGCTCAAGAGGCGGCCGGATGCCAGCACCTGGCCCTTCTTGACAAATTCATTGCGCTCAAATTTACGCTGCCGGTCATACATGTCGGACAGGATCCGGTGCTTCTTACCTCCCACATCAAACACGTAAAAGTTGTCTGCACGGCCGGCTGATGTGATACGCCCCGAAACCCGGGCCTGGACTTCCACGTAACGGGTGCCATCCACCAGGTAGTTGAAGACCCATTGCGGGAAAGCGTCCCGTGGCTCCGGTGAATCCTGTTCTTCAATGTACCGAATGCCGTTCAAGGTCGGCTGCATGGAACCGGTAGGGATCTTAAACGGCTGGACAAAATACGTACGCACGCCCAGTGCCACCGCCACCGCGACCACCAGGATTTCCAGGTTTTCGCGAAGCTTCGAGGGACCCTTGGCAGGATAGATCTTTTTAACATTGGCCAGGATCGACTCAAACAGCTCGTCCATGCGGCCGTTGTCCCGCTTTTCCCATGCAGCCTCCAGTTGGGATTCGAGATCCAGTAGCACCCGGATGTTCTCCGGGGCTTCCACGTCCTCACGCATGCAGCGCGCGTGACGCGCCTCGTGCAGGACATGCTTTTTGTGTTTCAGGTATTTTCGCCGGATAAAATAGTTCATCAGTCGTTGCTTTGTTTAAGAACGTTCATAAAGGCCTCCTGGGGAATGCTCACCTTGCCCACCTGCTTCATCCGCTTCTTACCCTCTTTCTGGCGCTCAAGTAACTTGCGCTTGCGCGAGATATCGCCGCCATAACACTTGGCCGTCACATCCTTTCGGTAGGCGCGAATGGTTTCCCGGGCAATGATCTTCTGGCCAATCGCGGCCTGGAGCGGAATCGAAAACTGCTGCTTGGGGATCAGGTCGACCAGGGTTTTGCAGATCTGCCGGCCGCGCGGCTCCGCCTTGCTTCGATGAACAATACAGGCAAAAGGGTCGACCGGTTCGCCATTGACCAGGATATCCATTTTCACCAGGTCGGATGTCTCATAGCCCTCGTACTCGTAATCCATGGAGGCATACCCGTGTGTCATGCTCTTCAGCTTGTCATAAAAATCAATCACGATCTCGTTCAGTGGCAGCTGGCAAGTCAGCATCAGTCGATAGGTATCCATCGACTCCGTCTTCGTAATTTCCCCACGACGATCACGTATCAGCGACATGATATCACCAATATGCTCGTTGTGGCAAATGATGTGGGATTTAATGAAAGGCTCCTCGATATGCTCGATCCGTTGCGGTTCCGGCAAATGAATGGGGTTGTCGATCTCGATGTGCCCGCCATCAGTGAGGTAAACTTGGTACACCACGCCGGGATACGTGGAGATAATATCGACCTCGTATTCACGCCGCAGGCGTTCCTGGATAATTTCCATGTGGAGCAACCCGAGAAAACCACAGCGGAAACCAAAACCGAGGGCGGCCGAGGTCTCGGGCATAAAGCCAAAGGAACTGTCATTCAGTGCCAGTTTATCGATGCTCGCTTTAAGCTTCTCGTAATCGGAGGCCTCCACCGGATAGATCCCGCTGAACACCATGGGCTGGACTTCCTTGAAGCCCGGCAAGGGGTCGTCCGCCGGATCGTCGGTGCGCGTAATCGTGTCGCCCACCTTAATTTCCGCGGCCTGCTTGATATTGGCGATCAGGTACCCCACTTCCCCGGGACTCAGGCGATCGACGACCGTCGGCTTGGGATTGAAGGTGCCCACCTCCTTGATCTCGTAGGTCATGTTGGTGCTCAGCATGCGGATCTTGCTGCCTTTCTCCAGGCTGCCGTCGACGATACGAACGTAGGATATCACCCCCCGGAACGGGTCATAATGCGAATCGAATACCAGGGCCCGCGTTCCCTTTTCCTTGCCGATGGGCGGAGGGATATGCTTGACCACCGACTCAAAGATCGCCCCCACCCCCGCCCCGGTCTTGGCACTGATCTGGTGGGCATCTTCGGCCGGGATGGCCAGGATATCTTCGATCTGCTTGATAACCGAATCCGTATCCGCATTGGGTAAATCAATTTTGTTCAGCACCGGTATAATCTCGAGGTCTTGGTGGTTGGCGAGCAAGGTATTCGCAACCGTCTGCGCCTCCACCCCCTGCGCCGCATCCACGACGAGGATGGCTCCTTCGCAAGCGGCAAGGCTGCGGGTAACCTCGTAGGTGAAATCCACATGCCCCGGCGTATCGATAAGGTTGAACTGGTAGGTGTTTCCATCCTCGGAAACGAAGGACATGGTCACCGGGTGCGCCTTGATCGTGATCCCCCGTTCGCGTTCGAGGTCCATGTCATCCAGTACCTGGTCCATCATGTCCCGCTTATCAATACTGGCGGTCAGTTCAAGCATGCGGTCTGCCAGGGTCGACTTGCCGTGATCGATATGGGCAATGATGCAGAAATTGCGGATGTGTTTAAGGGGCGTCATGCGATTTACTGGAGGGCCGCCCGGATCAGGGCTACTTCCTCGGCCATATCCGACGCCCTGAACAGGTGAGAACCAATATGAAAAACATTCGCGCCCGCCTCACGTGCGACCCGGCAGGTCTCCCGGTTCAGGCCTCCATCTACGGCGATATCGAGTCCGGGATACTGTGCGCGGAGCTCGGCAATCCCGGGCATGGCATCCGCGATAAAAGACTGCCCGCCAAAACCCGGGAACACGGTCATAAACAAGACCTCTTCGACGGTATCGACGACCGGCAGCACCCGGGAAAGGGGGGTATCCGGATTCAACACAATGCCCGGTCGCGCACCGAGTGCGCGAATCCGTGGCAACAAGCCCGCAATATCCCCCTCCGCCTCTATATGCACGGAAAGGGTATCCGAGCCGGCACGGATGAAGGCCTCGGCATGATCCAGCGGATGGGTGATCATCAGGTGGACGTTTAAATGGGTGTCGACCACGCGGTCAACCATGGCCACGGTACCCGATCCGTAGGCCAGGTTCGGGACAAAATGCCCGTCCATGACATCCACATGGATCCCATCCGCACCGGCGCTCACACAGGTCTTACAGGCCGCTTCCAGGTTTCCAAGGTCTGCACCAAGGATGGAGGGCAAAATTTTCACGACAGGCATACGTACATTCCTTCAGACAAGACAAAGGGGCTCAACATTCAACCCCGATAGCTTCCTGCAATTCCGACACCTTTGCGGCAACGGTGCTCAGCGCCTCGTCGAGGGGAACAAAGACCGTGTCCCCTCCGCGTACCTTAAGCTCGATTTGGCCCTTGGCCAGGCCCTTGTTCCCGATCGTGACGCGCAAGGGAATCCCGACAAGGTCCGCGTCCTTGAATTTAAACCCGGGGCGTTCTTCCCGGTCATCGATGATCACTTCCACACCCTTCGCCTCGAGCCCGGAAAAGAGATTGTTTACCACCTCCATGCACGCTTCATCTGTTGTATCGAGGGTGACTATTTCCACGTGAAAGGGCGCGATGGAAATCGGCCAGCGGATACCGTCCTTGTCATGGCACTGCTCGATCGCGGCCTGCATGGTTCGGCCAACACCGATCCCGTAACACCCCATCACCATCGGATGCTGATCGCCTGCCTCGTCGACAAACGTTGCATTGAGTGCTTCCGAGTAGACGCTACCCAGCTTGAACACATGACCGACTTCCACGCCGCGCTTTTCAATCATCGCATGGCCGCTGCGCGGACAGGGATCCCCGGAACGCACCAGGCAGAAATCCGCAAAGGATTTCACCGTCGCATCCCGTTCAAGATGAACGTGCCTGAGATGCCGGTCACGAACATTTGCCCCGGTGATGGCACCCTGGATATCCTTCAGTCGCAGGTCGGCGACCACATCAATCGACAGCCCAACCGGCCCCGCGAACCCCGGCGGGGCGCCGGTGACCTCCTCCACCTTTTCGGCGCCGGCCATTTCGAGCTTCGTGCAGGCAAGCACCTTCGCCAGCTTGACTTCATTTACATCGCGATCCCCAGGCAACAGCACAGCAACCGCTTGGCCATCGGCGAGATAAATCAAGGTCTTGATAAAACGCTCCGGATCCTGCTCGAGGAATTTGGATACCGCCTTGATCGTGCCCATGCCCGGCGTTTCGACTTCTTCCGCAGCCATGCTGTCTGCCGGGTCGTTTCGCGGGGGGATCCGGGCTTCCGCCCGTTCCAGGTTGGCGGCGTAACCGCTTTCCTCACAGATCACGATGCCGTCTTCACCCGCTTCCGCAAGCACCATGAACTCGTGGCTCTGGCTGCCACCGATGGCGCCCGAGTCGGCCTCGACCGCCATGACCGTCAAGCCGCAGCGCTTGAAAATGCGTTCGTAGGCATCGTACATGGCCTGGTAGCTGCCGTCGGCGGCTTCCCAACTCACGTCGAAGCTGTACGCGTCCTTCATGATGAATTCACGGGCACGCATGAGCCCGAAGCGCGGACGGATCTCATCCCGGAACTTGGTCTGGATCTGGTAGAAATTGATCGGCAGTTGACGGTAGGAGTGAATGTCCCGGCCCGCAATCTCGGTAATGACCTCCTCGTGAGTCGGCCCCAGCACCATGTCCCGCTTGTTCTTGTCCTTAAGGTTGAACATGACGTCGACCATCTTCTCATAGCGACCGCTGCGCTCCCAGAGCTCACGGGGCTGCATCGCCGGCATGAGGACTTCCAGGGCACCGGCCCGGTTCATCTCCTCACGAATGATCTGCTCAACCTTTTTCAGGGAGCGGAGACCTAAAGGAAGGTACGAGTACAGGCCCGAGCTCAGTTTGCGGATGAGACCGGCCCGCAGCATCAACTGGTGGCTGATAATCTCCGCATCCTGCGGCGTTTCCTTCATGGTCGGTATAAAATAATCGGACCAACGCACGGGCCAATTGTCCTTTCTTTTGCCGCAAAACACGGGGTTCCCGGCATTTGCCAAAATGATAAAATCAGGGTAACCTATAATACAAATTGGGCTGATGGGCAGTGAAAAGCACACAAAAATCCAGACTCTTTAAATACCTGATCCCGGCGCTTTGTGCCGCGGAATTGCTCGTGTCGGGATCCGCCGCGGAGGATAACAGCTTCTTGAACTCGCCCCTCCTGCAGATCAGCCCAACCAACGAAGTGGAAGCGCTCACGGTCCCCGCACCCCAACTGGAGGTCCTGGCGATCCTGGCGACGAATGACCCCGCCATCCTCTCCTTGACTGCACTGGAAAGCCATTCAACCCCGACCAACCGGCTGTGGAACCTTCCAACCACCGAGAGCATCAGCAGACTGGATGTGCCGGAAGAGTTGGCAAACGATGACATCGACCTGATCGTTGAGCGGGTAAAGGTCACGGATGCCCTCAAGGAGGCCGAAGAGTTGATTCAGGATGAAGATACGACCCTCAAGGCCATCGAGCACCTGGAAAAAGCCCTGGAAACGATGCGGCATAACGAGTCCAAGTACGACCTCTACCACCAGATCGGCATTCATCATTACGCCGACCGCAATTTTAACGATGCGTCAGTGGCCATGGAAAAGGCACTCGAACACAAGCCGGGCGATCCTGCCCTGATCGGAAACCTGTCAGCCATTTACCTCTTCCTGAATCGCGTGGATGATGCCCTGGCCTCCCTGGCCAAGGTATCAACAAAAATGCTGGTAGGCGGATCCGATCTGAAAACTCGGAAACGGAACATGAACTACCTCTTCCTGATCAACTTCAACTACGCCTGTGCATACAGCATGAAGAAGCAAAGCCAGGAATCCCTCGCCCACCTGGAAATGGCGGCCAGGTATGACCCCATCAATACCCTGACCTCGATCGGCGACGTACAGTTGGACAACGTGCGGG
>JAPYUI010000303.1 GCA_029936175.1 Kiritimatiellia bacterium
CTCGGTGGACTTTACCTGAAGCTGGACACCCCGACCCTCGCCCTGGACGCGTACCGGGATGCGCTCAGCCTCCAGGTCACCCTCGATGAGGAAAAGGCCTTGCGGCCACTCCCCTGGCTCATCGCCCGGGGCATGTACTCGGAGGCGGAGGATTATTTCCAGGCCCTGGGAAAGCCGCTCGCCGGAGGTTCACGCACGATCCTGTATCGCGCACAACTCGACCTGGCCCAGGGCCGGGACGAGGCCGCACGCGGGCAGCTCGCGGAATTGATCAAGACCGATCCCATGAATGGTCCCGCGCTGATCCTGCTCGGGGAAGCCTTCCTCGCGGCGGAAAAATTTCCCGAGGGGGCCTTCTACCTCGAGCGTGCGCTGGCGGTGCCGGGCAGCAAGGCCGATGCGCTCGTCGCCCTCGCACGCATGCACGTGGCCCGGGGCAGGCTCAAGCAGGCCCGCGATTGCCTGCGGCAGGCGCAGAAAGTCCACTCGCGCAGCAATATCGCCACCTACCTTGAGCAGGTAGAGGCCGCACTGCGGCGATAGGGCGAGCGACTATTTCAAGGTCAACCAGATTGAGCGGACCTCGACCACCTCTTCGCCCGGTTTTTCCAGGGCCTTCAGGGTCAGCGGCCCCTTGCCTTTTTCCAGCTCGATCGTGCCGAGCCGCAGGGGTTTAAAATCCTTCACGTACGACTCCCCCCGGGGAACCCGGTCGTGCTCGGCACCGCGTAGCGCTTGCTCGTTGGCCCGCGTGACCGTCTGCGTCACCTGCCGCCCCTTGAAGGTCAGGGCGATCTTCGCCCCGACATCCGCCTTGCGGCTCGCGTAGTACATCACCGCTTCGTAGGTGCCCGCAGTCACCACATCGATCTCCCAGCTGAGCGTATCCGCCAGGTCCGTCCACTGATGGAAATAAGAGTCGTTGGGCCACTTGTTGCTGCGCGTGAGCTTCCCGGTGGCGACCGCGTCCCGCGCCGGAAGTTGTGTGGTGGGAAAAACTTTATGACCAACCGGGAAGGTTCGCTCGTCGACGGGCGGCATCTCCCGGATCATCTCGGCCTCCCATTTACGCAGCGCGGCCTGCATGCGCTGCAGGCGCTCCGGGTGCTGCCCGGCCACGTTAACCCGCTGCCCGGGGTCTGCCTGGAGGTCAAACAGCCCGCCCCGGTATCCGAGCCGGAAACCCGCATCCCGGACGCTGAACCGGTTTTTCCAACTCGAGAACATCCACCGATCCGCCCAGTCGACCCGCGTTCCGAGCAAGAGGGCTTTCACGCTCACGCCGTCGAGCGGCTTTTCACCGAGCACGGGAATCCCCGCCAGGTCCGCCAGGGTAGGCAAGAGGTCGATGGCGCCGGCGAGCGGCTTGATCTCCGTACCCGGCTTGATCGTGCCGGTCCAGCGAACGTGCAGGGGGGCATGCACGCCCCCTTCATCCGTAGAACCTTTTTTGCCCTTCATGTCGCCATTCCAGCGGGCGCTATTCGGCCCGTTGTCGCAGAAATACAGGACGATCGTATCCTCGGCGAGCTTGAGGGTATCCAGTTTTTTCAGCACGCGACCCACATTCCAGTCGATATTCTCACACATGGCTAACGCCGCGCGGGTCATCAGCATATTTTCCTTTTTCAGGTCCCGATGGCGTAGCTTCACATCCACGTCGGCAAATTTCCGGTAGAAACGATCCGGCACCTGCATGGGCGAATGCGGCGTGTTGTAGGGAAGGTAGGCAAAAAACGGCCGGTCCCCCTGCGCCTCCATCCAGGCCATGGCCCGGTCGGTAAGGTCATCGATAATGAAGCCCTTCCCCCTTACCGGTTGGCCATTGTGCTCCAGCGGCGGATCAAAATAGTTGCCCCAATGCCCGGAGCAAAAGCCGTAGTACTCCTCAAAGCCCCTTCCACGGGGGTGGTAGGGATACTGCATGCCGTTGTGCCACTTGCCGAATGCGCCGGTGGCATATCCCGCGGCCTTGAAGCTGTCCGCGATGGTTTTTTCATCGAGGTCCATGCGCTCCCCGCCTGCGGAGGTACTGTACACCCCGCTCCGCTGGTGGTAACGCCCGGTCAGGAATTCAGCCCGGGTCGGCGAGCAGACCGGGCAGACATAAAAGCTTAAAAAGCGGGCACCATCGCGGGCGATGGCGTCCACATTCGGCGTTTTCAGGTTCGTGTTCCCGCTGATGCTGAGGTCGCCCCAGCCCTGGTCATCGGAAAGAAATACCACCACGTTCGGCTTGCGCGCATCGACGGTGACAACGAACAAAACGAGTGCAAACAGCCTGGCTAAATACTCCATATCTTACCGGGGTGGGGTTGAAGGTCCTTCGGGACCCAGGTGGAAGCCCGGCCGTTCAGCGACGGCGAACCGTGATGTATTCGACGAGGACCTCGCCCTTGTAGGCATTCATGATCAGCGGCTGCCCACCCGGGCTCACGTTCCCGACATTCCAGCTCACCGTCACGATCTTGTTATCCGGCAGGGAAATCCGCTTGCCGCCATCCAGGGTGCTTCCCTTCCTGCCAAAGCGGAGATTCAAATAACAATCTCCTCCCCCCTTTACCTTTCGCACCTTGGCTCGGACTTCAGCGACCGGGGCCTCCCGGGTGGCCTGGATCCATTGCTTGAATACCCGCCCCTCCTTCCCGTCACCGATGGTGACCTTGGGCTTATATTCCTCGACCTGATCTTTCGCGCATACCCGCGCGTTCAGGGCAACAACACATACGAGGACAAGGGCATATTTCAGGGTGGGCATCATGATTTCCTTTGGTTCCAGACGTTCATGGCACTATAGCGCAAAGCATTCACCCTGGCGAATGGATTTCTTCCAGTGCCCCGGCTCGAAGCGCCATTTCCTGTCACAGGAAGCTTTTTTGCGCGGCCTACCTGTCGTAGAAAATGTGTATGAAAACCTTCCTGGTCCTGACCTTCCTTGCCCTGGTCCAATCCGCGGTGGCGGAAGCCCCCAAGCGCGTGCTGTTCATCGGAAACTCGTATACCGGCGGCATCCGGGGCACCCTGAACGCCATGCTGAAACACGAGGGGATTGATGCCGAGGTCGAATACCTGACGCCCGGCGGAAAGACCCTGGCCTGGCACTGGGAGAATGGCAGCCAGCAAAAAATCCGGGAGGGAAACTGGGACGTGGTCGTGTTGCAGGACCAGAGCCAGACACCCGCCTACCCGGGCATCCAGGAAAGCTTCTTCAAGGCCGGCAGCCAGCTGGTGAATTTTATCCAGGCGCAGGGTGCGCAAGCGATGTTTTACATGACCTGGGGCCGGCGGGATGGCGACAAACAGAACCGGGTACTCGCCCCGGATTACACCGCGATGCAGGATCGCCTGAGTGCCAGCTACGCGAAGGCGGCCGAGATGAACAAGGC
>JAPYUI010000304.1 GCA_029936175.1 Kiritimatiellia bacterium
CCGAAGAGCTCGATGTGCAGGCGCCTGCTGGTGCCGTATCCATACTGCCGGCAGGCGGCACTGATCAAGTCATCCCGTGAGCGCAGCGTTTCAAGGTCGGTCCCCTCGGGCATGAGCAGGACCTTTTCCGGGGGCACTTCCACGCCCTCGTCCCTGACTTGTGAGAGCAGGTCGGCAATTTCCGCGACGTCCCCTTCCCCGCAAACCACGAACTTCAGCTGGTAATTGTAGTCCCGGACCCAGTCCGCGATGATGTCCGGGCGCAGCCTGCGCTGCTGGTGCTTTTCGATCCAGCCGTCTGCGATTTCACCGGTCCGGGGCACCGAACCGGAAAGTTTCGGGCTCAAGGAAGCCAGGTCACAGGTGATGCCTGAAGGGCCAACCGTGCCCGCGGTCTCGATGGTGATGTGCCGGCCGCGCTCACCGAGCAGGGAAGCGAGCCGGTCAAGGCCCCTGGCGATCATCGGCTCGCCGCCGGTGATCACGACACGCGTTTCAGGATAGGAGCAGACCTTCTCCACAACCTGTCCGGCCTCCATCTCCTCCCCCTCCGGTTCCCACGACGCATACATCGTGTCACACCATCTACAGCGCAGGTTGCACCCGGAAGTGCGCACGAAGACTGACGGCTCGCCGGTCAGTTCCCCTTCGCCCTGGATCGAGTTGAAAATCTCGGAAATCAGCATCACCGCGATCGCTTTAGTCAAGGGCCGGGACCCCGCCCGGGAAGGAGCCGACCTCGCTGTATTCGGTGGGATCCTTGAAGTCGGCGAGATGGAACGCCTCGCGCCGCTCGACGCAGGTCCCGCACACCCCGCAATGGATTTCCGCGCCCTTGTAACAGGACCAGGTCTGCGAGAGGTCCACGCCGAGCGCATTGCCGCGGGCGACGATGTCCTCCTTGCGCATCTCGATAAACGGGCGCAGGAGCCGGACATTGGCGTAGGTGCCGGCATCGATCGCCTGCGCCATCGGTGACATGAAATCCTCACGGCAGTCGGGATAGATCGCGTGGTCCCCGGAGTGGGCGGCGATGACCAGTCCCTTCACTCCCCTGCTCTCAGCTACACCCGCGGCGACTGCCAGCATGATACCGTTGCGAAACGGCACCACGGTGGACTTCATGCTCGCCTCCTCGTAGTGGCCTTCCGGGATGTCACCGCCGGACTTGAGTAGATCCGAAGAAAAGTGCTCGTTGATAAATCCCAGGTCAATGACCTGGTGCTCGACACCGATTTCCCCGGCGTGCCAGCGGGCGAAGGGGATCTCGCGCCCGTTGTGCTTGGATCCGTAGTCAAAGCTCAGGGCCAGTGCCACCTCGTGCTCCGCGCGCGCGTGGTAAAGGGCGCACACGGAATCCATCCCGCCACTGAGAAGAACGACCACTTTCATTTGAATTTCCCTCTTCCGGTAAAAAGAACGCTCAGGGGTGGGAGATTTCAACGGACAGGCTGATGCCGCCGCGGGCCGCGAACTCAGCCCTCATCTCAAGGGCGCGCGGCGACACGGCGGCGATAATGTCATCGGCGATGCGGTTGGCGATTCCCTCATTAAACGCGGCATTGTTGCGGAACGAGGCGAGGTAGAACTTCAGGGACTTGGTCTCGAGGCAAAGGTTGTCGGGCACGTAGCGGATGCTGATGAGTGCGGTGTCCGGCTGGCCGGTGACCGGGCACAGCGAGCTGAACTCCGGGCAGTCCAGCTCGATCCAGTAGTCCCTGCCCGGGCTCGGGTTGTCAAAGCTCTCAAGTGTTGCCTCGTCCGGTGAGGCCGGGAACGGCACGTCGGACTTTCCCAGCAGGGTCAGCTCAGGAGATTGCTCGTTGTCATTACTCATTGGCGGCGAGGGGTAGGAAAAAGGCAATTGCGCAATCCTGCAAGGCTTTCGATCAAAAACGACAAATACTCACAACTGGATCCCCTAGCTTCCCGCACGCCACAGCGGACGGGCGTTGGCCTTGAGCTTGGCGTCATAGTCCTCGGTCATTTTCTTTAATTTTGTGACCACCTCAGGGTTCTTCTCGGCGAGGTTCACCGACTCGGCGATGTCCGCGTCCAGGTCGTAGAGCTCGACCTTCTGCACGGGCGCGGGCTTGCCTTTCTTTTGCTTCTTTCCCCTGGCACTGCCCACGCGCAGCTTCCACTTGCCCAGACGCACCGCCTCGATGCGGTTGTTCCCGTAGTAGAAGAACCCGGATTTGGCACGCGGTGATGGCACTTTCACGTCCCTGAGGGTTCCCAGGATACTTACGCCGTCGATCGGGTGGACAGGGAGCTTTGCACCGGTGATCTCGGCGATGGTCGGCAGGATGTCGATGGTCGATGCGACCGTGTCCGTCACGGTGCCGGCCGGCACGTGCCCGGGCCAGCGCACGATTCCCGGAACGCGCATGCCGCCGTCATAGGTGGTCCCCTTGCCGGATCGCAGCGGCAGGGCACTTCCCCCGTGATGGTCCTTGGAGAGCCACGGCCCGTTGTCCGAGGAGTAGATCACAATGGTGTTCTTGGCCAACTTGAGACGGTCAAGGGTTTTGAGGATCTGCCCGACCGACCAGTCAATGTGCTCAATGGTCAGTTTATAGGCCTGCTTTGGGTCCGCGTTGTAACGCTCATCGGAGACAAAGAGCGGCACGTGCGGCATGCTGTGCGGCATGTAGAGGAAGAACGGTTTCTTGCTGTTGGTCTCGATGAATTCCAGCGCCTTCGCGGTGTATCGGTCGGTCAGGGTCACCTGGTTGACCGGTCCCTCGACGCGCTTGGCATCGCCGTAGAGGTTGTTGTTGTAGATGTCCCACTTCTTGAGCTTCCAGATCTTATCCAGGTCGGCGGTGTTGTTGCCCCATCCCTTGATGCGCGCCATGTCGTTGGAGTAGGGCAACCCGAAGTAATGGTCAAAGCCCTGCGCGGTCGGCAGCACCTCGGGCTTATCCCCCAGGTGCCACTTGCCGATTGCCATGGTCGCATATCCTTTCGTCTTGAGCAGGTCGGCGATGGTCACCTCATCGGGATGCAACCCGACACTGCCGCGCGGCCCGAGGACCCCGGGAATGCTCAGCCGCGGCTGGTAGCAGCCGGTCATCAAGGCGGCACGCGACGCGGAGCACACGCAGTAAGCGGAATAGAAGCTGGTAAAGCGCATGCCGCCGGAAGCCAAGCCGTCAATGTGCGGGGTCTTGATGTTCGGCGACCCGTAACAGCCGAGGTCCTGGTAACCCTGGTCGTCGGCGTAAATGAGGACCACGTTGGGGGTCTCGGCGGCACGGGTGGTGATCCCCGTGAGGAGAATAACGGCAAGGAAGGGCAGGATTGATTTCATCGGTTCAAAAAAAGGAAGAGCCTTCTTAAAGCACAACCGGCACAGGTTGGCGAGCCTGTAAAAG
>JAPYUI010000080.1:0-1599 GCA_029936175.1 Kiritimatiellia bacterium
CATACCCGAAACCCGGATGGGCGAGGATATGGGCCTGCGGCCAATGCGCCAGCACCGTGCGATCGGCATAGTCCGCAGCCAGGGTGGAGGCGATCTCCCGGTTGAGCTGAAGGTCCTCTTCGTATTCCAGGCTGCGCTCAAGGATGTAGCCATTGTTGAGTGGCGGTGAGCGGTAAAAGCGCCCGTGGTGGTTCGCACTGAAGAAAACTACGAGCAGTCCCAGGAAAGGGAGGCTTATTTTCGCGGGCAAGGGCTTGAGTGCCAGGGCGAGCAGGATGAAGATCGCGGGATAAAGAAGCAACAGGTACCGCGGCAACCAGGAAATGATCAGGATCGACTCAAGGATCAGGCCGCCGAGTGCGAGGGCCAGTATCAATGGCATTTCATAGCGCAGGAGACAGGCCCGCCAGGTAAGGGGCTTCAGTACATTTTTTCGCACACGCCAGAGGATAAGCCCCACATGCAAAAATACCACCCCGAGCACAAGTGCCATGACATCGGGAACCTGGTTAAACATCATGAGGGTCTGCTCACGGAGAAATTCAAGGCGGGAGGCCCCGGCGGGAAGGAGGGTGTCGTTCCCGATAGGATTGGTATCCGGCCGAAAGAAAAGCCAGGCCGCGAGACGGGCCCAACTTAAAAAATAGATGACGGGCACCAGGTACCCGGCCAGCAGGAGCAGGTCACGACGGGATTTCAGGTGGAAGAGCACAAAGCCACCGGCCAGGCAGATCGACATCAGGGCCGGCATGGGTTTGACGGTTACCGCCACGATCATCGTGATAATGGCCCATCCATGTTTACGCTGCAAGTAGAGCCAAAAACCAAGCAGGCACAGGCCGGCCAACATCAGGTCGTTACCCATCATGGATGCCTGGGCGATAAACATCGGATGCAGGCACATGGCCAAGCTGGTGCCGATGGCGAGCGGGTATCCAACCCGCTTGTGCAGCAGCCGGACCACCATGCCGGCGAGGGCAGCCGCGAAGAGGAAGTTCAAAACATGCAGGAACACGAAGGTCGACTTTACGGTGGGGAATACATGCATCAGCACGGCGTAAAACCCGGGCAGCCAGGAGAAAAAGTAGATGCGAGGACCACCGGCCAGGTAGCCAAGTTCCTCACGGGCCAGTTTCAGGTAATTAAAATCGTTCTCGTACAGCCAGATGCTCTCGTGAAACATCCCGAGGATCGCATCCCAATACGGTGGATTCCCCAGGGCGGACATCCGGTAGAAGAACAGAAAAATCCATATGCCGAAGAACATCAGCCATGAAGGTGATCGGAAAAAGCGCGCGTTCACGATGAGCGTGGGAAGAGGAATCAGGTGCCTTCATTCGCATCATCATCCGAGTCCACGACGTAGGTCGGACGATCCGTCATGCGGAGGTGTATGCGAGCGAGGTATTCGCCGATGATGCCCAATGACAGGAGTTGCGCACCGGCGAAAACAGAGATGATAATGGACAGGAAGGCAAAACCCGGGACCGATGTCTCGTAACGGACCTTCAGGTACATGACGTGGATGAATACGCCGATACCAAAGAGGATCATGCAGAAACCGATGACATTTGCCAGGCGCAGGGGCAAGGTGCTGAA
>JAPYUI010000080.1:1699-18836 GCA_029936175.1 Kiritimatiellia bacterium
GGGACGCCAGGTTGCGGAACAGCGAGTGCTGCTCTTTTTCCGGTGGACCGTAAACAACGTCATGCCCTTCCTCCAGTCGTGCGATCAACTTGGCCATCTCTTCCGGCGGATGCTGCAGGTCGTCATCCATGGTAACGAGGATCTCGTAACGGGCCTGCCGGATCCCGCACAGCAGGGCATTGTGCTGGCCGTAATTGCGCAACAGGTTGACAGGCCTGATCCACGTATGCTCCGCCGAGAGCTCATGCATGACCGCCCGGCTGTTATCGGGGCTGCCATCGTTGACCAGGATGCATTCATACGAGTCGGCCAGCGTGGGCAGCACCTTGCCCAGGGCCTCGATCAAGGCGGGCAGGCATTCGCCGCTCCGGTAGACCGGAACCACGACCGAGATGCCCGGTTTCAGCTTTGTGTGGGTGGAGTCCATAACCAGAAGCCTTCGGGAACGAGATAGCGTACACCCAGTCGAGCGTAGATGCCCATGACCATGGTGTTGGTCGCGCTGTAGCTGGCGGATCCGATACGGGCGCCCCGCTTTGCGTATTCAACCATGGCCTTGTGATACAGATGCATCCCGGAAATCGTGGCATCTTTGTGCAACATGGCCAAGGTCAAGTTCAGCGATTTTCCATTCATCTGGGAAACGAACCAGCCCTGGGCGACCCCGTCCAAACGGACTTCCATGCACCATTCGGGTTGCTCAGCGATGAGATTGTTGGCCCAGAGTGCGTAGCGGGCATTCACCCGCCCGGGAGTCGCACCGGGCAGAAGCAGGAAGCGTTCGTGCTGAAACAGGGCCATGTGGTCGGGATTCAACTGGAAGGGGTCATCCGAGGCGAACACCCCATCGATCGGCTCCAGGCTGGGCGACGGGTCAACCTGGTGCAGGCCGAGCTTGAAGCGCAACTGGATATCGGCATGGGTAAATCCAGCCCTGCTGAGTGCCCAGGCCGGTACGTCGGTATCATACAATTGGCGGTATTCAACCCAGGCGTACGCGGCGAGTTGGGCCTCCTGGTCTGCCAGGGGCTGGTCAAAGAAAGACGCATCGCTGACCACCCCGGCCGGCTTACCCCACCAGGCCGTGTTAAATGCGTGTTCGTGAATCATGCCTGTAGCTCCATGCATTCAAACAATTGCAGCAGGTAATCGTACCCGTCCCACACGGGACCAAAATGATGCATGGCCGATAATGGCACGAAGCGCTTGACCCGCGCACGGGCCATCCGGGCGAGAAAATCATCGCTCGCCGGCTGGGCGAGGGCGTAACCGATGGTTTGAATATTCCCGGGCAGGTGGGCAAAGGCGTCCTCCGCGGACATCCCGGTGAGCGGAAGAAACAGCGGGGCATCGATGGGCGGGTAATTCCCTACCCCGATGACCGCAGCTCCATCGGGAGCCAAGTCCGCCCGCCAGCCCACGCCCGCCGCCCATTGACGGGCCATGACATTACCCGAAGCGACATGCGGCTCCGGCGGCTGCTTGACCACCCGCGGCCAGGCCTCGACCAGGCGCGTGCGAAAAACCTCGACCGCGGCAGCGTCGGCATCCAAAAGGATCACCCGCGAGGGCGAGGTGCATCCGGCCTGGCCGTAGACGAGAAAAACGTTGATCAGGGATTCCAGCACCGCGTCATCTGCAGCGGCGGGGTCGATCCAGGCCTCGGAACGCTTGTCGGTAAAGGGCAGCGAGGTACTGTGCAGCGGATGCGGCAGGGATTCGACCCCTTCCGCGGCTGGATCTCCACCGAAGACGATGCGCACCTGGGCTTCACCCGCCATCTCGGCATTGCGCGGATCGTGGTGATCGAATAACCCGTGGGTGACGAAGGTATCGAGATAGGTTCGCAACACGGGGCCCGGATCGGCTTCTTCGACAAAATCGAGCAAGGCAGCGCAGAGATCTTCGCTGCGCGAGCCGCCCTTGAAGCGAAGTTTATTTCCCGTCAGGCTGAGCAGGATCATCACCAGGGGGCCAAGTAAACTGACGTTGTTCGGAAGCCATACCGCAACGCGGCCCCGCGGATAATACATGCGCGGACCCGCCTCGGTGGATGTGCAGCGTGACCCGAAAACAGACTCGTATACACCCCAGAGTTGATCCGACGCGAGAAAGGTCATCAGGTAAGCCCATTCATCCCGGCTGAAAGCCTCCGGAACCTGGCGGGCCATCTTTCCGCGCAGGCCATCCCAGGCCGCGATGAGGGCCCCGGGATCATAGGGCAGGCTGACACGACCACGGGCAAAAGTGAGCAGGTGATCAGACATTGGCACAGCCCCGTACTTCGCTTTTAGGTATCCGTCCGATGAGCTCAAAAACCGTGCCGGCCCGGCCACACGAGCAAGCACCGGGCACCAGGCGGCCCAGGTCCTCGGTCAGGACATTATGATACGGCGCACCCCAGGAAATGGTATTCATCAATTGCAGTTGGCCGACATCCTCGTCCAGGCATGCACCCGACACGGGATCACGCACGAGGACATCCGCCCAGGCGGGCGCCGTGCGGTACCCGCAGGGACAGAGGGGAAAAATCATGCCAACCTGTTCAACCAGCCCGTAGAAATCCATGACCT
This sequence comes from Kiritimatiellia bacterium, assembly GCA_029936175.1. GTDB lineage: Bacteria > Verrucomicrobiota > Kiritimatiellia > SS1-B-03-39 > UBA6053 > JAPYUI01. Next base: position 4,273 of record JAPYUI010000080.1, read on the forward strand.
GCGAGGCGGGGTCGAGATCCTCTTTCAGTTTGGCATCAAAGGTTGCGGGACTCACTTTTTGCGCCTCAAGTTTTTTCCATCCACCGCTGTGCACGAAGGTAATCCGTTTGCCTGCAAGGGCCTTTACCACGTCGTCCGGGAAGACCTGCTCGACCCAGGCGAGCCAGAGCATCCAGGTGAATCCATAGACCATGAATGCATCGTGCCCGTCAATCGCCTCGAGCAGCTCCGGCCATTTCAAGCTGGAGGGGTCGTTGCTGTCCTCGAGAAGGAAATACAACTGGCTCGCCAGGGGCTTGAGACTCATGGCCGCCGCGATGCGGGCAGAGATCTGGCGGCCACCGCGAAGTGCGCTGGCACTGTCGAGGATACACAGGGGTTGCTGGTCATCGCCGATAAAGTCCTTGAGCACGGCCAGGGTGCTCTGCGACTGGTATGCACTGCTGCGCGTATCAAGGGCAATCCTGCTCGATACACCGCTGGAGGTCGCAGAAGACAACAGCGTCCGCACGTGCTTGCTTCCATCGACGGCCGTGCGCAAATCCAGGTGCTTAAACACCCCGACATGCAACCAGGGCAGATCTTCCAGGCATTCCACCGTCCCCGTATCCGGCCAGATCCGCTCGTACGCTTCGCAGCCGTTCAAATGGTGTGCGCTCAAAGCGTTCATCTCCGCGAGGAAAGCGGCATCATCGCGCTTCGCGTAGGGGGGCTGTTCCAGGAATTGGCTCATGTAAAAGAGGTGTTCAAAAAATAGTCGGCATGACCGCGGCGTACCAGCACCCCATTGGTGCGGGTGCAAGGGTCCCTGAGGATGGTCTTCCAGTGCTCGCCGAGGAGACGGCGAACCGGCTCGAATCGTTCCGGGTCAAACAACGCGCGGGCGCAGCCCTCAATGGCGGATTCATCCACCTCGAACCGGGATACCAGCTCCGTCCATTTCTCCGCGTGCTCCCGGTTGAAGCGAAGGACCGGCCAGAGCAGGATCGCACAGAGGGCGGCGTGGCCGAATTGTCTCGAATCGTTCAACAGGTGCTCCAGCGAATGGGCGATCCCGTGGATCAAGCCCACGCTGCAACGCGACTGGGCCGTACAGGCACGGGCGCTGAAATCAAACCAGGCGGAATCGGCCTGCAAGGGCTGGTCCAGCATCTCGCTCACCAGGACGGCAATCTCCCCGCGCAGGCCATCCTCCGCCAGCGGGGACATAAAGGCTTCCAGGGCATGGCTCCAGACATCGCCACAGGCATCCCTGGCTTGTGACATGGGAACCGTCGCCAGAAGTTCAGGCCAATAAACCCGGGCATGGGGCATGTAGCGATCATCCATCTCGATTTGTTTGCCCCTTGGCGTATTCAGCACGACAATCGGCGAAACCTCGGCTCCGCTTCCATAGATGGTCGGAACACAAACCAGTTCAAACCCGCCGGACCCCTGCTTCACCTTCCACTGGTCCATCAAGGCCCCGCCGCCGGCCACAACGAGGGTCTGCCCGGCTGCCGGGAGTCCATCGAGCACGGGTATATTCAACTCCGCCAGGACCCGGTCCCGGCAGCTCGGGGTCACGCAGAGCCGGGTATCTTCGCGCCGGAGCCGTTTGAGCTGGTCCAGGCTCCAGACCGGAACCTCAGTCGGCAAAGGAGATCCCCTTGTTTTCGAGCAGGTCGATGATGTCCTGGACCCGGACCACGCCGGTGGCCTCCTCCGGGGTGAAATGATAGCCAAAGGTCTCCTTGACCCCCACGGCCACCGAGACCACGGCGAGGGAGTCCCAGGTTTCCACGTCCTCACGGGTCAGGTCGAAACTGAATTCCTCCGGTTCAAGGAGGAAGATATCCAGCAGTAAATCACTTAGTTTTTCACGGTTCGTCATAGGGCGGGTACCTTTAGAGTCGTTGACGCCAGTGCTCCTGCTTATCGGCCAGCGTGGGTAAGGCAAGAATATCCGTTTTCCCGTTGGGCAACACGGGCAACTGTGCCGCGCTCTCAATGCGCAGGGGCCAGTGGGTGCGCGGGAAATCCTTGCGAAAGCGGAGCAGTATTTCCCGCACTTCTTTCTTGTCCGGATGGGGCGCCAGGCTCAACACGTGGGCTTCCTCTCCACCCGGATCATGGGCCTTGTAAAACGCGGCGGCATGGGGCCAGACCTCGCCGACCGACTTCAACAGGCTGCTCAGGGAAATTTTTTCCCCGAAGCGTTTAAACACTTCGCCGCTACGGCCAAGAACCCGCCAATGGCCATTTGGGTGTTCTTCCGCCAGGTCGCCGGTGGAAATCCACTGCGTATCGGGGACCGCGCTGAAGCCCTGCTCATCCATGAAGGCAACGGCTGAAAAAGGGCTCTGAAAAGTCAACTCCCCTGCCCCATCCAGCCGGAGTTTCACCCCATCGAGCGGTCGGCCAACATCTGCAGCATCGTCGGCTTCATGGGCTTTCCGCAGCGTCAACCGGGGCATCGCCTCGGCACACCCGTAGTTGTTGTAGATCGTAGCCGAGGGAAATCGCCGGGTAAGATCCGCCAGGTGCTCCTGCGGGAAACGACCCCCGGCAAAATGCACGCGCTGCACCAGGGGAAAGGTCGCATCAGGGAAATGTTGGTGGAACAGGGGCAACTGGGCTCCGACGAGGCAGATCATCGAAGCCGGGGTCGAGGCAAGGGCGGCCTCCAGCTCAGCCGGCCGGGAAAATCCGTCCGTCATGACCAGGTCGCGGCCCAGGCTGCGGGCCCAGCGCCACTGGTTGACAAAGGCGTAACAGTAGGTCAGCGGGAGCAGGCAGACGGTGGCCTGCACCGCCTCGCTATCCTGCCGCTCGTGGAGGTGCCGGGCCAGGGCCTCCGCGCGATCCCGCGAACCGATGACCAACTTCGGTTCCCCGGTCGTTCCCGAGGTCAGCAGAATAAAGTGACCTTCCGCGTAGTCCCCGGGAATCCCGGCGAGACGTTCTGCGATCCAGGCCTCGCCGGTGGCTGACTTTTCGGGCAGGAAAATAAAGGTTTCCGGCGCGACCCAGGCGCGATCCAGCTCATCCAGGTCGGCTCGGACCTGTTGCTCGTGTAAGATTTTCATGATTGCACGCCCCGCGCGCTTGGTTTACCAAGAGGTCCATGAAGATTCCTTTCAACCGCCCCTTCATCGTCGGCCGCGAACTCGAGTACATTCGCGAAGCGGTCGAGGGCGGACAGTTGGCGGGCGATGGCCGTTTCACCCAGCGCTGCCAGGCGTGGATGGAAGAGCGATTTGATATCGACAAGGTACTCCTGACCACGTCCTGCACCATGGCACTCGAGATGTCGGCTATCCTTTGCGATATCCAGCCCGGGGACGAGGTCATCCTTCCCGCTTACACCTTTGTCACCACTGCGAATGCTTTTGTGCTGCTGGGTGCCCACCCCGTGTTCGTCGACATCGATCCCACCACGCTGAACATGGACCCCTCGGCCATCGAGGCCCGCATTACAGATCGCACCAAGGCGATCGTTCCGGTTCATTACGCGGGTGTAGGCTGTGACATGGACGCGATTGGTGCGATTGCCAAAAAACATAAGCTCCGCGTGGTCGAGGATGCCGCACAGGGGGTGAACGCGCGTTACCGGGACCGCTACCTCGGCAGTATCGGGGATCTGGGTTGTTTCAGCTTTCATGAGACCAAGAATTTTATTGCCGGGGAAGGTGGTGCCATCACCATCAACGACCCGGGCCTGGTTGAACGCGCGGAGATCATCCGCGAAAAAGGAACGGACCGGAGCAAGTTCTTCCGGGGCGAGGTGGATCGGTATACCTGGGTGGATATCGGGTCGTCGTTTTTACCGTCTGAACTGGTGGCCGCCTACCTCTTCGCCCAACTGGAAGAGGCCGATCGCATTACCGAGAAGCGGTTGGCGATCTTCGACCGCTACAGCGCGGGCTTTCAATCGCTGCAGGATGCGGGAACCCTTCGCCTGCCCATCATTCCCGAACACTGCCAGCACAACGGGCATATGTTTTACCTGATCCTGGATTCGCAGGAACAGCGGGTGGACCTGATCGCTCATTTGAAAAGCCGGGACATGCTTGCCGTCTTTCATTATATCCCGCTGCACACCTCGCCCATGGGTCAGCGCTTTGGCTACCGGGAGGGTGATCTGCCAGTGACCGAGGACCTGAGCAAACGCCTGCTGCGCCTGCCCTGCTACTTTGAACTGAGCCCTTCCGAGCAGGATTGCGTTATCGAGGCGGTTCATGATTTCTTCCGGTAAAGGCGTATTTCGGGGCCGCTGAACGGAATCTTGATGCGCACTTCCCCCGGCCAGGATTGCACCAGCTCGTAATTTTCCTGGTCGAAAATAAGGTCCTGGTAAAAGCGAAACTCCTCGGCGGTCGGAATCTGTTTATCCAACCACCACCCGCCGCCAACCCAGTTGAAGTCTTCATCCAGGTGCTTGTGTTTGTCCAACAGGGCCCGCCGCATACGCACGAGGTTTATGTCGTTTGTAACAATGTATTCCGGCTCATCGAAAATGGATACCAGCTGGTACTTCTCCGCGCGAATAACCGGATACCGCCACTCGTGGTCCCGCCAGTCCTGAAAGTCCGGCGCATTGGCCATGGTCAGTCGAGCGCCTTCCGGGAGATACTCCGCCAGGTAGGCTGCAGCGATGGCGCGGGAATCCTGCTTCCTGGCCTCAATCGCGATCGCGATGCTGCGGAGATTCCACACCAGGATAAAAACCGCCAGCGAACAAGCCAGCGAACGAGTGAGAAGGGAGCGATGCTGAATCAACCGCGCGAGCATACGAGCGGAGAACAAGGCCAGGATCGTGGATATAAACAGCAGGTAGCGCGCCGGAATCCACCCGCCCCAGAACAACAGGATGGAGCATACCAGGATGGGCATGCTCAGCCAGCACTTGAAATAGGGATGGTTGCGCCCCGGGTAGGAGAAAAGAAAACCGGCCAGCGGCACCCAGGCCAGGAACGGGGTATACATCTCGTTAAAGGCGAGACCCCACCCGCGACGAATGCGCCAGCCCTGGTGCATCTCACCGGGGAACCAGAGATCCGGGCGACTGGTCATCCAGGCGACATACTCGGGGAAATGCAGGAAAATATGCGGCGTCGTGATGAAGGTGGTCAGGATGGAAACGCCGGCATAGATCAACATGGGGGCGATCCAGGTCTTCGCTTCCTCCCACCAGCGCGATCGGTCTTTCAGGATCGTTCCACCCAGGTAAACAAGGGGCACGATCCCGATGAAGAAGGCGTAGATCTTCATGCCAATGAGGTACCCGGTCGCCATACCCAGCAACACGAAGGCCCCCTTGGATTTGCGCTCGAAAGCCCAGGGCACAAGGAGCAGGAGCAGGGTGACAAAGAACGACATCGGCACATCGAGGCTGCAGATCGGCGAGTTAATCACATGATAATAACCCAGGGCCACCAGGGCGGCGGCAAACCAGGCGGTCATCCCATCGTAGAGCTTGCGTCCCAGCTTGAAGACGAGGAACACACAACCCACGCCGAACAGGCTGTTCACGAAACGAAAGGCCAGGACATTGAACTGCAAGCGGTCGATGCCGCCAAAGAGTGTGCCAATTTTATCCCAGCCGATGTTCACCGGGTAACAGAAGATGGCGAGCGTATACTGCAGGGCGGTTCCGTATTCATAGCGAGGATTGTTGAGATAGTTTCCAGGGAAGTTCGTCATCGACCGCCAGGCCTTGTGCTCGTCGGGATGGTAGAAACCCGTGTGTTCATCGATCCCGGTTCCCCAGGTGAGCATGGACAGGCGAAGGACCAGGCTGACCAGGGCCAGCAGGATCAACCAGCGATGCTGCCGAATCAATATGAACCATTTCCTGCGCATTAGAATAAACCGCGAAACATCTGCATGTCCGACCAGTCCCAGAGCCGGGAGGGATCTTCGTTCACACTGGTCGGCGTACGATTCCAGTCGTGTACCTCGCGGCTGCTCAATCCGCGAAACTGGACAAAAGCGCTGAACAGGGCGGCGCAGGCCAGGCCCAGGAGCACGGGACGCTTTCCGTCTTCGAGTACCGGCAAGAGGAGCAGCGCCCAGACCGGCGCGATGCCGGCGAAGAGACGCGGGCCGTAGGACCAACCCGCCCACCAGACCGGCCAGAGGGCATTGAAGGCCAGGTGCACAAGCACGATAATCGAAAGATAGCGCAACATCAGCCGGCTCCTTTTTCCCCGCCAGATCATCACGCAGGCAAGCAGGCTGAAGATAAACACCGGCGTGAAAACCAGCAGCCCACGATTGGGACTGGCCACCAGGCCCGCCAGGCCCATGAGCACCGCAGAGAACGACCGGGCGATCTCGTCGACCGGCCCCTGGTAGGGCTGCACCAGGGTGCCGTAGGTCATCAGGCAATGGGCAACGTACAACGCAGCAATCGCCCCACCACTGAGCACGAAGGGAATGAATTGTTTGCGGTGATGAAGGTAGAGGTAAAAGGTGAACGCCACGGCGGCGACGATCATATCCGGTCGCAGCACGGTTGAGAAAGCCAACGGAAAAGCCGCGATCCAGGCCCAGCGCCCCTTCTCAACCAGCAGCAGGGCCAAGCCGGCGAGCAAAAAGAACGCACCCGGGTTATGTGACCAGTAGCCCCCGACATGGCTCGACACGTGCGGGGTCACCAGGGCAAAAAGCACCGTGAGGACAACAACCTGCCAGGTCTTCCTCGCAAGCTGGCTCGCGACGAGGAAAAACAGCGCCACGGAGGCCGCCGCGTAGATCTTGGCGAGCAGCGGGGTGATCAACATGGCGCGCCAGATCCGATTCGACACGTGGCGATAGGACCAATTCAGTATCGGCAGGAGCGGTATCGCCGCCACCGCATTCCCGATGGTATAATGATTCACGAGGCCACCGGACGCCAACTGGTAGATCCGGTAGTCCCCTTCGGGATCGAGGTACTCCTGCAGGAAAGGATTCTCGGGATACAGGGCTTCGAGATCGGGTCCAAATTCACTCAACTCGATATTCCCCTCCTCGAGCAGGCTCATCGCGGTCGGCACGTACCAGAAATTATCGCTCCGGGTCATGATTTCGCCCGGAATGTACCAGGGCAGGTAGAGGATCAGGGCCAGGAGGCCGGCGACGACTGGACCCAGCAGGAGCTTAAGCACCGTAGGTCCCTCCCAAGCCGCGGAAGATCTGCATGTCCGACCAGTCCCAGAATCGGTCAATATGATCGTTCACATCATTGGGTTGACCGTTCCAGAGATGGACATCGTGATCGCTCACCCCTCGATATTCAACGAAGGCACTCCAGGCGATGCAAAGTGCAGCGAAAAAGGCGATCGGCACCTGGCGTTGACGCGGCAGGGATTGCAGCACCTGGCAAAGGGGAATCATGAGCAACAACCAAACCGGTATGTAGGTACAGAACAGGCGCGGACCGTAGGACCAGCCGCCCCACCACATGGGCCAGAGGGCGAGGAAGATCCAGTGACCGATCAAGGCGATACCGAGAAAGCGGTACAGCACCAGTGCATCGGACCGGTCGCGGAAGATATGGATCATCGACCAGAGACTGAACAGGCAAACCGGCATGTAAACAAACAATCCGCGGCTCGGGCTGACCAGCAGGCCCAGGACCCCGGAATCGAAATCACGCCCGATGACCCCGGTCGGCCCGGGGTACGGCTGCATCCATGCACCGTAGCTCACCTTGCAGACGACCACGTAGATAAGTGCCACCACGGCACCCGAGATCGCATACACCAGAAAGGCTCTGCGACGATTGAATAACACGTGGAGGGTCACCAGCCCGATCAGCACGATGACATCCGGCCGCATCGCAGCCGCGATAGCCAGCGCAATACCCGAGAGTCCGGCCCACTTGCCCGGCAAAGCAACCAGGCCCCAAAGTCCGAGCAACACAAAGAAGGCCCCGGGGTTGTGCGACCAGTAGCCCCCCGCATGCTGACACGCATTCAGGCTGGCAAAGGCCAGGATCAAGGCAAGCAGGAGGGCGATGCCAATGGATCCGGACAGGCGATACGCGACGAGGAACAACAAGCCCACCGACGCGGCCGCGTAGATCTTGGCAATCAAGAGTGTCATGTGGATGGAGACCCAGACCGAATTGGGCTGCTTGCGGAACATCGGTTTGAGCGCCGCCACGAAGGGCAGCGCGACAATGGAGGTAAACACGGGGTAGTTATTGAGTACACGGCCATCCGCATCACGCATCACGCGATAGTCTTCCTCTCCGTAATATGCGCGAAGGTAGCTCAGGTCTTCGGCCAACTCGATGATGGGGGCCTCGAACTCGTTCAGGTCGAGATTACCTTCATCCAGGAGACTCATCGCGCTGGGCACGTACCAGAAGTTGTCGTTCTGGTTGAGTACCCGGGTAACATGATCCAGCGGCCAGTAGGCCGCCAGGACCACCCCGCTCAGCACGAGTGCGATAAGCAATGGATGCTTCATGGGTTTCGCCGTCCGTTCACCAGGGCGGGTTGATGCAGGGTCGGTTCAGCCTCAGGGCCGGCCTTCGCCCGCAGGCGGTCGACGCATTCGTACCCGAGGGCAAAGGAATGATCCTGGTTGGCTACCTCGTATTTCCAACTGCCGAAGCGGCCGCGGCTGTAGATGCCCTGCGCTTCAAAGGCGCGCAGCAGGGGATCCACGATCGCGTCCCGACCGAGGAAGGGCGTGGGATAGCCCTGTTCGATCCGCCTGTACTCCCGGGAGAGGACCTTGACCCCGGCCGGCAGCAAGCCGTCCTCCTTCAAGGCGCGAACGGTATCCTCCACCAGCGTCTCGTGGTTGACGGGTTTCTTCACGCTCTCCGAGGTCTCGGTCATCAGCGACCACTGCTCGCCGGGCCGGGGCACGTTGTTCGTGCTGTAGTTACTGAACACGGTCACCCGGTAATAGGGACTGTTTGATTCCGGGAAATACATCCAGCACTTGGTATCGAGATGTTCGGGTGCTGGCCCTTCCATGCCGATGCCGACGATGTTGGTCGAGGAATAGACCAGGTCCCCGGCCGTGCGGGCCTCCACCACCCCCGGGGCCAACTCGATGAGGTGGTTCAGCGGCATGGTCGAGATCAGGTGGGTGTAGCTGTAGCTATTCCCCTGCGCATCGGTGACCGTCTTTTTCACGGGATCGATCGAGGAGACCGCCGTGTTCAGCCGGATCTGTTTACCCGGAAGCATGGCCCCTATTTTCTGCCAGACCGCGCCGGTTCCGCCTTCTCGAGGAAACCGAAATACGGCATTGGGCCCCCAGGAAACGGCATCTTCGCGCGTGCAGATGGACTTTAGAACACCCTCCAGTGCGGGTACGGAAACGCGTTCGCCGATCCAGGCGAAATCCATCTCCTCCGGCGGAAAAGCCCAGACCTTGAAATTGTAGGGCTCCATGAACAACTCCGTGATCCCCGCACCGAAAGTCGCCCGCATCCAATCGCCGAAATGTACGGGCGATGCAGCCTTGGCCGTGGCGGCTGCCTGCATGAGTCCCTGTACGCCTTTCCAGCGATCCTCCGGGTCGAGTCGATGCAGATTGTTCTGGAAAGGATACGGGATAAATCGGTTGCGCATCCACACCCAGCTTTCCCGCTGGTGGGAAATCCAGCCGTCCGCGCCGAGCGCGGCATCCATGTAGCGGTCAAAGGTTTCGTAATGTGAGAACTGGACATGTCCACCGTGATCCCAGAGGAAGCCCTGCTCGTCTACCCAGGAGGACGCGAGGCCGCCGAAGTGCCCCGCCGCCTCCAGCAGCAACCAGTCCTCGTTGTTTTCGTGTAAACGGGTCGCTGCGCCAAGACCTGTTGGCCCGGCACCTATAATGATCGTTTCTATATGCATAAGGCGATGGAGTGGGAATGAACCGTCAACAACGGGCCGGGTTAAACGATACAACGACCCCCGCTATTCGACAGCGGTAGCGTGGAGGTCGAACCAGTACTGGTACGGATTTTCAGACCGTCGAGCCAGGTGACGAGTGAAATAGTTGATGTTGGCGGAAACGGTTTCCATGGATTGCCACTTACCGTAGGTGCCTTCAGCAAAGGGCCCCGAACAACCTTCACTAAAATACCAGCCATCCTGGCTCCGCAATCGATGTGCCCAGGCATCCACGCGTTCGCGCCGGGCCAGCTTGATCAATCCCCGGGAACCCAGTGAAAAGTCCTTAAGCCGGCGGTTTAAAAAATGATGCCAGCGATGCCGCAATAACAGGGGGCGGCGCAGGGGACAGAAGGTCTGCTGGTCGATCATCTTGAACTTACGATAGCCCTCTTCGAACAGTTGCCTGACAAAATCCAACCCGCTACACTCCACGGAAATAAATTCCGGGCGCGGGGCTTCATGCAGCGCATCCAGGCAGAGTTGGTCGTTTCCCTCGATATCGATCTTCATGAAATAGGGTGTCCCCAATTCGGCCAGGATATCCGCGAAGGGCCGGGTGGGCACATCGACCCGCGTCAACGCGTGACCTCGGCGACCCGCAGCCTCCTTGTTAAACGAACTCCAGACACTTTTCTCTTCATTCACCCAGAAATCCGCATATCCAGCCTCAGCGGCCACGCCCACGTTCAAGATTTTCAGGTCTCCCCGATCGATTGCCTCGCGGAAACGGTCTTCCGCCTCGGTGCAGAGCACCGGGTCCGCCTCGATGGCCAACACGCGATAGCCGCTGTGGAGGTAGTACGCGGTGTCGTCACCGTTATTCATGCCGACATCGTAAATGAGCTTTTTATCCGTCATCGGGCTCCTGCTGCCAGAGTTTCGGAAGGGAGGCTTCAAGGGTTTGAAAGGAAAAGCCCGGAAAGTGTGAGAGTAATTTCTGGGCGTCCAGTACCGCTGAAGCATTATCCAGGTCACGACGCGCGGCTATATTGAAGTCGATGTTCACATCGACAAGGGCCTTGAACAGCTCGATTAATTGCAGCACGGAAACACCACGACCGGTGCCGAGATTGTAGGTGTCCGAGTGGCTGAGATCACGCAACGAATGGCTCATCAAATAGGCAATATCTTCCACGTGTACATAATCACGCAGGGTTTGGTCGTCGCCGAATACCTGCAGGGTTTCACCCTTCCGAACCCGGTCCATCCACACCGCAATCACCCCTTGCTGTCGAGCCGGATCTTGACGCGGACCATAGGCATTCGCGATCCGGTACACATCCGTGGCGAGGCCGTATCGTTGCTGCACGTAATACAGCAGGTGTTCGGCGGTCAACTTGCCGATCCCATACGGGTTGAAGGGACGGGGCACCACGCATTCATCGATCAGTCCCTGGCTCGCGCCGTAGACCGTGCCTCCCGAGGAGGCAAACACGAGCTTGCGCACCCCCGAGGCCGCCGCGCGACGGGAAAGGTGGAGGAGAATCGGAAGGTTTGACTGCACCTCGACTTCCGGTTGCTCCCACGCCTTGACCGGATGGGAGTTCCAGGCAAAATGATAGACCACATCGAAACCTTCATCCATGAAGGTCATGGAATCATTATCGTCCAGGATATGGGGAATCAACCGAACGCGGTCTTCAACGGAGCGGAGATTCTTTGAACACCCATCGGAAAATTGATCAAGCACGCTCACCTCATGACCGTCGTTGACGGCCCGCTCGACAAAATGCGAACCGACAAATCCATCGCCCCCGGTAACCAATATTCGATGTGCCATCAGGAACTCCTCAGGCGATTGCACAGGTTTCCGGGCAGGTGCCAGGCTAGCCTGGACTTCCAGGTTTTCCCCGGATTACCCGGGAGCTTAAAGCACGACCAATCCACCGGACCGGGAAATTGGGTAAACAAGCCGTCCAGGATCCGGCGGAACTCCGCGAGCGTGACCTGGATGGAATGTTGTTCGCCCTGGCGACGTGCGGCCGTCTTCAGGCGGGAAAGTCGTTCGGGATCGCGATACAGCTCCAGGACCTCGGCGGCCGCACGGGCAGCATCTCCTACCGGGAAAAGCAAGCCGTTCTCGTCATGGGAGATAACTTCCTCCACCCCGCCAGGCACGGATGCGACCACGGGAACGACCCCTTCGGCCAGGGCGTGAAAGAGTACCAGTGGCATGCCTTCATATGCGGAAAACAACACGAAAACATCGCTGCCAACGAAATGCTGCATGGCTTCGGCGTACGGCAGCGAGCCGGCAAGCGTCACGTGACCCGCCTCTATCGGGTCGACCAGCGATGAGGCAATCTCATCGTAGGCATCACCGTGGCCCACGATGACCAAGTCATATGGAATCCCGGATTTTTCCATGGCTCGGGCAAAGGGAATTAAATCCTGCGCGTTCTTTTGTTCACGGTTCAGGCGCGACATGTACACGATACGGATTCGGCCCTCCCGCATGACCTCCAACTGCCAGCTCTCCGGAACCTGCACCCCGATAAACAGCTCGCCGATGCGGGTGTGCCATTTTTCGTCCAGGTTTTCACGCAAGCGCTGGGTGATGCGGCAACTATTTCCCAGGATCAACTCCAGGCGGGACACCAGGACCTTGGCGTAATCGTAGTAGGTCTGGTCCGGGCGGTCCACGAGACAGAAGTTGATCGCCGGAAGGCCTCCCGGCACACAGGCGAGCACGTCCTCGGCATGGCGCCACTCCACAAATACGAGCAGGCCCGGATCAAAGGCGCGTATCGCGCGGGACAAGTGACGTTGAAAAGATCGTTCACTGTGCCCACGCTTGCGATGGAGGGCATGCATCATGGATACCAGCGGCCGGGTCTCGTCATCAATCTCCATCTCCGTGTCAGCCAGGTCGAAAAGGGCCACCTCGTAACCCTCCTGCGGAAGATAGTTCAGGCAATTCAAGAGGAAGGTGCGCACGCCACCGTATTGGCCGATGTCGTCCCATATAAAAAGAATGCGTCGCGGATGCATGAATCAGCCCATCAGGGTTTCAAAACGGTCGGCAACCTGGTGCCATTGGTATCGTTCACGCCAGGCCACATGCCCCCTTGCACCGATCCGGCCGGCAGCCTCGGGGTCGGCCAGCAGGGCGACCATCTCCTGTCCGAGTGCGTTCACGGAATCAAACCCGACCAGGAGGCCGGTCTCCCCATGTTCGATAAAGGTTTCGCAACAGGATCCGCTACAAGCGATCACTGGTTTGCAGTGGCGCCATGCATCAAGGTAAACCATGCCGAAAGAATCACTGATCGAGGGTACGGCCAACAAACTACACGCGGCCAAAGCTTCCTCGCGTTCCAGGGTATCCACGTCGTCTGCCTGGATAACCAGGCGGTCCACGTCAAATCGAGAACGGTCGAGGTAGTCCTGGATCCACTCCGGACGATTGTGCGAAAAACCCAGTAGGGCCAGCCGAGCCTCGGGTTGTTCCGCCCAGACCTGCTCCATCGCTTCCACCACGTGGGTAACACCCTTGTTATAAATCTTCCGGCCGAGAAAAAGTACCAATGGCGCATCCGCGGGAATGTGATGCCTTTGTCGAAAGGCCGACGGATCCACCTCACCTGGGTAGGGATATGATCCAGCCAGCATCGTGTGCATATCCCCTTGGGCCCAACCGCGGCCGGAAAAAAAGGCCTGTTCAAAATCGGTGAGGGTACAGATCGCGTGATAGCCTTCATGCAGGCGCTTCAACACGGGATAACGCGATACCTCTTCATGGGGATGAACAAAAGGAAAGGCCGCCGTCCAGGTGCCGGGTGAAAGACGCGGCAGCAGATCGGCCATGTGAAGCGTCCATGCGCTTGATCCTGAATTCATTAATATCACGGCATCAAATTCCCTGAAGTTGTCCGGGTTCTCCAGCTCCGGGCAACAGGGACCCCGAGCCATAAGTCGGGTTCTCCCCGAGCGAAACAACCACCGGCCGAGGCGATATCCCCCGCGTTTTCCCTCGATGGAAAGGGCGCGTTTCGCCCGAGCTTCCGGACGGGTGTCGCGCGGGAAGGTCCGGACGGGACAGGTGGTCTCTCCCAGGGCCCCGGGATCACTTCGCGTATCGGTTTCATCCGTAATAATCGTTACTTCATGCCCTTTCCCGGCCAACGCCTCGGCGAGGCAGCGGGTGTATAACACCGAACCTCCACCCGCCCACAGGTACCTCGGGCAAAGAAAAGCCAGGCGTTTCATTCAGCTCAATCCAACCGAACAGATTTCCTGGTACGCATCTTCGTAGCGCTCGGCCATGGCGTTCAGGTCGAAACGCGCGCGCGCATCCTCGGCTGCAAATCCACGCATCTCCCGAAGGCGCTCAGGCTGACCCAGCAATTGGTCCGCCACGGCGGCCATCCCCTCCGCATCGCCCGGCGGAACAAGTACGCCATTCTTACCATCCATGATCTGCTCGGGAATCCCGCCCACCTTCGTGCTGATCGCAGGCGTCCCACAGGCCAGGGATTCCAGGATCACCAGGGGATAATTATCCGCCCGGGTCGCGAAGAGAAACAGGTCCGCCGCCTGGTAATACCGCGCCAGGGTGGCGGGGTCCTCGATAAAGGGAACATACCGAAACACATGCGGACCGCGTTGCACCTCGCGCGACTCTTGTCCGCCGACCACGAGGCAGGTCACCGGCGTCTGCATCCCTTCCACCGCTTTTTCAATCGTGGTGAA
>JAPYUI010000081.1:0-7590 GCA_029936175.1 Kiritimatiellia bacterium
CGGCAGGGTGATGGCGGGCGCGCTTGTGTCGACAACAGAGATCACCTGGGTATTCGTCACCGCGTTTCCGCAATCATCCATGGCGGTCCATGCTCGATTGATGGTGAATTCCTGGGGACAGGCACCCGCAACAATCGTATCGGAAAATCCTAGAACAGGACTGGCGGTACAGTTATCCGTAGCCGTTGCCGAACCCAGGACCGTCGTGCCGGTATCCCCACCACACTGGACCACGGCATTCGCCGGGATGGTCATCACGGGCGGGACCGTGTCGATAATAGTAAAGGTCTGCAGGCAGTTCGTCGTGTTACCGCAACGATCCAGCACCTCATAGGTATACTGTATGATCCCGGGGTCCGCCGCACAGCCACTCCCGGAGAAATTCGTGAACACCACGTTGACCGTCAGCAAGGGGTCGCAATTGTCGGTGGCGACCAAACTACCGGGATCGGGAGGCGGAACGTCGGAAAAACATTGGACATTGGCATCCGCGGGACAGGCCACGACCACGGGAGCCGTGCTATCCACGACCGCAATCGTCTGGGTACAGGAAAGGGTATTTCCACAGGAATCGTTGGCCGTCCACACGCGGGAGAGCGTAAACGTGTTGCCGCAACCGGCGACGACACTGTCCGAAAATATCAACGTGACAACGCATCCACAGGCATTGGAGGCCAGGGCTACACCGGTATTGTTGGTCGTCGTGTCGGCAGGACATTCCAGGACCACATTCGGCGGGCAGGTTAACGACAGCAAGGTACAAAGCAGGCCGGCATCGATGGAGGCATTGATCTCTCCCTGGGCAAGGGTAATGGGTGCTGTCACGCCCGTGATGGGGTCCGGATCGCTGTCGAGATTATCATCCCCGCCCTGGTCTTGCTGCGTGATGCTCAAGCCGCCAAAGGGAATGAAGGTCAGGGTGTAATCGTCCGCCGGCAACTGGGTGAATGCATACGCTCCCCCATTGGTCGTGACGGTCGTGGCTACCAGGTTGTTGGCCGAATCCCGCAGCTCGACCGTCACGCCATCCACGCCGGATTCACCGACATCCTGGACGCCGTCGCCGTTATCATCCAGCCATACGAAATCCCCCAGCTCCGCTGTATTCGGGCTGGCATCCATACAGTCTTCCGAGGGAGCCGTCTCGGTGTTCACCCGGACCTCCACGAGGTTACAGATTTGATCGGGTGCAATGGGCAGGCTCGTCACGGTGGCATCAAAGGAAATGGTCACGGTTTCCCCGACGTTGACGATAAACGGCAATAAGTCTCCCCCCTCGTCCAGCGGAAACTCAGTTACATTGGTGGAGGTGAGAATATCGTCATCTGGAAACGGAATGACCGGGCTCCCGTTATTTGGATCGAGCGTGGTCGTATTCTCAATATAGGACAGGTACACAAAGGGAAGATAATCCTCCACGGTCACGTCAAATATAGGCACGAAACCGATATTGGTTATGTCGATGGAATAAGTAACCTGGTCCCCAAGGTTGGGCAGACCGTCACCGTTGGCATCCAGGGATACCACGCTGGTCTTGTGGGCGTTTAGGGCCGCGATGTTTGGAACGGCTGTACCCACATCAATCGCAGGAGAACCACCAGGTGCGGTATTGGGATCCTGACCCCAGGCGGTGGCGAGCACCGCGCACTCCTGGTCCGCATCATCGGGATCGGAAATCCACACATACATCCCGGTCTGGTCACCGTCCGGATCATAAATGCGCAGGGCCTCCAGGGGATCAAGGTCAAAAAAATCATCGTACTGGAGGTTAAAACGCGGATCCACGTTGTTCGTGTTACCGGCATCGTTCCCGTCATTATCGTAATCGACATACACCCGGATTTTGCCATCCACGGGCGGCACGCCACAGATCAACTCGGTCGTGATCCAGACGGGGCTGACGTTGGCCCCCGTCGAGGTGTCGGGATCCTCGCCGAGTCCGAGGCCAATCAGGGTTTGCTGGGAGAGCCCGGACTCGGGCACCAAGGCAAAACCCCAGTCGTGCGTGGTCCCCCCTCCATTCTCACTGTCGATGGCGGCAACGGCATAAAACACCCGTGATGCCACAAATTTTGCGCCGGAGAGGTTGGGCATCGTGTAGGTACCCGTGCCTCCGGGGGGCACATTGACCGTCGAGCTCCCCCCGCCGGTTACGTCGACCGTCACCACCAGGTTGGAGGAATCAGGATTGTAGAGCGTGACAATCGTCGGGTCATCTGCAGGAGGGGTCCCCACGGGGTTCAAATAGGCCGTACTCCACTGGCTCTTGGGGAACAGGGTGATAAAGCGAGATTCATACCGACTGCATCGATCCCCGGTCAGCAAGGACACCTGAACGGGCCGGCTGGAGGAAACGGTCGCCCCCACCTGCAAGCCGCCATCCACCAGGTGACTTTCCCCTTCGTCCAGGACGATTGACACCTCCAGTGTCCCATCCCCGTCGAAGTCGATCTCCACGCTGGTGCCGGCCGCCTGGGACATTACCGACAGGCCGGTATACTCGTAGGGATTATCCGAGTTCCCGAATTGATCTTCTCCCACGGGAATCTCGTAGAAGGTGCCCCACTTGTCCACCGGATACATCTCCAAGGCACCCGCCAGCAGGGTCGCGCTCCCCGCAGCCCATTCCGCACGCGTCATGGAGATAATGTCGGTTGCCGCAATCTTGTCGCCGCCGTCATAATCAATGAGTCCCATGTTGGTGGTATCAATGTCGTTACGCAGAATAATCGTGGATCCGGCGCTCAACACGTCACAGGCATCGGTCAGGCACCCGGGAGGGGCTCCATCAGCAAAGATGCCGTTGCCCCATACTTCCGTCGTGCCGTTCGTCGGCATGTGGATCACGCTTTCGAAACCGTCTTCAACATGGTCGTAATAGATCAAGGTTCCATCGCGAAGCACGGTGATCGATAGATAGGTTGTCACGGGATTTGTCGGCTCGGGAGAGCCAGAAGAGCAACCGCTCTGGGTAAAGATACTGCGCAACATGGTGAGCCCCTGGTCCTCGGGCAAGGGCGTGTAGAAGGTATCGATCGGGGGGGGACCGGCGAACAGGGCGGCCGGGCACAAAAGCACGATACTTCCCCACAGGAAAGCCCGCCCATACGCCTGATTCAAACGCCCTCGAACAGACAGAAACCCTCCACATATATATTGTGAAACCTTCATAACTTCTCCGGTATTCCGTTATTCGGGCTTCTCAAAACCCCGTCACTATCCGGTGACTATTTTACCCCGAAACCCAGCCGCTGAGCAGCGACCGTTTGAGCTGGCCATTATAAGCGCTTAAGAGCAACTATCCACCTATAATAGCGCATTAATGACGTATAGTTAAATGCATATGTTTATTACGTAACCTACTAATTGGCAGCGCTTTGCATAAATATTCCTCGAAATCCGTATAGGGATCCAACATTTCTGAGCTCACCGGGTGCTCCGAAACCAGCAATTTTACCAACCGGAACAGGCAAAACCATGGGCGGCTTGCCACCCGCTCTCGGACCCCAAAAGCCCGCGCAACACCGCTCGACCGTCACGACCTTCCCTCCGCCCCCTCGCTTTCCTCTCATCATCCCATCGCAAGGCCTTTCGATACGCCCCTGACGGACCGGAAAAGCACTCCCGCAGGGGTTCATCACCGGGGTGAACTGCTTCCTGACGCCAATATCTGTTGTCAAGCCATCGCCCATGCTGCATATCCTTGGTATGCGAAGCATCGAACTCCACCGGGAAATGCTGGCAGAACGGCACCTGAACGATGAATGCGTACTCATTCCCATCGATGCTTCAGGCGTCGAGATGTTTGAGCTCAATGCCTGGGGAACGGATCTCTGGAAACGGGTGCTTGCCGGCGACCATGAGGGAGACCTTTGCCGATGGATACTGGAGAACTGCGAGGTGGATGAAGCCACCGTCCTGGCAGATGTGGCAGAATTCCTGGAACAGCTCGCGGCCATCAAGGCCCTGACCCTCCATGAACCAGGAAAAGTGGATGGCTAATAAGTTGATCTTTAATCCGACCTGCCGGATACTGGTCTGATCGGGAACGTATGATAAAATGGTATAGTCGACAGGAGAAGGAATTTGCCGAAAGCCGCGTTCGCGGTGAACGCATCCTGGCACCAATCCGCAAAACAATCGATGCGGACTACGGCTTCCTCACGCTGGACGAGGTGGCTTCCTACGTTTGGGACCACATCGGCGAACGCACCAGCCACACCGAACTGAAGTCCCAAGTCCTGGCCGCCTACGACACCACGGAAGCCCAGGTTGACCGCGACCTGGACGAGCTGCTGACCCAGCTTGCGGAAGCCGGCGCCATTCGCGCATACGACGGGAAACCCGCCTGATGTCATGCGCTGATTGTATCGCCCACTCCGGTGGGCTTCTCCGGCTCTATGAAAAAATGCAAATGGGGCAGGAAACGCCGCTCCCGCTTTGTGGCAGTTTCGAGCTGACCCTTCGCTGCAATGTGCGTTGCAAGCATTGCTATATCCTTTACCCGGGAGCTACCGACAACGAGATGAGCACGGAAGAAGCCAAGGCCGTGCTCAAGAAACTGGCCGATGGCGGCGTGATCTTCCTGCTCATGACCGGCGGCGAGGTGCTCGCCCGGCCCGACTTCAAGGAACTCTACCTGTATGCCAAGCGCGAGCTCGGCATGATTCTCACCATCTTCACCAATGCCACGCTGGTGGACGAAGATATGGTCGATTTCTGGAAGAAATACCCGCCGCGCAAGATCGAAGTCACGATTTACGGCCACACCGAGGAGACCTACGAAAACGTAACCGGCGTCAAGGGTTCCTTCAAGCGCTTCAGGAACGGCTGTCAACTCATGCTGGACGCCGGACTCCCCCTGGCGCTGAAAACCATAGCCATCAAGAGCAACGTCCACGAATTCAAGGACATCCGGCAGTGGGTCCTGGAACAGGGTGCCACGTTCCGCTACGATATCGACGTCCACCCGAAAATCGACCACAATACCGATCCGCTCGAGGAACGCCTCAGCCCCCAGGAATACGTCGAGGTGGAGTTGATCGACCTCGAAGCGAATCTTGGCCAGTACAACACCTACGTGACCAACGCCTATAATCACTCTTCCGGGGACAACCTCTTCGTCTGTGGCTCCGGTGTACGCACCTGCCATGTCGACCCCCAGGGCCGGCTTCATCCCTGCATGATCTGGCGGGAAAACCCCTACGACTTGCGCAACCAGGTGCTGGACGACGACTGGCGCGATCATCGCACGGCCATCCGGTCCAAAAAAACCGAGGCTGTGGGCTGCAACACCTGCAGTAATCGCGGCGTGTGCGGACGCTGCCCCGCCCAGAGTCTACTTGAAATGGGCGACCCCACCCTGCCCATACCCTACCACTGTGAAACCAGCCAGGAACGCCGCAAATTAATGGGTGAACCGGCAGGATTAAGCATTGAAATCGTCTAAAGCCCTGCTACCTTGTAGCGTCCCAGTCTGAGGAGAAATCATGGAAAAACGTCCCTATAGTAAACCCACTGTGAAAAAGATTCGCCTGGAAGACGAAGAGGTCGCATCCATGGCCAGCGCCTGTAAAACAGGCGACCCCACCAACCCTATTCCGCCGGAAGCGGACTGCGCACCGGGTGGATTATTCAACCCCCTGGGTAACATCACCGCGGTCGATGCATGCATAGACCCGATCACCCGCCTGCCCTGCAGTGCGGTCGACATGTCCTGACCGCATCCCGACTGATTTGACCGGGGCGACCGTGACTCCATGGGTCGCCCTGATTTTATATCCAGCCCTTTCAACTTCACCCGGATCTCCCGTGCGCGCTAAGCCCGGTGGAAACCACTGATGCTTCAAGAAAAAAACTTCCTCATGGCAGGATACGGATTCCGCTACTTCACCCGCGACCCTTCCATCACACTTTGTTTTCAGCAACGCTATGCGCCTTTCGAGGTCGACAGGCTCGATGTTCCGGACGGAAACTACGAGTTTGTGCGCCGGGACACGATCGAACACCCGCCCGCCGATCCGGAGCACTTGTTCATGGACTCCGAAAATTGGCAATTCGGCCTGACGGTCGACGAGCGCATCTACATGAACGTCAACTACGTGCTGAACAATTACTGGCATCCGGTCGCCCTGGTCGACAACACCTTCCGGGAAGGCTACGTCTTCCCACGCATGATCGATGCGTCAACAGACTTTCACTACAGCACCTTCTTCCCCAACGATGAGCAACTGCTGCTCAACCGAATCGGGAAACTCGGCGGAGGCCTTGTCCACTGCTGCGGCGTCGTCCATAAAGACAAGGCTTACCTCTTCTGTGGAAAATCGGGGGCGGGAAAATCCACCACGGCCGCACTGTGGAAGGCGCAGGGGCATACCCTGCTTAATGACGACCGCATGATCATTCGGATGCTCGACGGCCAGGCCGTATCCGGGCCCTCGCCCTGGCACGGCTCCATTCCCGATCTCCATCCCGAGCTCCTCCCCCTTGGCGGCATCTTCCACCTGGAGCAGGCCAGGGAAAACCACGCACATTCGATGCCCCTGATGGAGGGCCTGGGCTGTCTCATGGCAAACTGCATCGCCCCGTTCAACTTCAAGGACAGCATGACGCAGGTCATGGATAACTTCGCCCAGGCACTGGAAACAACGCCCTCATGGCACCTCGCCTTCACCCCCGACGAGGGCGCCTACCACGCCGCAATGGCGGCGATCGAAACCATCGACCATGGGCAACTTGATGCGTGAGCATACTTCACCCCCTCTTGCAAAGACCGCTACACGCGTATTCGAACCCAAGGGGGACCAGGCAGGCAAGCGAGATGCTTGAGCCTATCCAGGGAAAATGAATGTTCCTTTTTGTTAAACAAATCACTTGCACCCCCTGTATGCATTTTTAGCATACGCCACACCTTTTATGGATTATAAAACAAAACAGGATAAACGTCGAATCGAGGCGTTCCTCTGTGTCGCCATCATCCTTTTCCTTGCCGGAACCTACGGAGCATTTCGCTACTGGACCAAACCCCAGGTTGTCTGGGCGGCCACGGAATACAAAATCCCTGAATATCGCACGTCCGATGCCCAGCTCGTCGGACGGCTTTACGATCTCCTGGAACAACGGGAACTCGACACCCTGATCCGGGATACCGTGGAAAGCGATTACTTCAGAATGAAAGGGACCTCACCGGCGGGGTTAATCTTCGCGACAACCTTTGAAGAAACCTTTAAAAAAGAACTGCAGATCACCGTAGAAAAGCGGGACCGGTCGGGAAAAACGCTCCAATCCTGGGACATCCGCCTCCGGCGCGAAGACAACCTGCCCGCCAAGGTCGCTCCCTTCGCCCAATCGATCCTGCAGCAACCCTGATCCCCCGCATAAAGGGTATGCGGACCCCGTTGGAACCAAAGATCGTGTGTTCACCTGGAACCAGCCACGCACGGCAAGGGGGAACAAATCTCGGTGGACAGGCATCTAGAACAACTCGGCCTGCCATTCCGGGCCACCACCCGCTTCGATTGGCTCAATGCAGTCGGGTTCATCATGGGTAGGGCGATTCATACGGCTTGACACGGGGTAGGCTTCCATCTC
>JAPYUI010000081.1:7690-18812 GCA_029936175.1 Kiritimatiellia bacterium
ACCGTCACCACGGGTTGACTGGGCGCGATGTTGTAGCGCGCAGCCAACTTCTCCAGTGCGGAAAAGGCGGGGTACGCCTCCATCATCTGCTGGAGATCTTTCGTAAGCGTAAATCGTCCGCACATAGGTCGACTCCCGGGTTTCAATGCCTCGCGCCGCACCTGCTCTGCGTGGCACTTTGCAGCATTTTCCATTTACAAGCGAGCGGTAGTGTATAAATCTTCCGCCATGATATCCAGTATTTCCGCGGTGACCTTCGAGGCCTACGGCAAACCCAGCGAGGTCGTCCGGGTAAGCCGACTCGATCTGCCCGGGATCTTGCCCAATGAAGTGCTGATAAAAACCATGATGGCACCTATCAACCCCGCCGATTTAAATATACTGGAGGGGACCTATGCGGCCCTTCCCGAAAGCCTTCCGGCCATCGCCGGCACGGAAAGCATCGGGGTGATCACCGCCAAGGGCGTGGCGGTACCGAATACCTTTAAGGTCGGCCAGCAGGTGGTTGCCCCATTGCGCCCGGGCCGCTGGTGCGAAGCGTATATTGCCCCCCACGAACAACTGATCGGGGTGCCACCCGGCATCCCACCTGAACAGGCGGCCATGATCAGCGTGAATCCCCCAACAGCCTGGCGCTTACTGCACGATTTCGTCAAACTGAAGCCCGGCGACTGGGTCATTCAGAACGCAGCGAATTCCGGGGTCGGACGGGCCGTGATCCAGATCGCGAAGAGCAAGCAGTTGAGAACCGTGAATATCGTGCGCCGCCCGGAACGGGTAGAGGAGTTGAAAGCACTGGGCGCAGATGTAGTCGTTGTCCACAACGAGCACATGAACCAGGAAATCCGTGAGCAAACCGGTGGGGCAAAACTCCGCCTCGGCCTGAACGGAACCGGCGGGTACATTCTCAGCGATATGGTCAAACAACTCTCCCCCGGCGGCACCGTCGTCACTTACGGAGCCATGGCCAAGAAACCCTTCATGCTCTCTAATGCCCAGCTTATCTTCCGGGACATTCGCGCCTTCGGCTTCTGGATCACCGCATGGTACCGCAATGCCAAAGGCACCGACATCCAGGAGATGTTTCTCGATCTCAGCGGGTTGATGAAGAGTGGGAAAATTCACGTGCCCGTGGAGCAGGTTTATCCGATGCGGGAAATCCAGGCCGCGATCGAGCACGCAGAACGCGAGGGTAGAAGCGGGAAAATCCTGCTCGGTATCGGGTGAACAGATGCGGATTCAAGGTGGTGGATGCCCCCTAGCGCATCACGGCTACTCCTTGACACCCTGGTATTTGTCGGACGTCCTCTTGGAAAAAGCTGCTCCTCAGAAAACCCTTTTTTAAATCGACCCCCCCCGGTCGTATCGGTTTGGATAACGCCATGCAGCCGATGATAACCTTGATGACCGATTTTGGACAGGCCGATGGATATGTGGCGGCAATGAAAGGCGTACTTCTCTCTTCCTGTCCGGAGGCCCGCATAATCGATGCCGCTCATGATATCCCTCCCGGCGACATCGAAGCGGGTGCCTGGGTGCTGCGGGAGTACGCGCGTTTCTACCCGGAAGACACGATTCATGTCTGCGTGGTCGATCCCGGGGTCGGTTCACCGCGTGAGGCGCTGCTACTGGAACTGGACGGGCAGGTTTTTATCGGCCCGGACAACGGGCTGTTCAGTTGGGTGATTTACGGGGCGAGCGAGCAGCGCATCCGGGTCATCGATCGGCCGTTTGACGGCGCGGATTCCCCTTCGACCACCTTCCATGGACGCGATATTTTCGCTTGGGCGGCCGGAGTACTGGCCAGGGGAAGCATCGTGCCCGGGACGGAAACCTCCGATGCCTATATGCTCAAAGGTCTGCAACCGAGTGGGTCAGGCATGCACATCCAGGGGCGCATCGTGCATATTGACCATTTTGGGAATTGTATTACAAACCTGCCTTGTGGAATGCTGGGACGCTTCGCGGAAATCAGCTGGAAACTGCGCTGCGGTCGCCTCCGCTTCACGCATCATAACCGGACCTACAGCGATGTAGCGCCCGGTGAGGCACTGCTGTTAACGGGTTCGCACCAGATGCTTGAACTGGCGGTAAATGGCAGCCCGGCGGCATTGACCTATGGGATAAAGTGCAATGATGCTGTCGTCCTGGAGCAGATGGAAGTCGATCGTGAGAGATTTTAAAATGATACACGAGACCAAAGCCTGGAGAGCGCTGGAAAGCCACGTGGAAAAACTCAAGCGGGTTCACCTGCGTGAACTTTTCGCGGATGATCCGGGGCGGGCCCAGCGCTATCAACTCCAGGTGGGGGAATTGCTGCTCGATTACTCGAAGAACCGGATCACGGATGAGACGCTGCACGGCCTGCTTGAACTGGCCCGCACCGCGGGTCTGTCCGAGGCCATCGAGGCTATGTTCACCGGCGAACGGATCAACCTCACCGAAGATCGGGCAGTCCTCCACACCGCCCTGCGTGCTCCGGCGCATGCCGTGGTCCTCGAAGACGGTAAAAACATTATCCCCGAGGTCCATCGCGTGTTGGACCGCATGGAAAACTTTTCCGACC
The DNA here is from genome assembly GCA_029936175.1 of Kiritimatiellia bacterium. Lineage (GTDB taxonomy): Bacteria > Verrucomicrobiota > Kiritimatiellia > SS1-B-03-39 > UBA6053 > JAPYUI01. The sequence goes on from JAPYUI010000081.1 coordinate 10,257, forward strand.
GGGTGCGCTCCGACACGTGGACCGGCTACACGGGAAAACCCATTCGAAATATCATCAATATCGGCATCGGCGGATCTGACCTCGGGCCGGTCATGGCAACGGAGGCTTTGAGAGCCTATGGACGCCGAGACTTTCGTATGCGTTTCATCTCGAACATTGACGGTACACACTTCAATGAAGCTACCGCGGATTTGGACCCCGGGGAAACGCTGTTCATCGTGGCCTCCAAGACCTTCACCACGATGGAGACCCTGACCAATGCGCATTCCGCCCGCGACTGGTGCCTGGCAGGGTTAAAAGATGATGCCGCGGTGGCAAAACATTTTGTCGCCCTCTCGACGAACACGAAAGCGGTGGCCGCCTTCGGCATCGATACCGATAACATGTTCCCCTTCTGGGACTGGGTCGGCGGGCGCTATTCCATGTGTTCAGCCATCGGCCTGTCGATCATGCTCTACATCGGTCCAAAGCATTTCAGGGACCTGCTCGCGGGCTTCCACGATATGGACGAGCATTTCAGAACCGCGCCGCTCGACCAGAACATGCCGGTCCTCCTCGGACTGATCGGGGTGCTGCACAACAATTTTTTCGCCTACGAGACCCAGGCCATTCTCCCCTATGACCAATACCTGCATCGCTTCCCCGCCTATTTCCAGCAAGGCGACATGGAGAGCAACGGGAAATCCACTGACCGGGACGGCCGTCCCGTACCCTACCAGACGGGCCCAATCATCTGGGGGGAACCCGGAACGAATGGCCAGCATGCCTTTTACCAGTTGATCCACCAGGGTACGAAAATCATCCCGGCGGATTTCATCGGCTTCGCCCAGAGCCACAATCCCACCGGGGACCACCACCTGAAGCTCATGGCCAACTTCTTTGCCCAGGCAGAGGCCCTCGCCTTTGGCAAAACAGCGGAGCAACTGGAAGCCGAAGGGGTTCACGCAGACCTGATCCCCCACAAGACCTTTGCCGGCAACCGGCCGACGAACACCCTGCTGGGCCGCAAACTGGATCCGCATATGCTGGGGATGCTGCTCGCTCTCTACGAACACAAAATCTTCACCCAGGGCATCATCTGGAACATATTTTCTTTCGACCAATGGGGCGTCGAACTGGGGAAAGTCCTGGCAACAAATATCCTCACCGAGCTCGAAATGGGGGCGCCCTCCTTCGAGCATCACGACAGCTCAACGCGCAACCTCCTCACCCGCTTGGTCGAATGGGCGGAATAAGGCACATAGCGGGACTGATCCTCCTCTGCTGCGGCTGCACCCTCATCGCCCAGCAGGCTCCGCCGGTGGCCTCGGAATCCCCGTTGCGGAAACGGGCACTCGAGCTCTATCGTAGCGCGATCCAACCCCTCGGAACATCGCTTTTCACCACCAGGGATGCGCTGAACGAGGCGTGGGAAAAAGAGGGGGACCGACTTTCGGCAGCCGAACTCGAGCAACTCGGCAGCACCGTCCCGCTTAACTATGAAGAACTGGCCATCCTCGATGGCAAGGGGCGCATCCTGACAAGCCTTCCGGCCGATGCACCCCTGGGAATCAACCGCATCAAGGCATTCAACCAGGTCGTCACCGACACGGCCGCGACCGGGCGAACCTTTATCCAGGAAGACCGTCAAGCGGCCGAGGTCGGTCGCTTTCATGTGCTGATTCCCCTGCAGCGGCCCGCGCGAACGGATGCCGACCAGGCTGCGTTCATGTATGCCTACATGGTGCCCTTCGCCCTGTTCAGCCAAGGACTTTCCGACATTGGGTTGCAGGAGGGAGAACGCATGTATTTTTTCCGGGATAACGGTGAATTGCTGTTTAAATCCGCCGAATCATTCGGCGGGATGGCCGACCTGCGCATCCGGAACAATTCGCGCAGCCTTCGCGCCTTGTTCCACCGGGTTCTGGAGGAACCCGAGGGCACAGGTGACTATACGGGCTTTGGCTTCGCGCGGGCCGAGCTGGCCACGCACGAGATTTACTGGCTGCTGCAGGGCTTCATGATGGACAAGTGGATCATCGTCTATGACCGTAGTCGATCCTACTCGCCGGCCGCGAGGGACGGCCCCCTGACCGGGGTTTGGGAGGTTTCCCCAAAAAAGACGCCCGGGGAGATCCCTTTCCTGATCTACCTCATCCAGGAGGGGCCCTTCTGCTTTCTCCGTGCGAGTGGAAAGCTCCACAGTTTTACCGCCGAGGCCCGTTACCTGAATGACCAAATGGCTTCAACCCGCCTGGCACAAGCACGCTACGACGGTGGAAAACTATTTAATCTCGCAGCGACGTACCTGGCCGAGCGCGATGAACTCCGGCTGAATCTTTACCTCCACGCCCCCCAGATAAGGATCGACCAGTACCTGATGCGGCGAATCAATCTCCACCCGCCGAAGCCCGAGCCCGAAACCATGGAACCCCTGCCCACCTTCTCGGCCCGGAAAACCAGGGAGACCGCAGCTCTGCTGCTCCAGGAGGCAGAAGAAGATCTGAGAATGGTCGCGCGGTTCATCCAGGTGCACCCCGACAATGCATCGCGGGAGAGTCTGTACAACCGGATGCTGCAGCGTTACCCGAAAAACACCGGTGCGCTTTATCTGCGGCGGGCTGATCTACACTTGAAACAAGTCCGGGGATCCAACCTGGATGCAGCAACATTTGCCCGACGGTTTGAAGAGAGCATGGGGATTATGGAACAATCCCGGGAAGCCCTGGTCCTGGACATCCAGGGGGCACTTGGAGAATACCAACTGCTCGTGCTGGTTCCCGTGTGGTCGGCCGACCGGCGAGTGGTCGGCATGGTCGGCCTGCTGATACCCGCCAGCACCTTCTTCGGCATGTTAACCGAGATACTCCCGGATGCCTTCACCGGCGAATTAATGGTGCTGGATCGGAAAGGCAAAGTGCTTCATACGGAACGTGTAATCAAGCAGCAGGCCCAGTTGATCAGGGAAACCCTCAACCACCTCACCGGCCAGGCAGAACTCACTGAATTTGACGCAGAACTGGGCCGCAACGTCGACCTCACCTGTGATTGGGACACCTTAGAGGCCAGGGACCTCAACTGGAAATTTATCGCCTTACACGGCCGGCCAGCCACGCCCGAACCGATCAATCAAGCCGAGGGCCTGACCGGCCGATGGAAAGGTCGTTACCAAATTTACAGCGCTGCGGGCAAGCTCTCCACGCAGGATGGTGAGATCGAATGTTTTATCAGTCAGCATGGCACCGAAGTGGAGATCCTGACCTCACAAGAGCAGGTGCTTCATAAGTTTAAAGGCGTGCTGGAAGACGGCGCACTTCTCGCCTGGACCTCCAGCTTCATCCGCGAGAATGGACGATCCGAATACCTGGCCGCCAAGTTGAAAAATGGCGGACAGACAATTAGCGGAATCATCTACTTTGAAAACGGGGAGACCATGGAAGAGCACTGGTTCAAGGTGAGCGCGAGTCCAGACGAATAGCGGGGCCGGGAAGAGCCCTCAGCCGATAGAAGGAAAGAGCCCTCAGCCGATGAACTGAAAGAGCCCTCAGCCGATGAACTGAAAGAGCCCTCCACATCGGGAGGGCTCTCACAAAATCAACCGGGCCTCGATCGAGTCAGGCGGGCTGGATTTCCAGGATTTCCTCGGCCAGTTCTTCCGCCATTTCAAAGGCCAGACCCTTCCGGCTTTCGAACTCACGACTCAGCAAGGGGCTCTGTCCATCGGCCCAGGCGAAGGATATCTCCTGAACACCAATGCTCTCGAACATCGCATTGATCGCAGGCGTAAAGGCTTCACGCGGATCGTCTTCCTTGAATACTTCATCCGAGGAGACCAACAAAATCACCTGCTTGAGCGAGTGCTTGGGCTCGCGGCTGCCGTCCTTGGCCATATTATACAGTAGGCCCGGGCAGAAAATGTGATCCAGCCAGGATTTCATAATCCCCGGAATGCTGTAGTTCCACATCGGAGTGGAGATAACCAGCACGTCGGAACCGAGGACTTTTTCGGCCTGGGCGCCAGCGTACTCCGAGGCGGTAATATCCTCTTTCGTCGGCACGTAACCATCGATCATGACCGGATACCAAAAGTTTCGGTACTGCTCAAAGGACAGCGGAGGAGGAGGCTCCTGGTAAAGGTCGATGTTGAGGACCTCCGTGTCTTCATTGCCGAGCTCAGCGATCTTCATGAAGAATTTAGCTGCGATCTGCTTGGAGGTCGCATCCTCTGTCGGTTTCGGATTCGCCAATATATGCAAAATTTTCATAGTTCAAGACTCCTGCACCCACTCTCGGGCGTACGGGGATGTATCACTTGTGACGTCTAATTCAACCTTTATCTGTGGTGGGAACTTAAACAAGAGCCGCTTCGCGAACCGCCACGGCTTTGGCCATGTAGAATCCCATTAAACGCGCATAATCGGCATCCTGGCCGATCTTGGTAAGTTGAGTATGCACCGTACGCAGGCCCTGGTCGCCCGACTCAGCGGCCACCACATCCTCATGCCGATTCGCCGGATTTGGATCGAGCATGCGACGCATTACTTCAACCAGGTACGCATTCTCCCGCACAGAAGGCGGCAGGAAGGTCTCCACCTGGCCGGGCAAGGACTCCTTTACCGACAGGAGGTCAGCCTCCTGCAAGTCGGTGGGGTCAACTACCGGACGGCCTGCCATAAGCTCCAGGCCTACCATCCCCGTACTGTAGAGGTCGGCCCGCTCGGATATCGATTCCCTGCGATGCACCTCGGGCGCCATGTAAAGCGGGCTGCCAAACAGGATCGTCGACCGTTCACGCGGACGGGCCGCCCGGCCGTAGTCAATCAACTTCACATATCCGAAACGATCGATCATCATGTTCGATGGCTTCACGTCTGAGTGAATAAAGCCCGCTTCATGCAAGGTCTCCAGGCCCTTGAGAACCATGCGCATAATATAAATTGCAACACCCGGCTGGATCGCGAGATCCCCTTGTTCTGAAGAACGAAAAATTCCCGTGTGGATATCGCTCCATTCGCTTTCCGTACAGAGGGCCTTGACCCCTTGGTGGTAGACACCCCGAAGGACTTGGCGTAAATCCAAGCCGTTGATGACCTCCATCTGAACGTAACCGATCCCATTGACCTCGTCGTAGGAATCCATGGCCACGAGATTCGGACTGCGCAAGCGATGCAGGGTGGAGACCTGGGAAGCGATACGCCCCATGTCCGTCCAGTACTTCTTGGCGTTGGAATAAATTCCCGGGTCAAAGACCTTGATCGCGTGGCGCGTCACGCAACCCCGCGCACCCTGCCGCAAGCCAACGAAAACGGAACCCTGGCGCCCCCGTCCCAGTTCGCGTTCAAAGGTGTAGGCCACCGGGTAATAAATCGCGCGCTCCTGGATCAGCGACAGGTAATTATCGATCAAGGGTTGGCGGCCGATCCCCGTTGCGGATTCCGCACCCGTCGGCCCGGTTTGGTCCAGACCCGTCATGGTGGAGTTATCCATGCGAGCCCCTGGCTCGTTTGCATACGCTCTTGTATCATCGCAGTTCATGGGCTCGGCCAATATGGCCATGGAGCTTGAATAGGCAAATTAAACGTGAAAAAGTTTGCTTTGAGGCTCGCTTGCCGGATCATAATGTCATGGCAAGCAGTACCGTAGAAGACTATATCAAACGCATTTATCTCCAGCAGCAACAGGCCCCGGATGCCTATGTACCCCTGGGTCGCCTGGCCACGGACATGCAGGTCGTTCCCGGCACGGCCACCGCGATGGTCAAAACCCTGTCCGAAGCGGGCCTGGTCGACTACCAGCCGCGGGTGGGCGTACAACTCACCTCCAACGGGGACAAACTGGCACTCCACGTGCTTCGTCGACATCGCCTGCTGGAACTCTTTCTCGTCCAGACCCTGCACTACGACTGGTCGGAAGTACACGAAGAGGCAGAGATCCTGGAACACGTGGTCTCGGACAAGATGCTGGAACGCATTGACCAGTTGCTCGGCCACCCGAGCGCAGACCCACACGGAGACCCCATTCCCAGTTCACAGGGCACCGTGCCGGACCGTCAACTCACCCGCCTCATTGAAATCGACCCCGATGAACCGGTACACATCAGCCGTATTGTGAACCAGGAACCCGCATTCCTGCGTTTCATCGAGCGCAGCGGCCTTACCCCGGGCATCGAGATCACGATTGACACCCTGGATGACCAGGCGGAATCCCTGACCCTCACCCGCGAGGATGGCGAAACCTTGAACCTGGGCTTGCAGGCCGCATCCAGCATTCTCGTTGCCCGCAGGGAGTAGACGAATCCGAACCCTTGAACCGCGAGGCTAGCTAGGCGGTCTCGTCATCCTGGATGACCTGCGTATTATAACTCTCCAGCACCAGGCGAGAGACCTCTTTATCCGGATCTTTCACCAGCGCCTCGTCGGCTATAAACGAGCTCACGCCGGTATTCTGGCTGATCAACTTCAGGCCGTAATGCAGATCCTTAAACCGCTGCTCGCAGATTTCGCGAATCGTCTTCCCACGCTCCCGACTCATACCCAACAGCACCTTGCGAGCATCCTGGGTAAATTCCAGGTTCAACTCATACGCATCATGGAAACGAGTGGCGAATTCATCGACTTCACGGGTCATCATCGCGTCCTGTTCGCCCACATTCGCTTCAAGTAACTCCTCAAGTTTTTGATGAGGCTCCTGGATAATCGCCTCGTCTACCTCGAAGGAATCGATAACGGTAGACGGTAACTCAAATTTAAACGCCCGCAGCTTCTTCTCGAGAATGGTCATGAGCCCCCGCGCGCCGGTGTTTTCCTTCTCGGCCAACTCGGCCACTTCCCGCAGGGCGGTATCGGTAAAGGTCGCCTCGATGCCATAGCCTTTGAAGTCCTCGATATACTTGTGGAGGATATTGTCCTCGGCCTGGGTTAAAATCTGCACCAGGTCCTCACTGAGTAGCCGGTCGAAAGCCACCCGCACCGGGAGACGTCCGATAAATTCGGGTTCGTAGCCGTAGGCGATGAAATCCGGCGTTTCCGCGAGCTTTAACCATTCATTGTCATCGACCGAATCGGTTAGTGCATTGTTAAAACCAATTTGCGTATTCGTCAGCCGCTTGCTGATGATCCCTGACATATCCATGAAAGCCCCACTGACGATGAACAGCATATGCCGGGTATTGATATTCGGCCTGCGAGACTTCCCGGAATGCTGCATTTCCATCATCGCCTGCATCTGCCCCATCATGTCCGTCTGGCCCACGAGGTTGACCTCGGTCTCTTCCATCAGTTTGAGCAGATTCACCTGAACCCCGCGGCCGCTCACGTCTTTCGACCCCTCGCCGGACCGGGAGGCGATCTTGTCGATCTCATCGATGTAAATGATTCCATACTGGGCGAGTTCGACATCGCCATCCGCAACCTTAACCAGGTCGCGAACGATATCTTCGACATCATACCCAACATAACCGGTTTCGGAGAATTTCGTGGCGTCAGCCTTCACGAAGGGCACACCAATCAGACGGGCGAGCGTTTTCATCAGGTAGGTCTTGCCCACGCCGGTCGGACCGATCAGCACTACATTCTGCTTGGCATAGTCCTTCTTGTTGAGCTCGGGGTGTTCCACGCAACGGCGAACGTGGTTGTAATGATCGCAAATCGCCACGGCCATCGCCTTCTTGGCTTCGTCCTGCTTGACCACATAACGATCGAGGTAGTCCTTGATCTCGCGGGGCTTGTAATTAAAGGCGCGTATCTTTTCGAGCGCCTCGACGCGGGCTTCATCCTCCGCGTCTCCACCAAAATTGTCCTCTTTCTCGGGGAAGCCCATATTGGGCGGAACAAAATTCACGCTGGCCTTTCCGAAGAAGTCCTGTAGTTGCTTCTGCAGGTCATCCATCGGGTTGGATTCTTTATCTTTGTCGCTCACATTAATCTCCTGGGGCTTGAAAGAATATACGATCAGAACCATAAATTGCGAAACGAATGCGACGCAAAAGAAATGTGGCTTGTGTTCCCTCTCTCTCCAGCCTAATGAACGGACGATGCAGCCAAAATTTAACCTGGTAGCACCCGCCGGTGTGCTCCTGTATGTCCTGCTGGTGGTCATGCTCGGCAGCCTGACCGGGCTGTTCACGCAGTCGATTCCACTGGCCGCCGAGGACCCGGAAAAATGGACCCGCCGCTGCATGATGCTCTGGTGCGCTATTTTGCTCTGGCCGATGCTCAAACTCCTGCGCTGGCCGGGGATCCAGGCAACCGGTTGGCCGGTAAACCCCGAGGGTCCCGGGCGAGCGCGCTTGCTCGGTTCCGGGTTTCTCATGGGCACGGGTATGGTTATCCTTTTTTTCCTCGCGATCTGGACGGGCACGCGCGACTGGCACCTGTCGTATTCGCCCGCAGAACTTTCCCTGAAGATTTTCACCTATGGAATCGGCGCCTTCACGGTCGCCATCGTCGAGGAAACCGCGATGCGCGGGGTCATTTTCGGCTCCCTCGCGCGTGCCTGGAACACGGCTGGCGCGATAATCCTCATCGGCGTCATTTTTGCTGTGGCACATTTTCTCGGCCCCTCGGCTCTCGCGCTCAA
>JAPYUI010000305.1 GCA_029936175.1 Kiritimatiellia bacterium
AGCGGGATATGCGGCATGGAGTGCGGCAGGTAGACAAAGAAGGGGCCCTTCCGGTTGGCCTTGACGAAATCGATCGCCTTCTGGGTGTAGCGCCGGGTGACGGTTCGTTGATCCACGGGTAACTCCACGATTTTCTCGTCTTCAAGCAGCGGCGTTTTCCACTTGGTGAGCGTGGATTCCGGATCCTCCCACAGGATATCCATGCCACCGGGTCCCCCCTTGGGCTTCCCCTTGTTGTCCGGGTGATTCATGTCGTTGGAGTACGGAATACCGTAGTAGGTGTCAAAACCGTTGGCCGTGGGAAGCACTTCCGGGTGATGGCCGAGGTGCCACTTGCCGAAGCAGGCCGTGGCATAGCCCTGTGCTTTCAAGTGATCGGCAATGGTATGTTCTTCCGGGTTCAGGCCCTTGGTCGACTGGGGGAACAGCACGTGTTGGTGCATGCCCACGCGTTTCGGGTAACAACCGGTGAGCAAGGCTGCCCGCGAAGGCGTACACACCGGGGAGGCAACCATGAAGCTGGTGAATTTTCGACCCTCCGTGGCCAGGCGGTCAATATGGGGTGTCTTGATGGTCTTCGACCCGAAGCAACTCAAGTCACCGTAGCCCTGGTCATCGATGAAGATGATAACGAAGTTGGGCGCGGCGGCCTGCGAGCTGCCAAGAGCAATAAACAGGACCACAAATATCGAGAGGAGAAGGCGTTTACGTTTCATGCCCATTCGATGCAATCCCTGGACACCTATGTCAAGTACACACACCAGGGAGACGCGGACCGAAGGCCCCCTCTACCCCTGCCGGGTCACCCGGGATCAGGCGATGATGTCATGGAGAATATTTCCATATACATCCGTGAGCCGAACATCCTGGCTGTTGTGCTGAAGGGTCAGGCGCTCGTGATCCAGGCCGAGCAAATGCAGGATGGTTGCATGGAAATCGTGGTAGGAAACCGGGTTTTCCTCCGCGAGCATGCCAAAGGTATCGGTCGCCCCGTAGCTCATGCCACCCTTAACCCCGCCTCCGGCCATCCAGAGGGTGAAGCCCTTGTGATGGTGTCCCCGTCCCGGCTTCTTTTCCTTGTTGGCTTCCTCGAAAGGCGTCCGGCCGAATTCCGTGGCCCAGACCACGAGGGTGTCGTCCAACAGGCCTCGCGCCTTGAGGTCATAGACCAGGGCGGCAATGCCCTGGTCTGTTCGCGCGGCATTTGATCGATGGTTGTCCTCGAGGCCGCCTCGATTGCCGTGCGCATCCCACTTGCGCCCGGTCGCCCCGTCGAGAATCTCCACGAACCGTACGCCCTGCTCAATCAAGCGGCGCGCCACCAGGCAGTGCCGGGAAAAGCCATTGTTTCCGTAGAGTTGGTGAACCGCCCTCGATTCACGGGAAAGGTCGAACACCTCGGGTGCGACAGCCTGCATCCTGAATGCGAGCTCGAACGCCTCGATACGACTCTCCAGCTGTGGTTGACCGGGATGCCGGTCACGATGCCGCCGATTCAAGCGCTGGAGGATATCCAGGTGTTCCGTCATCGCGGAGCGGGTCATGCCGGGGGGTGCCTGGAGGTGGGGAAAGGGCGGCTTCCCCTTCTCCACCCGGGCCACGGCTGCCCGGTATCTCCCCGGCAACAGGCCGTGCTGAAAGACGTCGTCCCCGGAGGTGGAGATGCCGTCTTTCATCACGACGTACGCCGGCAGGTCCCGGTTTGCCTGGCCGAGGCCATAGCTTACCCAGGAGCCGATGCTGGGAAAGCCCGGGCGCATGTGCCCGGTATGCATGAGCTGCTCGCCCACGGAATGGATGGCCGAGTCGGTGGTCACGGACTTGATGAAACAGATGTCGTCCACGACCCGGCTCAGGTGTGGATAGATTTCGCTCACCCAGGCCCCCGACTGGCCGTGCTGGGCGAAGGAGAAAACCGGGGGCATGATTCGACAATGCTCGACGGCTTTCTCGGGATTGAAACCGGCCAGTTCCTCGGCGGAGAAAATCTCCGAGGCGGTTTTCCCCGCGTACCTTGCCAGGCCGGGCTTGTAATCAAAGGTTTCCAGGTGGCTGGCACCACCGCACATGAATAAAAAGATGCAGTTCTTTGCGCGGGGACTGAAATGTGGGATCGCCCCCGCAACCTCCTGCTCCAGGAGGGCTTGCAGGGCCATGCTGCCGAGGCCGAGCTGACCGAGAAAGCGGCGGCGATTAATGGATGTAGATGAATTCATTTAATGCAAAAATGAGATGGGCGTATTGAACCAGGGATTGCTCGCCCTTTTCCCGAAGGAACTGAAGGCCGACCTCCAGCTCCCCGGGCAGGGGGTCCCGCGACAGGGCCCGCCGGTAGAGGTAGCCTACCTGCGCCTTCGCCTCGGTCCCCGCCTCCTCCTGGACCGCTTGCGCAAGATGTTCTGCCAGTTGCCACCCCAGGGGCGCATTCAGGGCAAACAGGGCCCCCTCCGGCGTGGCGCCTGTGCTGCGTGCGCCGGTACTCCGCTCGGCATCCGGTGGATCGAAGAGGCCCAGGGTCGGGTGCCGAACCGTGCGGTGTGCCTGTAAGTAAATGGAGCGGCGCCATTGCTCTGGACCATCCGGTACGGATTTCTTATAGCCCCCGATCGATAGGCTTGGACCGTACATCTCCGGGTTTAGCCTCCCGGAAACATGGAGCAAGCGATCACGAATCGCCTCGCCCTCGAGGCGCCGGGGGCGCCAGTGCCAAAGCAAGGTGTTATCGGCATCTATGGTACGGGCCGCAGGGGCCAGGGTGTCGGACTGCCGGTAGCTTGCACTGGTCACCATCAAGCGATGCATGGGCTTCAAGCGCCAACCGTTGGCGATCAACTCGGCGGCCAGCCAGTCCAGCAGTCTCGGATGACTGGGGCGTGATCCCAGTGAGCCAAAATCATTGGGTGTTTTAACCAGCCCCTGGCCAAAATGATGCTGCCAGAGCCGATTCACGACCACCCGCGCGAGCAGGGCACCGGCTCCGTTCTCAACGTCGGTCAACCAGTCCGCCAGCGCTTTCCGCGGCGCGCCATCCTGCCCATGGTCGACGGGTTGTCGCATCAGCACATCCAGGAATCCCGGCTCCACCGGTTCACCGGGTGTTTGCCAACTCCCCTTTTCCAGAAGGTGCGGCCGGGTGATGCGAATGGGGATCCTTTTCTTTTTCGTTATCCCCGGTTCACGGACATCGTCGAAAAAGACCGCGGTAAGCTGGTAGTACTCCCTGGTCGACATCGGGTCGACCGGGTGATCGTGACACCGGGCACACCCGAAGGTGAACGCGAGAAACGCGTTCCCGGTCGTGGACACCATGTCATCAAGGCGATGCCACTGCCGGTCATTGGGGTCGGCATTG
>JAPYUI010000306.1 GCA_029936175.1 Kiritimatiellia bacterium
ATGGCTGACGAAAATCAGGGTTTTTCCTTTCTTCTGAAACTGCCGGATCCGGTCCAGGCATTTGAGCTGGAATGCAATGTCGCCAACGGCGAGCACCTCGTCGATCAGGAGGATATCCGGGTCGACTTCCGTGGCCACGGCAAAACCCAGTCGTACATACATCCCGCTGGAATAGGTCTTCACCGGCATGTCGATATGTTCCTTGAGTCCGGAGAAGTCAATGATGCGATGAAGGCGTTCCTTGATGTCTTCCCGGGGCATGCCCAGCAGCGTGGCATTGAGAAAAACGTTCTCCTTCCCCGTAAGGTCCGGATGAAAGCCCGCACCGAGCTCCAGCAGGGCCGCGATGCGACCGTGGGTCTTGATGGAACCCGTCGTGGGGTGGATGGTCCCCGCCATCAACCCCAGGATGGAGCTTTTCCCGGCCCCATTCGGGCCCAGCAGCCCAATCGTCTGGCCCCGCTTAATCTGAAAGGTCGCATCGCGAATCGCCCAGAAGGTTTCCGGCTTCTTGCCCGCGGCCAGGTCGCGGACCTTGCCGAACAGGGTTTGCGGACCCAGTCCGCGCATAGGGTAACACTTCCCCAGGTTTTCTGCTTCGATTGCGATCATTCGATTCTGCACATCTATACGGGCCCAGGCTGGGCATGACAGCCAAAATACCCAGAGAAAAGTGTTTCCGTTGCCATAGAGATCTATCACCCTCCGGGGTGATTTCAAAAGCCAAACGCCCCCTTTTCGCCCTCCTGCCGGCCTTTTTCACCCTCCTCGTCCCGGCCGCCGAACTCCGGGTGGAGTTCCGGGAGAAAATATCCACGACGCGCCCCGGCCATCCACCCGCGAGGGCTGAGAACACACTGGTCGTTGTGCGCTTTGGGCAGGGCGTCTTCTACACCATTCGCAACCCCAACGTGAAATTCTACGATATCGAGCGAGATGTGATCATTGAAACCACCGCCGGGCTGAAGGTCAGTGAGTACCCGATGCTCGCCGTTCTGGCTGAACGCACCGAGGGACTGATCGGCAGCCTGGACACCTACCGAACGATGTCCCGGGCCGGCGTGTTAAAGGAGAATGACCGCTACGCCATCTTCCACCTGGAGACCCGGTACGCCTTGCAATCCGACATTCGCTCCAGCGTCCAGCCACGGAAAGACCGGAGCGGAGAAAGCACCACCTTCTCCATTGACGGCAAGCACGTGGCAAGCTGGACCGACTCAGCCTACAAGCTTAGGGATGGGGAGATGGCCCTGTTTAAAAAATTCCTGATCTACGAGGCCCGCCTGCATCCAGCTATACGAAAGACCATGCTCAGCCACCGTTGTTTGCCGAAACAAATGAGCTTCCGCTATCCGACCACTACCGGGCTCAAGGAAGTCCAATGGAGCATCATCGACGCGGGCCTGGAATCGGAGACCGCCTATACGAAAGTGTTGCGGGACGCGTTACCGGCCCAGGCGGACGAAATCACCCGCCTGGTGGTCGAGGAACTTCCGCACATCGGCGAACGTGCCTTGCGGGCAGCAGATTTCGACAAGATGTTCGCGAAGAGCATCGATCTCCGCTACTACCTGGACGCCATGCTGGTCTCCGTCGAGTTCTATCTCATGTCAGGCCAGCAGACGGTGCAGGCGCTCCAGGCGATTAAGCCCTTTATCGAGCAAGATCCGCAACTCATCGCGTATCTCAACGGCCTGGATGTCAGCTCACGCAGTGCGGCAAAAGCGAGCATGGTCCGGTTGGCTGGAATCAATCGCACCAATATTTTCCGGCAACACATCCTGGATGTCGCCCTTGCGGACACCTTCAAGGAATCAATGAAATACAGGGCGGCCGAGGAACTGTACATCAAGGCCCTGCAACAAAATCCCTACATGACCGGCGTATGGGTTAGCCTGGGGGATCTGTATTACCGGACCAAGCGAATGGAAAAGGCCTGGAACTGCTGGAATGCGGCATTCGCGATGGAAAAAGATCACCCGGCCCTGGATCCGATCAAGGAACGCAACCGGTTGCTCTCAAAAAGTTTCCCTGAGTACTTCTGAGGTGGTGCCGGACGATTCGGGAATCCCGTCTCCATACGCCACCGGAACTTCTTCCAGCAGGTTGTTTTGATACAGGAGCTTGACCGCTTCACAATCCAGGTGGTGCCCCGCCTTGTAGGAGGAGATTTTACCCAGCAGGCGTCCCTCGTCGATCAGGGCGACCGCCGCCAGCAAATCAAGAATCGCCCGGTGCCAGACGGCTTCCAGCGATTTTCCCTCGTGCAGGAGTTTGGGCTCATTTGAATAACGGAATTTTCCTGCGATCAGGACGTTGTCCCGGGTGTAGCCGAGATTGCGAACATCGGCAAAGAGTTTCCCCACCGTCTGGCAATAGAGCTTCTTGCCTGCAGTTGAGTTGGTCCGCGCCTGTGCACCGTGACGGAAATGGTCGTAATTCAGCGGGAACTGAATCCGCTGTAAGCCCAAGGCATTGTTAAAGTTAATCGCGCAGTCTATATCCAGTGCCGGACGCGCAGGATCGACCGGTTCAAAGATCAGGAATTTCCCTTCCGGACTGACGAAGCTCACCTTCTCCTTGACCGTCATGTAGCTAAGCGGATTTTCATAATTCCGGCGACCGGCATTCTCGAGGGCCTCGACGATAGGCATGCTGCCCACGTTGAAGAGCGGCGGGTCGCCACTGTCGATCTTGATCATCAGGTTGTCGATGTCAAAACCCAGCTTGAGCGAGATGATGTGTTCGACGAGGCGGATATAATTCTGCCTGGGACCGGAGCGGAGAACGATATTGCTCACAATGTCCCCGGTCGTCCACACATTGGAAATACTTACCTTGACGGGCAGGCACGCCGGATGGTCGATGCGATCAAACCACCAGCCCTCGCGGTCCGTCGGTTCAAAACGAAGGGTACGCGTTTGTTTCCCAAAGAAGGTGCCCGGTCCCTTGACCACCACTGGCTCCTCGATGGTCCGCTGAGTCCGCCGAATAGGCATTGGGGAATCAGCCCGGAGATCCTGGTCGACCTCCTGGCTCATAAAGGCCTCGTAGGAGCGCTTCAACAACTCCCGGTCACCGGAAACAATTCGTCCAAAATCCATACCCGTATAATCAGGGCGATGTGGCAGAATGCAACTATGATTGGTGGCCTCCGGTCCGATATGTCTGGCCGGCGGAATAAAAATGTAATCCAAACCGACTACGGACGCCACGTTTTCATCATGGGCCACCGCGCTTGTGATGGCCGAAAGTAGCTTTTGCTCCAGGTGAGTCCGCACCCGGAAAGGATCTAAAGTGGTCGGGGCGACACGATTGGCACTCGCTTCGCTCGTTCCGAGCCCTTCGGCCC
>JAPYUI010000082.1:0-4541 GCA_029936175.1 Kiritimatiellia bacterium
CCTGGCCCTGGCACACCTGCCATGGCCCCCGACCCTGTTTTCCCATCCTGAACTGGTGGAATCCGACATCACCAACCTGGACATGATCGAGGAGCTTTCAAAATTCCGCTCCTCGGCCGGTCACGATTATTCCTACGACGCGGCGTTTCAATTTGAGGGCGTCTATTTCGGGGCAACCGACTCTTCCGAGCCCGACAGCAGCATGAAGCACTATTACGTGCCGCGGGACCTCTACAAGGGCGACCAGGCCACGGTTCCTATTTACGCCCCTTTTGACGGAACGATTACCCGCGTCAGTGAGGAGATCTGGGAGGATGACGTCTCCATCGCCAACAAGCGCATTGAAATCACCTCCTCCAATGACTCGTCCTATATCGTGGTGTTGTTCCACGTAAACCTGGATGAAGATTATCCCCAGAGCCTGAATGACTGGCCCGCTGCCGTGTGGTGGAACCACCACCCGGATGACCCGTCGTACCTTACCGACTCGGTTTCCGCCGGGGACCTGCTGGGCTATGCAGACATGCGGGGAGACCGCCACAACTTCGACGTGGCCATACTCCACGAGGTCTCCGCGACGGAGAAATACTGGGTATCCCTGTTTGACCTCATGCCGGACACCCTTTTCGAGCGCTATACCCTCCGGGGCGTCGACCGGACGGAGCTGAGTTTCACCCAGGCCTACCGCCTGGCACATCCTATCTCGGAGAGTGCATGGAGTGGCCGCGATGAGAACGACTGGGTTCAACTGGGTATCTCGATCATGATTGCATCGATGTCCATGTCGGAGGGTGGCGCGGTGACGATCCGGTGGAACGACGTCGGCCTCAACTACACCGTGGAAGAGATGACCAACCCGCTCCTCCCGGCCTGGTCGCCCGTCGCAGGGTCATGGCCTGCGGCCACGAATGCATGGTCCGGGGGGACATCGACCAGCAACCGGCCAAGCTTCTACCGGGTCGTCGGGGAAGAGTGACCCGGCTCCGGGTCGCACGGTGCCGGTTGAAATATGTATTTCTCGTTTGCGAAAAGACGTCTATCCCTATTTCCTGATACGATGGTGCAACCCCACGATCTCCAGCAGCAGGTAAACCGGCGGTACTTCCTCGGCACAGCCGGAAAAGGCGTGGGCGGACTGGCCCTTGCATCGCTCCTGCAATCCTCGGCCCACGGGGCGGCCGGCTTTGGCCAGGTGGCGGCGAAAGCCAAGCGGGTCATCTTCCTCACCATGGCGGGGGGGCCCTCGCACCTGGAATCCTTCGACTACAAGCCCAGGCTCAAGGAGTTGAATGGTCAGCCGATGCCGGATTCATTCACCCGGGGCCAACCGATTGCCCAGCTCCAGGGAAAAGCCTTGAAGTGCATGGGGCCGCTGCGGCCTTTCGCCCGCCACGGCAGGAGCGGGCAGGAGATTTCGGATTACTTTCCCCACATCGCGGGCATCGCGGACGAGATCTGCATCGTGCGGTCGATGGTTACCGAGCAGATCAACCACGACTCGGCGCACACCTTTATCAATACCGGGTCGGGCGTGCCCGGTCGACCGAGCATGGGCTCCTGGCTCACCTATGGATTGGGTTCCGAGACGGAAAACCTTCCCGCCTTCGTGGTCCTGACCTCGGTGGGCGGGGGCCAGGCCCAGCCGATTGCCGCCCGGCAATGGCACAGCGGCTTTCTCCCCGGGCAATACCAGGGCGTGAAGCTGCAGTCGAAAGGCGACGCCGTCCTGTATGCAAGTAATCCCGCAGGCGTCGGTCGCGAACAGCAAGGCGACGTGGTAAACGCAACCCGGGCCCTGAACCGCCTGCGGGGGGAGCAGATCGACGATCCGGAGATCGCGACCCGCATCAGCCAGTACGAGCTCGCGTTCAAGATGCAGGCCAGCGTGCCGGAACTCACCGACTTCACCCAGGAGCCACAGCACATCCTGGAGCACTATGGCTGCAAGCCCGGCGACGGTTCCTTCGCCTCCAACTGCCTGCTCGCCCGCCGCCTGGCGGAACGGGGCGTACGCTTTATTCACCTCTATCACCGCGGCTGGGATCACCATAGCAATCTCGCAAAGGACATGCCGAGGGCGGCCAAGTACGTCGACCAGGCCTCCGCGGCACTGGTGGCCGATCTCAAGCAGCGCGGGATGCTCGAGGATACCCTGGTGGTCTGGGGCGGCGAATTCGGCCGCACGCCCATGGCCCAGGGCTCGGGACGGGATCATCACATCAAGGGCTTCTCCTGGTGGACGGCCGGCGGGGGTATCAAGCCGGGCATCACCTGGGGTGCCACGGATGAACTCGGGTACAACGCGGTCCAGGACGTCGTCCACATGCACGATTTTCACGCGACGATGATGCACCTGTTCGGGATCGACCACAAGCAACTGACCTTCCGCTTCCAGGGACGGCAGTACCGCCTGACCGACGTACACGGGCACCGGGTGAAGGGCATCCTGGCATGACGCGCCTGGGGGTTTGCCTTGGCACCTGGCTGGCCGTGGCAGCGGGCGGGGCCGAGGTGGAATTCAACCGGGATATTCGCCCCATTCTTTCGGAGAATTGTTTCCAATGTCACGGCTTTGACAAGAACGCACGCAAGGCCGACCTGCGTCTCGACCTCCGCGACTCAGCCGTGACAGATCGCAAGGGCGTGAAGGCGATCGTCCCGGGAAGACCGGGACAAAGTGCGCTGGTGCACCGCATTCTCGAGGACGACCCGGAGGAGTTGATGCCGCCGCCGGATTCCACCAAGTCCCTTACCCAACAACAGAAGGCCCTGCTCAGGCAGTGGATCGCGGAAGGTGCAGCGTATCAACGGCACTGGGCCTATATCCCGGCAACCCGGCCGACGGTACCGAAGATCGCCGGTGCAACCAACCCCATCGATGCCTTCGTGCGGGCCCGGCTGAACGAGCAGGGCCTGCAAGCCGCTCCCGCGACCGACCCGGTGACCCTGGTGCGACGCCTGAGTTTCGACCTCACCGGCCTGCCCCCGGATCCCGGGCTGGTACAACGATTTCAATCCACGGATGATCCAGGGGGCTACCCGGCCCTGGTTGAACAGTTCCTGGCATCGCCGCACTACGGGGAGCGCATGGCGGTCTACTGGCTCGACCTCGTCCGCTGGGCGGACACCATGGGCTTCCATTCCGACGACGAACGCTACTCCACCCCGTACCGGGACTACGTCATCGATGCCTTCAACAGCAACATGCCCTTCGATCGCTTTACCCGCGAGCAACTGGCCGGGGACCTGGTCAAGCAAGCCACGACACAGCAGCTCGTGGCCTCCGGCTACACCCGCATGAACCAGGTCACCGGGGAAGGCGGTGCCCAGGCCAAGGAATACCGGGCGAAGTACATGGCGGACAAGACCCGGAGTGTTTCCTCGGTGTGGTTGGGCGCGACCATGGCCTGCGCGGAGTGCCACGATCACAAGTTCGACCCCTATACGATGGCGGATTTCTACCGGATGGCCGCATTTTTCGCGGACCTGGAGGAGCCGGACCTGGTGTCCCGCGGACGACGCACAGCCATTTTCGAGCCCGCCATCCAGGTGGTCCAGGACGTGAATACCACCATCGAGGAAACGGAGCAGCACATCGCCGGACTCAAGAAACAACACGCCGAGAACGAAAAGCGGCGCAAGGCGGAAAAGGTGGAGAAGAAAACCGCCGAGGCCGAGCGCAAGCAGGAAAAGGAAACCCTGAAAAAGGCCGAGCGCGGGTTGAATGAAGCCCGGAAACAGGGGCGCTACTCCGTGGTCGCCCGCCAGCGCAAGACGCCGCGCACGATGCGGGTGCTCCCGCGCGGCAACTGGATGGACGATTCGGGGCCGGAGGTGCAACCCGCCATCCCCGCCTTCCTGGGCGCGATTGAAAAGACGGGGCGGGCAGATCGCATGGACCTGGCGAAGTGGCTGGTCCAGGCGGACAATCCGCTGACCCCCCGGGTCTTCGTCAACCGGTTGTGGTACCTGTATTTTGGCCGCGGCCTCTCGGAGGTACTCGACGACCTGGGCAACCAGGGTGCCTGGCCCAGCCATCCGGACCTGCTCGACTGGCTGGCGGTCGAGTTCGTGGAGAGCGGCTGGGACGTGAAGCACCTGACGCGGCTGATCGTGGAAAGCGAAACCTACCGGCAGTCCTCCCAGCTCGGGCCCACCATGGCGAAATCGGGCGTGGACAACCGGTGGTTTGCCCGCCAATCGCGCTGGCGCCTGGATGCCGAGTTCGTGCGCGACGGCGCGCTCGCGATCAGCGGCTTGTTGAACCGGCAAATCGGGGGCGAAAGCGTGAAGCCCTACCAGCCGGAGGGTTACTGGAGCGATTCGTACAAGTCCGTCGGCAATCCCCACAAGTACGTACAGGATCACCGGGAGAAGCTGTATCGCCGGGGCCTGTACACCTTCTGGAAACGAACCTTTCTCCATCCACAGTTGCTGACCTTTGACGCGCCAACCCGGGAAGAGTGCGTGGCGAGAAGGCCCAAATCGAACACCCCCCTGCAGGCACTGGTCCTGCTGAACGATCCGACCTTCGTCGAGGG
>JAPYUI010000082.1:4641-13142 GCA_029936175.1 Kiritimatiellia bacterium
AATCGGATGTAGAAATTGTTGTCGATGTCAACCGGGCCCTCTACTTCCTCAAAATCAATCTCCCGGTTGAAGGCGTAACCGAGCTGGATGTACCAGCGGGATAAGCGGTTACGGGTCCAGCTGAATTCCCCGAAAACCCGGGCCTCGTCGTACATGATCCGTTTGCGCGCGTCATCGTCATCCATCTGGAATTCCGGCCAGAGCAGGAAGCGCGTCCCCACATCCAGCCCGACATCCTCATAGGGGCGGAATTTTATCCGCGTTTCGGGATAGCCCAGGTGCATGGAGATGACCTCATCCGGAACGAAACGGATACCTATCTCGGGATCCACGACCTGATCGAAGCCGGGATACACATTGGCGCCGAGAATGGCACCCACGCGTTCACTCGCGTCGTAGGTGCCGAGAATGCCGAAGGGAATGCCGAAGTCTTTGCTGCTCAGGCCCTCGAAGGCCGTGTACAGGCCGGGCTCCACGCGCAAGCGCAAACCGTAGTTGTTCGCGAAGCGTTGTGAGTATTGCATGCTGATGCGTGCCGCGGTCATCGGGTAGCCGGAACCGGTTCCATCGAAGCCCTGGAGAATCAAGGAGTCCCACTTACCACGAACATCAAAATCCGCCTGCTTGGCGGTTTCCCAGTACATCAGGGATCCCCAGGCGCTCAACTCGATCATGCTGACGCTGCCCCAGGTTTCGGAATCCGACTTCGAGGGAAAAACCCACCCGAAGCGGGCATCCCAGAAGGTTTCCTGGGGGGCATCCATGATCGGGCGCCAGTATTCAATCTGGCTGGCATGCGGAACCGCGTCGGCAAAGAGGCTTACGGCCGGAAATAATGCGAAAGCCGCCGCGGATCGTAGTAGGTTGGGTCTGGTCATGATCGGCCTAATGTGTCGCCCGATGATGCCGGAGTCAATGGCATTTATTCGCAGGTGGTACGTTGAAAGATTCCCGTGGCTTGGGTAAAGAACTCCCCGTATGCGGCATTATCGACACATCATATGGGATTGGAATGGCACTTTGTTGAACGATGCCTGGCTGTGCCTGGAGGTAATGAACCAGACCTTGCACCGCCGGGAACTCCCGGTCCTGAGCGAAGACCGCTACCAGGAAATTTTCGGCTTTCCACTCATCGACTACTATCGCCTGGCGGGCTTTACCTTCACGTCCGAGACCTTTGAGGAGGCGGGGGCGGAATTTATCGCGGCCTATGACGGACGATGCACGGAATGCAGCCTGCAGGACGGGGCGGTGGATCTGCTCACCGAGTTATGCGATTCTGGCTGCCAACAATATGTACTTTCCGCATATCATCACGAAGGCCTGGAGCGCATGCTGGAGCACTTCGGCATCCATCACTATTTCGAAACCATCCGGGGCCTCGACGATATCTATGCCCGGGGAAAGGTTCAGCAGGGGCAGCGCCTGGCCGAATGCCTCGGCGGGGAAGCCCAAAATGCCCTCCTGGTGGGCGATACCCTGCACGATGCGGAGGTCGCAGCCGCCATGGGCGTTGACTGCGTGCTCATACCGGGTGGCAACCAGACCCTGGAAAAACTTTCGGCCGCTCGGGCGAGAATGTTTGACTCGCTTAAGGATTTCCATGCAGAATGGCAGCGTTCTCGTTAACCATCCCCCTCGAAGGAGCAAAATGAAATACATGACAAAATGGATACTCACCCTGATGCTGCCGATCGCGGGCTTCCTCGCCGGTCCGGCCCATGCCCTCGATTTTGATTCCAACTTTAACGATGATGAGTACCAGAGCCTCCAGGCGGAAATCATCCTTGATAATGAAGGGGGCGATAACGACGTGGAGTTCACCGGCCAAATCGGCTTTGGCACCGGGTGGGGGCCACTGGATGAACTGGGTTTTTACGTCGGTCACCAGGATGGAAATGGGGGCGACCTGACCACCGCTGCATTCTGGATTGAGGAGAGTTTCATCATCGACAGTCCATATGTGCCCTTCGTCGGAACCGATTTCGGTTATGGAAAACTCCTGAACAATACCGCCGCGGGTGATTCGGACGCATTTTACTTCAGGATCAACGCCGGAGTGAAATACTTCATCCAGCAGAACGTGGCGGTCAAGGCCTCCATCAAGGCGGCCTGGGCTACTGAAAAGATCTATCTTATCGACGGCGACAGGACGAGCGGTAAGGACTACGGCATCAGCATCGGTCTGCATTACTACTATTGATCGCGAGGGCGGGGACGACCGGCATCCTGCAGCGGTCCTGTCCCTCGAAACCTGCAGCATAGGAAAGGCCATCCCGAGGGATGGCCTTTCTCGTCTGGCGGATGGATGATCCGCAAGCCGGGGCGTACTTAAAACTCGGCGTTAATGATCGGCAGGACGGGGAAAATACTGCTGTTCCCGAGGATGTTGACCAAGCCGATCTGCAGGCCGTCCAGTTGATCGGCCCAGTTCACGATACCGATCATGAGGCCGGTACCGGATTTGACCCGGTTGATGGCACCGATTTGAATGCCCTTCAGGGATTCACTGCAATTTAAACCCCCTACCTGTCCACCATTGACGGACCCGCGACAATACGTGGCGAACCCGGCCTGTAGCCCGGTGAGGTCACCGTCAATCCAGCCGAGCAGGTAGCTCGCCTGGCCGCCGATAAGGTTTCCCGCGGTGTAGTTGATGGCTCCCTCCTGTGCCCCGGCGACGTTGCCGGCCGTCCAGTTGAGCAGGCCAAGTTGTCCGCCGGCCACGTCCCCCTCGGTGATGTTGATCATGCCGAGCTGGAGCCCGGTATTGCCCTTGGCGGTACGATTCATCAGGCCGAGGTCTAACCCGGTCACCTCGGTATTGTTGCCATAGAGTACATTCAACCGTAATCCGTAAACCGACACCTCGGCCGGATGCATCTGGACCGGATCAAACAGTGAAATCTGGAAGGGAGCCCATTCGCTACGGGCAGCGTCAGCGGGGAGGGCCTGGGCAAACACACTGCCCAGGCTGACGGCGGATACGACGATCATGTATTTAAAGAGCTTCATAGCTATCCTCGGTTGGAATTAAGTACGTACTCGCGACGAATGATATTCTACCATGTACGCAGGGTGAGATGAATCGCCAAGTACAAATACTTTCCCGCCCGGACTTTGCTGAAAAGGCCATAACGATACAAGTGGACTGGCCATGCCACCGGTAATCCTCTATGCTCTCCCCCATGAGATTGAAGGAGAAGGTCATCATCGTGACCGGTAGCACCCAGGGGATCGGGGAGGCCATCGCCCGGCGGGCGGTCCGGGAAGGGGCCCGGGTAATGGTCCACGGCCTGGAACGGGAGCTCGGCGAAAAGGTCGTAGCCGACCTGGGCGATGCGACGCGGCTCCATATCGAGGACCTTGCCGATCCTGCCTGTCCGGAGCACCTGGTCGAGAAAACCGTGGACGCCTTCGGCAGGCTCGATTGCATCGTCAACAATGCCGCCTGGGTCGCGCGCAGCGACATCGCAACCACGGATGCCGACTATTTTGACCGGGTGATGGCCATCAACGCACGTGCACCCTTGCTGCTGATCCGGGCCGGACTGGCCCAGCTCAGCACCCACCGCGGCTGCGTGCTGAATATCGGCAGCGTCAACGCCTGGTCCGGCGAGGCGAGCCTCCTGGCCTACAGCATGAGCAAGGGCGGCCTCATGACGATGACGCGCAATCTCGGCGATGTCCTTCATGTGGAACACGGCGTACGGGTCAACCAGGTCAACCCCGGGTGGGTGCTCACGGAAAACGAGTCGAAGATGCAAATCGAAATGGGTAATCCGGAGGATTGGTACAAGCGGGTGCCGAAATATTTCGCCCCCGCCGGAACCCTGATCATGCCGGACGACATTGCAACTGCGGCGATCTACTGGATGGGCGACGAGAGCCGCCCGGTGAGTGGAACGGTCCTGGAACTCGCGCAAGCCCCCGTGCTGGGCCGCAATCCGTCCAAGGACATCTTTGGTGGGCAATAATGTTCCGCGGGTGTACCGGGTCCAGGAGCTGCCCTCGAAGCAGCAGCCCCGGGAACTCTTCGACCGGCTCGGCGCAGCCAATGTCACCGAGGATGTCCTGCTCGCCCTGATCATTCGAACCGGGCTGCCCGGTCAGAATGTTCTTGAGCTCGCGCGGGCGATCATCAATCAGTACGGCAGCCTGCACGCGGTACTGGAAGCCCCCGCCGAGGAATTAAGGGCCTTCCCGGGCATGGGACCCGTCAAGGTCCAGATGATCCAGGCCGCCCTGGAGCTCGGCCGGCGCCTGCAACAGGAAACCAGCGACCGGATCGATGTGATCCATACGCCCGAGGATGCGGTGGCCGTGATGAAGCCCCTGGTACATGGTCTGCAGGTGGAAAAATTCTGGATCCTGATCCTCGATGCCCGCAATCAATTGAAAAAAGCCCCGGAGGAAATTACCAAGGGCATTGCCAATGCGAGCCTGGTGCATCCCCGGGAGGTGTTTGAGGCGGCGATTAAGGGCATGGCGAACGCGGTAATCCTCGCGCATAATCACCCGAGCGGAGATCCCTCGCCCTCACCCGAGGACCTGCGGATTACCCGTGAACTGGTCGCGGCAGGCAAGATCCTCGATATTCAGGTACTGGATCACGTGATCGTGGGTCGGCAGGGATCGAGCATGCCGGAGGGGTGGTGCAGCATTCGCGAATCGGGCCTGGTCACCTTTCCGGATTAATCAGGATCGACCGGAAACGACCCGGTAATGATTCGGTTTTGCGCTTGAGCCAAGTGCAAAGCAACCTATATTGCCCCAGCACCGGGTACCGTGCATCCAGCGATTCCCATCACATCATCCAGGGTTGAGCTATGCGTGGTCCGGGCGGACCTGAAAAAGATACGTGAAAAACCAATCAAATAATACCCTAGCTGAAGTGATCGAAGCCATCGCCGCTGGCCAGATGGTCATTGTGGTTGACGACGAGTCTCGCGAGAACGAGGGCGACCTTGTCTGCGCAGCAGAAACCATCACGGCCGAGCAGGTCAACTTCATGGCCAGCCATGGCAAGGGCCTTATCTGCGTGGCCCTGGAGGACGATCGCCTAAACCAACTGGCCCTGCACAAGATGGTCGAGGACGGCAGTAACCAGAGCCCCTACTGTACCGCATTCATGGTATCTGTTGACGCGAGCGACGGCATCACGACCGGCATCAGCGCGAATGATCGCGCGGTGACCATCGCTCGCCTGGCAGACCGGGACCTGGGCGCCGAGGGCTTTGTCAAGCCAGGCCATATCTTCCCCCTGCAGGCGAACGCACGCGGCGTACTGGGGCGCCCGGGCCACACCGAAGCGGCTGTTGATCTCGCCAAGGCGGCGGGGCTTTTTCCCTCTGGCGTCATCTGCGAAATCCTCAATGCAGACGGCGGCATGGCCCGCATGTCGGACCTCGAACCCTACGCCGAGCAGCACCACTTGCCCATTTGCCACGTAGCTGATCTGGTTGCCTTCCGGCAACAAAACGAAATCGGCCCGCCCACCTGAGGTGCCCGACGCCGTGCTGCTTCCTTGCATATTCCCTGCAGAGGGGGTAAGAGCCATCCATTATGAGTTCCAAGGGAATCAATAGAGATATCAAAAACGCCGCCGGCACCTTGAAGGGTGTATACCAGGTGAACGGCCGGCACGAGGCGGGGAATTATGCGTACGCCATTGTTGTCAGCCGCTTTAACGAGCATCTAACCACCGCGCTCCTGCAGTCGGCACTGAGCTGCTTGGCCCAGCATGGCGCCAAGCCCCGGCAGATCAAGGTGGTCTGGGTGCCCGGTGCCTTTGAAATACCGGTCGTGGCCAACAAGCTGGCACAGGCTGAAAAACATCACGTCATCATTACCCTTGGCGCGGTGATTGAAGGCGAAACCATCCACGGCCGCCTGATCAGCAACAGCCTGGTCCACGGGATCACCATGACATCCCGCGAAAACAACCTTCCGATCATCGATGGGGTAGTTACCACCGACACGATGAAACAAGCCGAAAAGCGCTGTCTATCCGGCGAAGAAAGCCGCGGTTGGTATGCGGCTTTGGCGGCCATGGAAATGGCCCACGTCATGCATGCCCTATGAGCAGTCGGCACATAGCGCGTGAGCGCTCCATTCAGCTGCTCTTTCAACTCGATTACAACGAGACCGAAGACCGCGAAAAAGCCTTCGACGAGTTCTGGGGCAGTTTCGAGGACAAGCCGGATGTCCGGCCCTTTGCCGACGACCTGGTTCTCGGGGTCCTTGAGCATCGCGATAGCCTGGACGGGGAAATCCAGCGCTACGCAAAAAACTGGGATCTCAAGCGCATGGGCGGAGTCGACCGAAACGTGCTCCGGTTGGCGCTGTATGAGATTCAACACCGCAAGGATATTCCACCCGTGGTTTCGGTCAACGAGGCGATTGAACTGGCGAAAGAGCTAAGCTCGGATGAAGCAGCCAAGTTCGTAAATGGCATTCTCGACCGGGCCATCAAGGATGCGGACCGCCCGCTGAGAACGCCGACCCAGTAACTATCGCCCGCGGACCGGGGATCGTTCGAGCAGGAGGAGGAAATAATAGATGGCTAACTGGTTCAAGGCACTGGGGAAAACCCGCAACCTGTTCAAGGAAACACTCGGCGGCATCTTTTCCCGGGACAAGGACCTCGACGAGGCGACGCTGGAGGAGCTGGAGGAGGAGCTGCTTGCGGCCGATGTCGCACCGCGGCTTGCCGCAGAGGTCATTGCCGCACTGGACAAGGCCCGTCGAGGTGGAAACAGGTCCCGGCGCGATGTCCTGAAGCAGGTCCTCATCGATCAACTGGCCCAGACAACACCCTTTACCTTTTCCCAGCTGCCCCCCAATGCCTGCCTGCTCATCGTTGGGGTCAACGGCTCGGGCAAGACCACCACCACGGCCAAGCTGGCCCACCTGGCCCTCGAAGAGGGGATCGACCCGCTGATGGGTGCCGCGGATACGTTCCGCGCAGCCGGTTCCGACCAGCTCCGGATCTGGGCGGAGATGGTGGGGTGCGAAGTCGTGGCCGGGAAGCAGGGATCCGATGCCGCGGCGGTGGCCTATGATGCGCTCGACGCCTGCATCGCGCGGAACCGGGACCTGGTCGTTATCGATACCGCGGGCCGCATGCACAACAAGGCCCCGTTGATGGACGAGTTGAAAAAAATCGTCCGCTCCCTGAACAAGCGCGTGCCCGAGGCTCCGCAGGAGACCTGGATCGTACTCGATGCCACTATCGGGCAGAATGCGCTTATGCAGGCACGGTTCTTTAACGAGACGATTCCGCTGACCGGCATTGTCATCACCAAGCTCGATGGCAGTTCCAAGGCCGGATGCCTCTTCTCGATTAAAAAGGAACTCGATGTCCCGATTGTGTTCACCGGGCTGGGTGAACGGAAAGAGGATCTCGTGCCCTTTGAGGCGGAGGCCTTTGTTGACGGCCTCCTGGGAATAAAGGATGATGATACGGGCGATGACAACTGAGCGACACAACCGGTGGATGCAACAAACCCTCGACCTCGCACGCGAAGGCCTGGGGTTCACCCGGCCGAATCCTCCCGTTGCCGCGATGGTGGTCAAAAATCACCGCCTGCTTGGCCAGGGCTTCCACAAGAAGGCGGGCGGTGCACATGCCGAGATCCATGCCTTGAAAGAAGCGGGTGCGGCAGCGAAAGGCGCAGCGATCTACGTCAGCCTGGAGCCCTGTTCATCCCGCGGGCGAACGCCGCCCTGCGTGGAAGCCATTCTCGCGGCCGGCATCAAAGAGGTCTATGTATCCGCCAACGACCCCAACCCGAAGCACGCCGGGCGCGGCCTTGATCTCCTGCGGGAGAGCGGTATCCAGGTACATCCGGGAATCCTGGAGGCCGCAGGGCGGGACCTGATTCGCCCCTGGCGCAGCTTCATCACCCTGGGTCGACCGCATGTAACCCTGAAACTGGCCATGAGTCTCGATGGACGCATCGCGGATTTCCGAAAAAAGTCCCAGTGGATCACCGGCCCCGCCGCACGCGAATCGACGCAGGCCTTGCGCCGCGAGGTAGATGCCATCATGGTCGGAGCGAATACCGCCCGCCTCGATAATCCCTCGCTCCTTCCGCGACCATCGCGCGGGCGGAACCCGTACCGGGTGATCGTGACCCGCGAGGGCCGCCTCCCTAAATCGCTCAAGGTCCTGAACGATGCCAAATCCAAACAGACAATCGTTGCAAGTACATCGGGGAAGAAGGGAACCCTCGCGTACCGCAACCTCAAGGGCTTGATGAAAAAGCTGGCCGAGCGGGACATCACCCACCTGCTCTGCGAAGGTGGCGGGGAACTCGCGGGCTCCCTGGTCAAGCAGGGGCTGGTGGATGACTTTGTCTTCTTTGTTGCGCCCACCTTGCTCGGGGACCGGGGCCACCCGGGCATCGCGGGTGTCCGCTGGGATCTCGACAGTAAGCCGCCGTTGGAAATCGTTTCCAGTGAAGCCGTGGGAAGGGACCTGATGATCCGCGCGAGGA
>JAPYUI010000082.1:13242-18692 GCA_029936175.1 Kiritimatiellia bacterium
TTATTCCTCGATCACCCGGAACACCACGAAGGGCGTGGCAAAGTTGTCCGGCACCGTGACCGAGGTCTCCGCACCCTGGGAGGCCACGGTCTGCACATCCGTCCAGCTGGCGTAATCCGCGCTCCACTGCAGCTTGTAGGTTGCACCCGGCTCGGAGGTCCAGGAAAGGCTGAACAGGCCGCCGGTATATCCGGGATCCCCCAGCAGGATCGGCGGCGGCGCGGTTTGTGAGACGAGCGCGAGCCCATCCGGGTCAACCATCAGGCCCGCAGCCCCGGCCCGCAGGAGCTCCGGGACCGGCCGCATGATGTCATAGCCAAATATTTCGAAACTGGCTCCGCCTCCCCGTTCCCAGAAGACCGCGCGTAAATCATAGTTTCCAGCCGCGAGGTAGATCGAGGCTCCACTGTTGCTGTTGCCGGTATTGGAATCATGCTTGAGCGTATCCCCGGCGATAACCGTATTGGCACTCGGACTGAAGACGATATTGCTCCAGGCCTGGCCGGCAATCTGTAAACTGCTGCCGTCGTCACCACGAAAACCGAATATATAGGCCCCCTCGTGTACAATCTCCAGGGTCCCCGTCACCTCCAGGGCAAAGTTTTCATCATCCGCCGGGGTGCCATTGTCGAAGGGGCTGTCGCCGGAAAAGGTGCCTTCTCCCGGCCGTTCCGGGTCGTGAAAATTGATGACATCCCAGTTACCCGTCACGACACCCGGGTCGTTGGCCAGCTCCGTCTCCGCATCGGCAAGGCTGTTAAGATTGGTGATGGCCATGTTTGCACCCGGAGCGGAAGTGCGCACGAGAAAATTGGTGCCGGCAAGCTCAAGGATGCCGGGAACCTTGTAGGATCCCAGCGAAAGGTGTCCCACCAGGGTCCAATCCTGGCTGTCGATATCGTTGATGACGCTCCCGGCAACCGCGTACAGTTCGTGCCCGCTTGCACCGCCATCCTGGAAGCTGATGAATTCCATATCGTATTCCCCCGCGGTGAGCTGGACCACGCCGCGGAAATTGGCCGTGCCGGCGGGCGTGAAGAGGGTGGAGGGATCCATCGGGTCGATGATCCCGCTCCCGTTCTGGCTAACCCAGGCCTGGCCGGCGATGCGCAGGGCGCAACCGTCATCCGAGCGCACACCGAAGGTATAATGGTCATCGGCGGGGATGACCACCCGGCCCTTGTATACATGAACGATGTCCTGGTCGACATTCGTCGTGTTGCCGACATAGGGCAGGTCCCCGTAGGTGAACAACTGGTTGTTGCTGGGGCTCTCCGGGTCGCTGAAGTTGATCTCGGGAGCGACGCCGTTAGAGATCACGCCCGTGCCGGACAGGAGGCTGTCCACGGCACTGATAATTTGCGGGATATTCCCGTTCTGGCTGACAGACTGCACCCCGAAGGAGCCATTCCCACCGGGCGGCCCGGGAAGGACCCCGGGAAGCACCGGTTCGATCACGCTCACGCCGGCAATCGGCGCATTGGTTTCAATCGCCCACTCGATGATGTAGGGATGAACCGCGACATTGTTGGTTTGCGGATCGAAACCGGTCTGGTGATCATTCCAGCGGCCCGAATTCGCAACCAGTTCTATGGCGTCTTCCCCGGGCGTCCCGGCGTTGTTCGGCTCGTTGCCGTTCCAGTTCTGGTACGTGTAGGGTGCCCCCGAGGTCCAGACCCAGCCACCATTTCGATTGTTGCCCGCCTCGGTTCCATTGAAAATAAGGTCATCATCGGTCAAGCCAATCCAGATAGCACGAAACCCGCTCATGCGACTGAGGGTGAAGTTCTCCGCCGCCGACTGGACATCCGCGAGGTGTCCCGGGAGGCTGCTGAGACCCGAGGGGTCGAGCTTGCTGGAAGCAAGGGTTTCCGCATCGATCCAGTTTGCGGGAAGGCCGACATCAACCCCGACGACCTCGTAAAGATTCCAACTGTCCCCGGCCCCGAAGGGGGCGGTAAAAAAGATGCCGTCATTCAATCCACCCTGCGCGGGAAGGGCCAGCGGGTCTCCCCCATCGGCCAGGTGAAGGACCTGGCCCCGGCTCAGTGCCCGGTTATAAATGACGATTTCATCCAGCAGGCCATCAAATCCCCAGTCCGTTAAGCGCGAGGCACCGATGGTCACGATGCTGGAGTTGCTCAAGGGTCCTTTCGCGGCAGGCCCCCCGTCGAGTTCGCCATTCAGGTAAATTTTTTCATATCCATTATCGTACTGCCACACGACGTGATACCAGGTGCCGAGTGCCAAGCTCGTCGCGGCGGTAATGTCATTCCCCCAGTGCCCTTGGTGGGCCCGGTGGTTCTGGTTATTTGCGGGATCACGCGTCCCGTTATGCAGCACCTGGTTATTCAGGTTGGTCTGGCCGAAAACAAAGTTTTCCCGGTCCGTTCCCTGCAACTGGATCCAGGCGGCCATGGTGTAGTCACTCGTATAAATACCGAGATCCGCAGCACTAATCCGGGAGTTGATGATATCACCGGCGGGGCGATTTTCCCCGTCGAGTTCCAAGGCTCCCCCGGGGCTGAAGCTGCCGGGCGGCCCGGTAACCCAGCGCTCGTCGCCGCCCGCCCCGTGGAGGATTCCGTCAACCAGGATGCCTCCCCGGTTCGTAACCGAGGTCCCGGCACCCTCCTCGAAGTCGTAGTAGAGGACCGGGGTGAAGGCGTTGGTATCACAGGCATCGCCGAGGCCGTCCAGGTCGGCATCCTCCTGCCCGGGATTCGGCACCAGGGGGCAGTTGTCCGTGTCGTCGGGAATACCGTCCAGGTCGCCATCGGGTGGCGTGGCGAGCACGGCCATGTTATCCACGTCGAGCGTCGCGACAATTTGATCGCCTTTGTGGGATGGCGAGACACTGCTGATAAGCCGGATCGACTGGACGTCGCCCAGCACGGCCAAGGCGGGGGCGACACCATCCACCACGACCAGGTCGGCCGGCGCAATCGGAAAATCAACCGTGTACCATACCCCGTCAGCGGGCACATTCACCGAAACGAGCGAGGCAACGCGATCGGGCAAGGTGGCCTCAAGCACCACCCGCAGGTTCAAGGCATTTGTTCCCCGGTTCGCCACCTCCATGCGAAAAAACTCGATCCCCTGGGCTGAATAATCACCCGTCCAGTCCTCGTGGTCGCTTACCATGGCCAAGCGGGAGCCTGCACCACCGCCGGGGCCACTGGAACCGAAAGTCAGGTAGCTGTTTCCCATGCCGTCCGTGGCGATGACCGGTTCGGTTGGACTCCCCGCGGGATGGCTCCAACCGGCGAGATCTCCGCCTTCAAAGTCTTCCACGTGTCCAAGGGTCACGTTTTGTGCCCGGAGCACGGGGCTGAACAACAGGCTCATCAGGCACGCAGATAGGACAGTGATGCAAGCTTTCGTCATGGCAGTTACTCGGGTTACTCCAGCAATGCAGCATCATACAGGATCTGACGCAGGAGGGTCAAGGAGTGGAGGGCGTGGGGCTGCTGTTTTTCCGCTCTTTTACATAGGCCAGCGCCTGCCGAAGCTCCGCTTCAACATCGCGCGCGGAAATCTTGTTGAACCTGTTTTTCTGAGAGGCATACCGGAAGTTACTAAAGCTCGGACGGATGCTTGCGATGTCTTTATACCCGACGTAGATGCGAAGAAACTCCCGGTCGAGGGTCATGTCGGGCTTGTAATCGTCGAAAAGCTTCGCCTTGGTTTTTTCATATTCGCCGATGGCCTCGTACATCTTCGCCAGCGTACGCGAGCACGTGTTCGGGGAAGGATCGGCCTGCGCATCGAATCCCCTCAGGATCTCATGCAGGTCGACGGCCGAATATTCCTTGGCCAGTGCAGCAAAGTTGTGCACGTAGTCCCCGGACTCCGTTGCCAACCAGGTTTCGACTTCCACAAAAAAATCGTCTTTCCCGAAGCCGACAACAAAATTATAGACGAGAAAAAAGACCACGACGATAACCCCCATCGGCAAGGCGATGGCCTCCCCCTCGAATAGCCTCCTGTGCGGACGACTCATGCGGCCTGTAGGCTAACAAATACCACGGGACTCGGGAAGGCCGAAGGCAGACTTATTGCTCCGGAACCTCGATCCATCACCTTTTCAGGCATCCTCGACCGTGGGTAACTATTTTGCGCACATGAGGTTCCACCGATAAGCGGGCCGCCGATGACTTGGCGAGTGCGGGGGACATGACGGTGATCGATATCCCCATTTCACCTCGAAACCGTGGGGTTTTCACCAGCACCAACTCGTCCCCGTCAAGATGCGTCCCGGGTGGCACGCGTACCGGCGGGTTGATGACCGAAAGGTGCAGGCGTTATGTTGTGGGGATTGTGAGGGGACTACGGGGGAATCCTTCGACAGAAACACCCTTGCGAGGAAGGAGGGATTAAAGTAAGCACGCATATGCGCGCGTCTTTTTCCTGCTATTCTTCACTCCTGCTCGGCATCCTTGCATCCGGGTACGCCGAGGAAAAACGGGTCAACTTTGCCCGCGAGATTTTACCCATCCTCTCGGACAAGTGTTTCGTGTGCCACGGTCCGGACACGCGGAAAAAAACCGGGTTGCGTCTCGACTCCTATGAGGCCGCTACCCTGGATCGCAAGGGCATTCGGGCGATCCATCCGGAGGCGCCGGAAAAAAGTGAGATCCTCGTGCGCCTGCACGACCAGGAAGATCCCATGCCACCGGTTGATGCAGAAAAAAAGCTAAGCGACACCGAACGATCCCTGCTCGACCGTTGGGTCCGCCAGGGCGGCAGGTACACCCGGCATTGGGCCTTTGTACCGCCGGTGAAGGAGCGCGGCCTGCCCGCTGACGGGGCGATCGATCACTATGTGGCACAGGCCCTCAAAGCAAGGGGGGGACACTTTGCCCCGCCCGCCGACCGGGCGACCCTCGCCCGCCGGGCCGCCCTGGTGCTCACCGGCCTGCCACCGGAACCCGAACAGCTCGCGGCCTTTCTCGCCAATGCCCGTCCCGACGCCTATACGCAACTGGTCGACGAACTCCTGGCCAGCCCGCGCTTCGGTGAACACCAGGCACGTTACTGGCTGGATGCCATACGTTACGGCGATACACACGGACTCCACCTCGATAACAAGCGAGCCATCTTTCCCTACCGGGACTGGGTGATCCAGGCGATGAATGCCAATAAACCCCTGGACGTATTCATCACCGAACAACTGGCTGGCGACCTCCTGGCCGATCCGACGCTCGAACAGCGTGTCGCCACCGGTTTTGTCCGCATGAATCCAACCACCGCGGAAGGCGGAGCCATTGTCGCTGAGTTCCAGGCCAAGAATACTTTTGATCGCACGGAAAACCTGGGCACGGTTCTCATGGGCATGACCCTGCTCTGCGCGCGCTGTCACACGCACAAGTATGATCCCATCCAGCAGACCGATTATTATCGCCTGATGGCCTTCTTTAACAACACCGCCGAACCCGCGCTGGACGGAA
>JAPYUI010000083.1 GCA_029936175.1 Kiritimatiellia bacterium
GGTTGGGAGGAAAGTAGGGATCCGATGGGAGCACCGTCGCGCCGGGATACAGGCTGCGCGGTCCGTATACCGCGGAAGAACTCGCAAACACAAAACGCCTTAAGCGATCGCCCAGGGCCGCCGCGGCTTTGAACACGTTCGCCGTACCGATGAGGTTGACATCAAGGCCGTGAAAGGGCTTCGCCTGGCAATCGGGCGTCTGCAGGCCGGCCAAGTGGACGATCTGGCTTGGCGCGTGCTCCCGGATCACGGCGCCAAGTGCCCCGGCATCCGCGATATCCCCCTGGACGATCTGGATGCCTTCCATGGCAGCCGCACTCAAACGGTGGGATGCGCCGGATCGGCTCAAGCCGATCACCTCCTCGACCCCCTGCGCAAGCAGGTAGTCGACGGTTGCCGCACCGATGCAACCACTGAACCCCGTAATTAAAACCTTGCTCATCCTGGCTCCCATAAAAAACGGGGCGATCGCACGCCCCGTTTTCCAGGTGTTCTCCGCGCGCTCACGCGCGCAGTTGCACGATTAGGCGGTCGCGGCGCTGTGGGCGTCGCGGACCTTGATCATGGTGTCGAGGATCGTGTTCCAGGTTTCCGGGCTTTCCAGCATCTCATTCGGGAACATGCAGCCATCCCAGCAGATGTGCCGGATGCCACGACTTTCCGCATCCTTCAGCCAGTACTGGGAGCAGGCCGTGATATCCAACTTGCCATTCGGATCGTCTGCCGGGCAGTGCTTACCCGTCTTGTCGTGCGAACCTGCGCCATGCACGCCACCGTCATTCTGCGCCACGTGAAAGTCAATCGTCCAGGGGCGCAGGGCATCGGTCATGGTCGTGTACGCTGCATCAAATTCCTCCTGGCTGTAGCCTTCCTGCACCAAGGCATGCTCGGGCGCATTGTAGCCCATGAGGTACAGGTAGGTATGGGCCAGGTCCGCCTGGAAGCCCAGGCTTTCCGGCATACCAACCGCTTCGAGCAAATCGAGCATGTCGCGCCAGGAATGCATCCCGGCCCAACAGATTTCACCCTCGGCCGCGAGGCGCTCGCCGTTGTCCGCTGCGATCTGCGCGGCCTTCTTAAAGGTGTCGGCAATACGGGCGGTGTTGGTGGCCGTGTCTTCACGCCATTTCTCGACACCGAACTCGGCCGAGTCAATCCGGATGACCCCCCCGTCCCGCACGCCGTGCTCGTTAAATATCTTTGCAATCCGACAGGCTTTCTCAACCGCACTGAGGAACTTCCCCGTCTGCTCGTCGTCGCCCATGGCGGAATCGCCTACGGTACCCGGCCAGACCGGAGCTACCAGGGAACCGACCTTGAACCCATGACCGGCGATTTGATCGGCAATGGCCTTCAGCTCGTCATCACTGGCATCGGGATCCGTGTGCGGAAGAAAGAGGAAATAGTCGATGCCATCGAACTTCTGGCCATCGACTTCAGCGGCGGCGGTGAGCTCAAGCATCCGCTCAAGGCTGATCGGCGGCTCCTGGCCTTCCTCGTCACCTTTTCCGACAAGCCCGGGCCACATCGCGTTATGTAATTTTAGAGCACTCATCATTCACACCTTTTGGTTACGGTTTTGATAAATTTGAAGCACCTACCCGCCTAGTAAACACATCGAAACGGAGAATATGAACCGAAAAAATACGAATATTTTGTGGGCTTGCTGCGGGTGGGAGATTCCGCTAACTATAGGCGCTTTGAAAAATTCACCACATTTATAGGGATACAGCAGCATGAGCATGAAAATCGAAAAATACAGTTTTGGCGTAGGTGACCGTTTTGCCCACCAGGCAAAAGCCCAGCTCAAGGCCATCCAGCTGGGGGCAGAGGCCGGTGCAGATATCGTTCCGGTCTGGAATAAATCGCACCGGGAGCATACGACCATCGGGTCCGAGCCCCCGAGCCTGCGAAGTGCGGCGGACGAGGCCGTACAAGCCCTTGGCTGGGACCGCAACTACTACGTCGATGCAGATCACATCAACCTGGACATCGTCGAAGGATTCCTCGATTGCAGCGACTTCTTCACCATTGACGTAGCCGACTACATCGGCCAGGCGGCCGACCCGGCCGCGGTCTCCGCCTTTCTCGATCGACACCCGGAACTGGTCGGATCCATCGAGATCCCCGGCATCGACGGGGCGATCGAAATCACCCGCGAATACGCGGAAGGCGTCGCCAACCAGTTCTTTAAGGCGGTCAGCGAGGCGGGCAGGATCTACCGCCACATTGCCGAGCGCAAGGGGGAAGGCAACTTCGTCACGGAGGTCTCCATGGACGAAACCGATGCCCCGCAAACCCCGCCGGACATGCTGATCATCCTCGCCGCCATTGCCGACGAGAAAATTCCCGTGCAGACCATTGCCCCGAAATTCACCGGACGCTTTAACAAGGGGGTCGATTACGTTGGCGACGTGGGCCAGTTCGAGAAAGAATTCAACGATGACCTGGCGGTAATTGCCCACGCGATCGCCCAGTACGGCCTTCCGGACAATCTCAAGCTCAGCGTACACTCCGGCAGTGACAAGTTCTCGATCTATGCCCCGATCAAGCGTGCACTCAAGGACACCGGGGCGGGATTGCACATCAAGACCGCCGGCACGACCTGGCTGGAGGAGCTCATCGGTCTCGCGGAGGCGGATGGCGATGGGCTCGTCCTGGCCAAGGATGTCTACACACAAGCCCTGGAAAACAAGGAAGCGCTCTGCGCGCCCTATGCCTCGGTCATCGACGTGGACGATGCCGCCCTGCCCTCGGCCGAGGCGGTTGCGGGCTGGACGGCCAGGCAGTACGTAAACGCCCTGCGGCACGACCAGGGCTGCCCCGAATTCAACCCGAGCTTCCGCCAGCTATTGCACGTCGGCTACAAGGTCGCGGCCAAGCTGGGTGACCGGTATTTAAACATGCTCGTCGAGTGCGAGGAATCCATCACGCGGAACGTGTGCACCAATTTGTTCGACCGGCACATCCAGCCGTTGTTTCTGGATGACTAGCCGCCTTCGCGTGCGGTGGAACGCACGGGTTCCAGTACGAGCAAGAGGATGAACCATGGCATTTATACACGATGATTTTCTCTTAGGCAGTGCGCCCGCGCGCAAGCTCTACCACGCATTCGCGGCAGACGAACCGATCCTCGACTACCACAACCACTTGCCGCCACAGGATGTGGCCGACAACCGACAGTTCCACGATCTGTTCGAGATCTGGCTGGAGGGTGACCATTACAAGTGGCGAGCCATGCGGGCCAATGGTACCGAGGAACGGTTATGTACCGGGAATGCGGATCCGAAAGAGAAGTTCCTCGCCTGGGCAAAGACCGTTCCGAAGACCCTTCGCAATCCGCTTTACCACTGGACGCATCTGGAGCTGAAACGCTACTTCGGCATCGAAGAACTGCTATGCGAGTCCAGCGCCGAGGCGATCTGGGAGGACGCGAACGCACAATTGGCTGCACCCGGGATGCGGACCCATGGGATCCTCCAGCAATTCAAGGTCAAGGCCCTCTGTACCACCGATGACCCGGTCGACGACCTGGCCCATCACCAAAGGCATATGGCCGGGAAGCCCGCCTGCAAGATGTATCCAGCATTCCGGCCGGACCGGGCCTTTGCCCTGGCCGACACTGCGCATTGGAACGCCTGGACCGACCAACTTGCCGCGGCAAGCGATACGGAGATCAACACCTACGCGGCATTCAAGGACGCCCTGAAAAAACGGCATGATTTTTTTCACGCCCAAGGTGGACGACTGGCCGACCACGGCATGCCTTATATCTACGCCGATTTCATCTCGGAATCCGAGGCCGCGGGCCTGTTTGACCGTGCACGCTCCGGCCAAGCCATCTCCCCGGGTGACGAAGCCAGCTTCTCGGCCAACGTCCTGCTTTACACCGGTCAACTCGACGCTGAAAAAGGCTGGACCAAGCAATTTCACCTGGGTGCGCTACGCAATAACAACCGGCGCTTGTTCGAGTCCGTCGGGCCCGACATCGGCTGCGACTCGATGGGCGACTGGCCGCAGGCCGAAACCATGTCGAGGTTCCTCAGCCGCCTCGACGCCGAGGGCGGTCTCCCCCGGACCATCTTCTACAACAACAACCCGGTCGACAACTACACCTTTGCAACCATGATCGGAAACTACCAGGGCGACGGGATCCCGGGCAAGATGCAGTTTGGCTCCGGCTGGTGGCACCTCGACCAGAAGGAAGGAATGGAAATGCAACTGAACGCGCTTTCGAATACCGGCCTGCTCGCGCGGTTCGTTGGCATGCTGACGGACAGTCGCTCATTCATGAGCTTTCCCCGGCACGAATATTTCCGCCGCATGCTTTGTAACCTCCTTGGCCAGGACATGGCCCAAGGCGAAGTGCCCGACGATTACGAGCTGGTGGGCGGCATGGTGCGGGACATCTGCTACGCCAACGCCCGGGATTACCTGCAACTGGACGTGGACTGAAGCACCTCGCCTGAACCGTTAAAAGAACCTTTCCGTTCGACGAAAAATCGCGCATACTCACCCAATGGCGGCTACCAAGGATAAAACGGTCATGCGAATCAGCTACAACGCGCCGGTGATCCTGACCTTCACCCTCCTCTGCCTGGCCGTCACCATTCTCGGTATGGTCTCGGAAAACGCGATGTACCGTTTCTTCAGCGTGCAGCCAGGCATGAGCATGGCCAACCCGATCGCCTGGTTTCGCCTGCTCAGTCATCCCCTCGGACACGCGGGATGGGAACACGTCTCGGGCAACCTGCTGTTTATCCTCCTGCTCGGACCGGTACTGGAAGAGAAATACGGAAGCACCCGCATGTTAACCATGATGCTGATTACCGCCTTGGTGACCTCCCTGGCCGTGATCTTTGCCTTTAAGGTCACCCTGGTCGGCGCAAGTGGTATTGTCTTCATGCTGATCCTCCTCAGCTCACTCGTGAACTTCAAGCGCGGCGAGATCCCCCTGACCTTCGTCCTGATCGCCATCCTGTTCTTTGGCCGCGAGATCTTTTCGTCCCTGAAAGCCGATAACATCTCCCAGGCAGCCCATATCATCGGCGGCGTCTGCGGCAGCCTCTTCGGCTTCTCAAGAACCAGGTGACGCGTCCCGGCAGTACCCATCCGTGCACGCGGTGATTCCATCGGCGGGAAGCGCAGGCTCAGGACTCAAGTTCCGTCTGCTTCTTCAAGCGCTTCAATTTACCCGAAAGGGTAACCCGCTTTACATTCGACATACGGTCGATGTACAGGACCCCGTTCAGGTGATCGATCTCGTGCTGCATACACCGCGCGAGCATGCCACGTGCCCCGACCTCCTGTTCCGCACCTGAGACATCCTGGAACCGTACCGTAACCTCAACCGGGCGGACCACGTTGCCCGTAATTTCGGGAAAACTCAGGCATCCTTCCTCGTAGGGCTCCCGTTCTTCTGAATGCGCCATGACTTCGGGATTCACCAGCACAAGCGGCATCGTGACATCCGGATGCAAGGATACACCCTCATCGTCCTTATCCGCCCGCTCCGGGATATCGATCACACAGAGCCTGATCGCCTTGCCGATCTGCTGGGCCGCAAGCCCGATCCCCTCGGCATCGTGCATGGTCTCGACCATATCAGCGGCCAACTCCTTGAGTTCATCCTTAAACTCGGTAACCAAGGCCCCCTTCCGGCGGAGTACAGGATTGGCGAATTTTATAATTTTATAAATCACTTAAATAAATTATAGGCGTAAATCCACGATGAATACAACGTTGATCATCATTCCAACCTACAATGAAAGCGACAACGTCGAGAAGATTGCCGCAGCGGTGTTCGCTTCGCTCTCCGAGACGGACATCCTCTTCGTAGACGACACCTCACCCGATGGCACGGGAGACATCCTCGGCCGCATGGCCTCGGAGGATCCACGCATTCATTACATGCAGCGCAAAGAAAAGGACGGGCTGGGACCGGCCTACATCGCCGGTTTTCGCTGGGCACTGGAAAAGCCCTATTCCCACGTGGTCCAGATGGATGCCGACCTTTCCCATGATCCGGATTCCCTTCCCGACCTGTTGGCCGCAGCCACGACGCATGACGTGGCCGTGGGTTCCCGGTACATCGACGGGATCCGTATTGTCAACTGGCCGCTCAGCCGGCTGATTCTCAGCAAAGGCGCCTCGACCTATGTCCGCCTGGTCACCGGCATACCGGTTGTCGATCCCACCAGCGGCTACAATTGTTTCGGCCGACACGTGCTGGAAGCGATGAACCTCGACGACATAGATGCATCCGGGTATTCTTTCCTCGTGCAACTCAAACACCAGGCCTGGATGTTGGGCTTTCAACTTAGCGAGGTCCCGATCATCTTCTTCGAACGCCGTTCCGGGGAATCCAAGATGAATGCGGCAATCATTCGCGAGGCGGTCCTGGTCGTGTGGAAAATCGCCTTCCGTTGCCGGTTCAGGCGCTCGCCGAGGCAGGCCTGTCATCCACAGAGCGTCGCCGCGGGTTCCAGGTAAGATGCTGCCGCTCCTCAAGGCCCTGCGCCCACATCAGTGGATCAAGAATGCCGTCGTCCTCGCGGCGCTTATCTTCGCGTACGGGGACCAGAACCAGGATCTCAGCCAAAACCAGGTGCTGATGAACCTGCTTGCCGTGGTCTGCTTCTGCTTTATTTCCAGTGCAATTTACCTGATCAACGATGCCAAGGACATCGAGCTGGACCGGCAACACCCAACGAAACGATTCCGTCCGATTGCTGCGGGCCAGGTGGGTGTGAAAAACGCCCTGCTCAGCTCCGCCGTGTTGACCCTCCTCAGCCTGGGGGCCGGGTTCTGGATCAACCGCGACTTCGGCCTGGTCATCCTGGGCTACTACGTCATGCAACTAGGGTACACCCAGGGCTTGAAGCGCATGGCCTTCATCGACGTGACCATTATTGCACTCGGCTTTGTCTTGCGGGCACTCGGCGGGGCCCTGGCCATCCGTGTAACCATTTCGCCCTGGTTACTGCTCTGCACCATGCTGCTCGCCCTGTTCCTTGGCCTGTGCAAACGTCGCCATGAGAAAGTTGTCCTGGGCGCGCTCAATGACCAGGCCCGACCGAGCCTTAAACAATATAGCCGAGGCAAGCTGGATGCCGCGATTCTCTTCGTGGCTGGCGCAACCGTAATGGCCTATACGCTCTATACGGTGGCCCCGGATAGCATGGAGAAGTTTGGCAGCCAACGCCTGCTCGTGACCGTTCCCCTTGTCGCGGCAGGCCTCTTCCGCTACTTTCGCCTGGTCTATCAACATGAGGAAGGGGGTCGCCCCGAGAAGGTCCTGCTCACCGACCTTCCCCTGATCCTTACCATACTCGCCTACGGGATAATTACCCTCGTCCTGTTTATCCTCGCCTGAGCCCGCCGGTATTCCCGTCAAAAGAACGGAACACCGGGAGGGGGGAAACTCCAGCGGGCCAGCAAGCAAAGCCGTTTTTGAACAAAACCCACTACCCCCGGTCTATGGCTTGACCTTGTCACCGTAAATCCTTACACATAGCCCGTTTACCGGAGTGCGCATTGGCAGAGAAATCGAAACCTGAGCCCCCCGCAGCCGGATCTGCGACGGAAGAAGAAATCCCACGGAAGCTCCCTGGGGCAAAAGGAAAGATCCTGGCGAAATCCGATTGGATTGCCTTCTGGTTGACCTTCCTCGCCACCCTCGCAGTCTACACCTGGACCCTCAATCCAACCGTCAGCCTGGAGGATTCCGGCGAGCTCGCGGTAGCCGCGGATTACCTCGGCGTACCCCACCCCCCGGGTTACCCCATCTGGACCCTGCTGGGCTGGTTTTTCCAGTGGATCTTCGACTTCGTCGAGTACAACGGCAACCCGAATCCGGCCTGGGGCGTCGCCTTTATGTCCGCCTTTTTCGGCGCCTTGGCCTGTGCGTGTATCGGGCTCCTGATTTCCATTTCCGGCCGCCACATGGTCGAGGGCATGAAGAAGCAGGCACCGATCAAGCGCAACTACCTCTTCATGGGCATCGGTCTCATCGTCACCCTCCTGCTCAGCCTCATGGTAACCTATGTCGGATCGACCCGGGCTGAAGTGATGTCCGGGAATATCAGTACGCTGTCCAGCGTAAAAGACTTCCTCACGACGGCTTGCATCTTTCTTTATTCGCTGTTCGTGCTGGTTTCCTTTATCGCCGGGTATTTCTTCCGGGTATATGTCTTCCCCTTGATTCCCATCGACAAGCTGGGCTCCTTTATGTACGGAAGCTTTCTGGGCCTACTTCTCTTTTTCAGCACCTGGACCGGCAACCAAACCGCCCTTACGCTTACCTTGTTTCTCATCGCGGGAGCCCCCCTGCTCGACCTGGTCTTCGGTTTTGCACAGGGCAAAACCCCGATCCTTCCCGATTCCCTGCTCAAGCTCGTATGCGGCGTGGCTGGTATTTCCGGTGGCCTGCTGTTCGCCCTCAGCCCCGTCATGTGGTCGCAGGCGGTCATCGTCGAGGTCTACAGCCTGAATGCCTTCTTCATGGCCGCCATTCTCCTCATGTCTTATTTATGGATGTGCAAGCCGAAGGACATCAAGTTCCTGCTCATTACCGGCTTCCTCTTTGGACTCGGATTGACCAACCATCAATCACTGCTGTTCCTGCTGCCCTATCTGCTGGTGGCCATTGGGTGTCGCGATCGTGAACTCTTTGAGAAAGCGCTCACCATTATTCTGGTCGGCATTGGCGTGCTCTGCTTCTTTAAGGCGCAGCAGTACAGCGACCTTGCCGCGACCGTGAAGAAGCCAGCCGAGATCAGCATCAACAACTCGGCGACCTTTGTCTTCACCCTCTACTGCCTGGCCTTTCTCGGCCTGCCGCACCTTTACTTCTTCCTGCGCAAGCGCTTCGTCAGCCTCGCGACCCTGTTCATGTTCACCATCGGCATCCTCTTGCTGGTCCTCGTGGTTAAAGACTCCGGCCTGCAGGAAGACAAGCAGGCCCTGACCTCAACGCTTCGAGTCGTCATCGCCCTATTTGGCATCGGCTTCTTCGCGTCTCCGCTCTACTTCCTGGTGAATCATCGCGATCGATTCATCAACTGGGCCAAGAATTACATGATCGCGGGAGCGATCGGCGTGGGCCTTCTGTTCCATGTGTATATGGCCATCGCTTCCGAACAGAATCCGCCGATGAACTGGGGATATCCGCGCACGACACAGGGTTTCAAGCACGCCCTGTTCCGCGGCCAATACGAAAAAATCAGCGGCAAGGACAACTGGGACAAGATCAATGCCCAACTGCACCTGGAAAAAACCGCTGGACCCGAGACGGAAACCGATGAAGCTCGTGAAAAACGCCTGGCAAGCTTTTACAAGACCAAGTTTTTCTTTTTCAGCCAGCTGGCCGTGTATTTTTTCAACCCGGAAAACCAATATCACGTGGATAAATATTCCATGGTGAATATGTACACGATTCCCCTGTCCATCATCGGGCTCCTCCCCTTTATCCTGCTCTTTCGACAGGGCCGAAGCAGCGGCACCTGGTTCGTCGCAACCGGTGTCGCCATGTTTTTCCTAACCGTTGTTTTCATGATCTTCCAGTATCCCCAGCTCGATGTGCAGGACCTCTTCATCAAGCGCGTGCAATACATCCAGGCCCATGGGGTTTTTGCCGTCTGGATTGCCTATGGGTTCATCCTGCTGACAGCCCTGTTCTACAAGTTCATGCCCCTGAGACCGGTGATCTATGCCGGATCGCTCGCCATCCTCATCGGCGGCCCCGCGATCGGCATGCACAATGAATACAAGGACCCGCTTCACCTGGAAACGCTCGGCGCCTCCGGCATGCGTAAACATGATTTTGGCTGGCAGTTCGGCAACTATCAACTCAAGGGGGCCAACGGCATCATCCTGGATTACCTGGAGGAAAAGGGTATCTACGAATACCGCGTGGACGACTGGTCCATCCAGTTCCTGCGCGATCGCCTGAGCGGACGACTCTATGAGAACAGGGACCCCGCGAAAGATCGCCGCGAGGCGGTGAAAGCAATTATCGACGCCTTCGCCTCGCACAAGTCAGATAACCCGATTGAGGCAAAGACCTACCGCAAGGAAAT
Source organism: Kiritimatiellia bacterium (assembly GCA_029936175.1). Lineage (GTDB taxonomy): Bacteria > Verrucomicrobiota > Kiritimatiellia > SS1-B-03-39 > UBA6053 > JAPYUI01. Next base: position 10,080 of record JAPYUI010000083.1, read on the forward strand.
CCTCAAGGGCCTGAAGGGCAAGGAACGCAATTACGTCGAGCAGGCCGGCCGCCTCGCCGCCTATCGGCACAAGCGCCAGCAATCCGGATACCAGGCCAGCGAAGAGGAGGTCCCGGACATCAATTACCCACCACCCATGACACAGGATGGCATGTTCTTCGGGGGAACCGACCCCGGCCGCTTCGTCCCCACGTACATGATCTATTCGGCCAAGGTCAGGCCTGACGTTTTCCTTATTACGCAGAACGCCCTCGCGGATGGCACCTATATGAATGTCATGCGTGACCTGTACGGGGACGATATGTGGATTCCCAGTGCACGCGACAGCAACACGGCCTTCCAACGCTACATCGCCAAGGTCAAGCAAGGCAAAATCAAAGCCGGAGCCGAACTGAATTTCGAGGACGGCAAGGTCAGCGTACAGGGTGTGGCGGGCGTGATGGCGATCAACGCCATCCTCTGCCAGGACATTCATGAGTATAACCGGGGCACCCTCGACTTTTATATCGAGGAGAGCTACCCCATTCCCTGGATGTACGACTACCTCACCCCACACGGACTGATCCTGAAGCTGAACGACGAACCAACCGAACTGACCCAGGAGATGATCGACAAGGATTTTGCGTTCTGGGACTGGTACATGAACAAGCTGATCAAGCACCCGCAATTCATGCGGGATGTCATCGCACGGAAGACCTTTTCCAAGCTGCGCAGCTCCCTGGCCGGCATGTACAACGCCAAGCACAAGGACCGCGAGTCGGAACTCGCCTACCGGCAAAGCCTCGCACTGTACGAGCTGAGCCCGGAAGCCAACTTCAAGCTCGCAGACTTTTACATCAAGCGCCAGCGCTTCACGGATGCTGAGGACGTCATAGAAAAGCTACTCGAAAAGGATGTCGAGAATGAGAAAATCGGTCAATTCCTGCAGTCCATTGCCATGCTCAAGAGACTCAACGACCGGCGGCTTGCCCTGGAACCCAAGCTGATGCAAAACAACCAGTTGAACATCTCCACCGCCTTCCAGCTTGTCGGCGTGTATGCCAGCATGGCCATGGGTAAGGAATGCGATGATCTCGCACGCCAGGTGATGGCGATGCCCCGCCTCCCGGATAACATCCTCTACCAGCTCGGTGAAGGAATGAATCGCTTGAAGCGCAAGGGCGTCGCCAAGCAAATCTTTGAAGCCTACGCGGCCAAGAAACCGGACGAGTACCGGGGACAGGTCCAGCTTGCCGCTATACGTGTCGCCGAAAACCGGCCGTCCGAAGCGGTGGCTGCCCTGCAGAAAGCCGTAGCCCTCGGGAAGAATGACGCTCGGCAAATGGTCATCAAGGACCCCCGCTTTGCCGCGATCAAGGGCACCCCGGCGTACCGCACCCTCATCCTTTCCACCCCGCCCACCAAGGGTCCGGCCATGCAACCGCCCCGGACGGGACTGCCGCGCAAATCGATCCTGCCTTCCACCCAGAAGTAGGATACGATACGTACCGGCACCCTACTCCAGGCTGAAGGCCGGCAGGTGGACGATCTCCCCACCCTTCTGCGCCGACGTGTTCGCGCAAATCCCCACGCAGGTCCAATTCGCGGACGTTACCGCATTTGGCCAGGGATCCCGATCTTCCACCAGGGATGAAACCATCTCGTGCACCATGTGCGGATGCGACCCGCCGTGGCCGCCGCCCTGGACAAAACTCAAGTGATCCGCGTCCTCGATGGTCTGGGTGAATTTCTGAATAGCCTCCGGCAAGAGATGCGCGTAGTCGGGCACCTCCACCTTTTGAGCCATCTCCGACTCGGGCTCCTTCGCCGTATGCAGGATATGCCCGCCCCCTTCATTCAGCTCCCACTCGAAACTCTTCTTCGTTCCGTATACATCGATGCTTTCGCGATACTGGCGCGCGACATCGTACAGGAAGCGCCAGATGTGCGCGGACAAGTCCATGTCCTTGTATTTAATGTGGCAGGTTTGAACCGCCTGGCTAACGCCCGACTTTTCAGCGATGTCATCCCGTACCTTGCCCGAGCCGAAGCAGGAGACATATTCGGCCTTGGCGTCGACCAGGCCGAGCACCGGTGACACCACGTGGGTCGCGTAATGCATGGGAATCATCCGCTCCCAGTAATCCGGCCAGCCATCCATGTCCTGGGGATGCGAGGCGGCAAGATACTGGATCTCGCCCAGCTCGCCTTTCTCGTACAGCTCCTTGATAAACAGGAACTCCCGGCTGTAGACCACGGTTTCCGCCATCATGTACTTGAGACCGGTTTCCTTCACCAGGTTTACAATCTCCTCGCATTCCTCAATCGTCGTCGCCATCGGCACGGTGCACATCACGTGCTTACCCGCTTTCAGGGCGGCGATGGATTGCGGCGCATGGTCCGGAATGGGGGAGTTGATGTGGACAAAATCTATATCCGGATCCGCCAGCAGGTCCTCGTAGCGCGTATACCTTTTTTCAATCCCGAAGGTGTCACCCACCTTGTTCAGCTTCTCTTCCGTCCGCTGACAGATCGCCTCAACCTTGGCATTCGGGTGCGCCTGGTGAATGGGGATCATCTCGGCCCCAAAGCCGAGGCCGACCATACCAACTCTATATATTGTGTCGCTCATGTTTTCTCCTGGGTTTGACTGTCACTGAATTTTAACCTTTTCGCCCGCGTGGGCGATGCGGCCCACGTCCTTCACTTCACCCGCAACACGCCATGCATAATCCGCCAGTGCCCCGGGAAGGTACACAGGTAGGGATAATCGCCGGGCCTGGCGGGTGCCGTAAAAATGATCTCCTCGTTTGTTCCCGGTGCGAGCAGGCCGCTCTTGACCAGGATCATGGAGGAGTCAGGAATAAATTCGGCGGACATCGCCTGCTGGGCATCGGCAACCAGCATCTGGTCTGCAAGCGCACCGACCGCCTCGTACTGGCCCGGCTTGACCAGTAACCAGTTGTGCTGCATGTGATCCGGATTCTCGAAGATCAGCTTGATCTTCTTTCCTGCGGGAACTTCCAGAACCGCCTTGTCGTACTTGATGATATCCTTGATGACGCTGAGATGCAGCGTGACATCCACCGCTGGACTGGCCGGATCCGTCGCCACCGAGTCCATGCCCCAGTCAGCTTCCTTGGCTTCCAGTTTTGTCCGGTCGGCATTGCTCAATCCTGCCTTCAATACGGCAAGGCTGCGGGACCCGATGTTCTGCACCGCGATACCCAGGGCCTTGCTGCCGTCGGAAATGACCACGCCACCGCCCCCTTTCGCCTTCCCGATGCGCACCAGTTCGACATCGTCGTACCAGGCCTTGCCCTTTGCAAGGCCCCAGCCCCCAAACAACAAGTTGAAGCTGAGGCTGCCTTCGCTTGGCGAGGTATCGAATTCCACGCTGGCCCGTTGCCAGTCGTGCGTTCCCGTAACGGCCTTCATCAGGCCCTGCGAACGTTGTTGCTCGTGGACGTTGAGCAAGACACCCGTGCCACCCTTGACCCCCTCCGTCTTGATCCATGCACTCATGCGATACCGGGAATTGGGTTCCAGCCTTACCATGGTCATTACGGAGGTGTCCGCTCCGCTGTCCGACTGAATGAACATGGAATGACTCCCCGAGTGCCCGGGCTTGACCACTTCCTGCTTGGCCGACCCCCGGTAATGGCGCACCTTCCAACCCTTGGGAAGCTTTCCGCTGACCGTCTCAAAGGAGGGATTGGGAAAGAGATTCGGCCCAACGACCTCCTTTGGAACGTTCTTTTTTGACGGGACCTTGAGACCGTCCGGAAGCCCCGCCAACTCGGCTTTCAGGTAACCGATCGCATGCTTCGCCACCGCGATCTGATGCGCCAGGTCCACGAAGCGATCACCCTGTGCAACCTCTCCCTGTATCGCGTGCAAGTGTACGCCTGCTTCCACGCTCGCCGGTTGATCGGACAGTGCGAGTAAAGCCCCGCTGCGCGTATTCAGGTTCGAATCGTTTAATATACCGGATGCGACTATCGCTCGAGCGCTGGCAGAAGTGTTGGGCAAGACCAGGGCAGCATTCTTGCGCACAGCAGCCGATGGATGGCGCAAGGCTTCCACCGCGGCCTGGTCCGCTGCATCGCCGTTTCCATCCAGTACACCCAGTCCTTTCAAGGTCCACAGGGCATGGATTGCACCGGGCGTAAGGCCCAACTCATCTTGCCCGGTATGCTTGACTTGCTCAATCAATCCGGGCACCACATCCGCATCCCCCCGCTCCACCAGCAGACGCTGCGCCGTCTGGCGCCAGAACATGTTGTCATTCGCCAGGGCGGCCACCAGCTGAGCAGGCTTGTCCCGGTCAAGTCGCGTAATCTTCGATGTGGGGCCCGCTGTATACACCACCCGGTAAATGCGGCCATGCTCTTCATCCCGTAGCGGATTCACGTGGGCATTCCCCTTGCCGGTTTTCCCCGCAAACCCACCCCGGCCAAGGGAGGGCGTCGGGTTGTGCTGAATAATAAAGTTATACCAGTCGGCCACCCAGACCTGTCCATCCGGTCCGACCTCCGCATGGATCGGCGAAAACCACTCGTCCGAGCTCGCAACCAGGTTCCACCCATCGTAGGGCTCGACATACCCGGCCCCTTTCGGCTCCATGATACCACGATGTACCAGTCCGCCCGTGGGCTCACAAACGAGCGCGACGCGATTCCAATAGGCTTTCGGGTAGGTCCGGGCGGTGTATATATTGTGCCCGGCCGCCGCCGTGTACCCCTTGTGCACATCCACCTGGCGGATATTCGGGGTCGTCGCATGCATTTTAAAGTGGCTGTCGAGCTTCTCTCCGCCCGCCGTGATCTGCCCGCGACCCTTGCCCAGGCCTTTTACTTTTTCGTAATAGCGAATCGGCACCGGGATATGCATGTGATGCGTATTGTTGGCGGTTGACCCGAAAATATCCCCGGTCTCGCCGAAACCAAGCCCCCAGGAGTTATTGCTGAACTGGCCGACAAATTCCAGGAAGGTTCCCTCGAGGTTAAAGCGGTAGAGCCCCCGCCCGAAATGCTTTTTCAGACCGCCGACCTCACCGTTGAAGCTGGAGTACCCCACGCAGCCCCAGAGGTAATTATCCAGCCCGAAACGCAGGTTGGACGGACCTCCATGGGTGTCGCCACGGCCCCAACCGGAATTCACCACCCGGGTTCGGTCAGCCTTATCATCGCCATCGGTATCTTCGTAATAGACAAATTCAGGGGCGTGGGCGACGAGGACTCCATCACGCACGCGCACCATGCCCGTCGGGATATTCAAGCCCTCCGCGAACACCTTGAACGTGTCCGCCTTCCCGTCTCCATCGCTATCTTCACAGATGGTGATCCGGTCGCGACCCTTGCGATCAGCGATGACCTTGTTGGGGTAGTCCATGGACTCCAGCACCCACAAGCGACCGCGTTCGTCCCAGGTGAAGCTCATCGGGCAGCGGATGTCCGGTTCGCTCGCGTACAATTGCGCCTCAAAGCCCACCGGCACCTGGATATGCTTCTGGGCTTCCTCGGGACTGAGCGGCAACTGGTATTTCAAGGGAACCTTGCGGCTCTCGTAGTTCTGAACCGTGTCACGCACTTCGTACTCGCGCGGCTGGATAGCGAGCTTCCTGACTTCAGATGCAGCCGCTTCACCAATCGCCCAGAGGGTGCCTGATTCAATCAACTGGTGGAATCCTGCATGCGTCCAGCAACGCTGGTCATGTCCAGAGGCCGTGTAGAACACCCGGCCCTTTCCGTGTGTCCGCACCCAGGTCCAGGGTTCACGCCGATCACCTTCGACCCGTTCCATCAACACCACACGATCATCATTGTGCTGGTGATGCACATAGGTCTCGTCCCAGGCTTCGAAGGGTTTAACGTTCTTCATCGCCGGGTGACCGGGCTTCACGATCTCCGCGGTGAACACCCCGGTCTTGTGGCTTTTGAACTGCGCGCCCACCAGGGCGATATACGGCTTGGAGTTGAGGAAGCAATAACTCGCGCAATGAATCGGGATCAGGCCCTTGCCGCTGGCGACATAATCGAGCAGGACCTGCTCTTTCGCCGGGTCGAGACGACCGATATTGGCATAGATCATCAGGCCATCGTACCGGGCCAGGTATCCCGGGTTCAGGTCATCCAGGTTTTCCGTGTAGGTAATATTGAACCCGCGCGGACCGAGGGCCTCGGTCAATTCATGCACCCGTTCCTCCGGCTTGTGGTGCCCCTTGTCACCGAGAAACAGTATTTCGATCCGACGTCCCTCGCCGAGGGCAAGGGCGCCCAGGAAAAGCCAGCAGGCCAGAAAACGATACGAAAGACTCATGTTCATACACACCCCATGCGGTTCACAACGGGCAGAAGCATACAGATTAATCGCGCAAGCGAAATGAGGATTTGCGCAAGAATGCCGGGAATTTGCGGGGGTAGATTCCAAAAAAATGTGAACGTATCGCGCGGTTCGCCTTCGCCAGCCGACACGAGCGGGGCGAACAGTTCCCCTAAACCACGCTAAAGGCATCAAACATGTCCGCGGTCAGGCAGGCATGTACCGGCAGGATATAAACCACATCACCAAGGGCCTTGCCCTTGATCCAGGTGTCGTCCGCGTGGATTACGCCGTGCTCCTGGCTGGTGTCCTGAACGTACGCGCCCGGAACCGATGCCGACCAGGCATCGCCTTCCGGATCCGCGACCTTTCCGAAGACCAGCAGGCCGCTTTCATAGCAGAGCGACTCCTTGGACAGGTGCACCGCACCGCCGTGTACGATCAACTCGTTTCGTTCCGGGTGCTTGGCGATCACCGGGCATGCCACCGCCACCGCGATATCCCTCTCCAGGCAGGACCCGTTGTCCTCCATCATCAAGTCGTAGTATACAAAATTTCCGGGCCGAATCTCGTCCACGCCCGGAAGACGGTCGAGCTGGCTGCACATCGGCGTGTCGCCGATACTAATCTGGATATCCTCAAACCCACGCTCCGCCAGGAGGGTACGCAAGGCCTTGAGTTGATTGAGGGTGTCCTCGTACAGGTCGGCCATCGCACGTAAATCCCGACAGGCATAGGATGAGCCGGTATGGGTAAGCAGGCCTGCCAGGCTGAAGTGAGCGGAATCGTCGATCGCACAGGCCGTCTCGATCAGGCGCTCGCGATCCCATACGCCAAGGCCGGTACGATGGTACCCGGTATCTGCTTCGATCCAGCATACAACGGGCTCGCTTAGACGCGCATCGACCGATCGCACGGCCTCGGGGCTGTCGGTGATGAGCTGCAAGGTTCCTGCCGCGGCCATCGCGTTGTATGCATCCGCGGCACCCGGCTGCATCGGCAAGGCAACGGTGATATCCGTCCATCCCGCGCTCGAAAACCTGTCCCCCATGCGCGGAGAGGAAACCGTAATCGCCTCGATCCCTTCCTCGCGCATCCATTCCCCCACCAGGGGGGACTGGTGGGTCTTGACATGCGGGCGCAGGGTAAGGTTATTCGCCCGGGCCTTTTCGACCATGCGCCGGATATTGGCGCGCACCCGGTCCTCGCGGACGACAAGTACGGGTTGTTCAAGTGATTCCACCTTAGGACTCCTGCACGACTTTATCGGACCAAGAACGGCCCCTCTTAGCGTAAATGTTTCTTGAACCAAGCATCCATGTCCACGACCATATCGTTAAACCACGGCTGACGGTTCCAGCAGCCGTGCTTGCCGTCCTCGTAGGACTTGATCCCCGTCGGAATCCCGAACGCGTTCAACGCCACACGCGATGGTGCATTGCGCTCCGGGTGGTCGTGTTCGCCAACCATGAACAGGATGGGTGGGTCGTCCTTGGAAATATGCCTATGCGCATCGGCGAGCTCGTACATCTCGCGACCTGCTTCAATGTCCATCCCGGTCCACACGTTGATATTCGCTTCATCCGGGGACCTCCGTGAACGCTCCGCCACGGAACCGGTAATGATCTCCATGGGCCCCGCCATGACAATGGCGGCCTGGAGTTTCTCGCCTTTCAGGCCCGGCACATCCCAACCGGTGGCCATCAGTCCCGCCAGGTGTCCACCCGCAGACCCACCGACAGCACCGATGTGCTTCGGATCGGCCCTGTACAACCGCGCGTGAGTACGGAGATAACGCGTCGCCGCATTGCAATCGTGGATTCCAGCCGGAAACTTCTTCTCGTAACCCAACCGGTATTCGATCACCATGGCCACGTAGCCGCGCTCGGCAAGGGCGACACCCAATGCCGTGAACTTATCCTTGTACCCCTTGATCCAGCCACCGCCGTGTACGGTGATCACGCCTGGAAAAGGACCCTTTCCCTTGGGGTGGTAGATGTCGGAAAGAAGTTTCCGGTCACCATCCTGGGCATAAACCACATCGCGATGGGCAACGATGTTTCCCGGAACAAGGGTCGGTGGA
>JAPYUI010000084.1:0-1954 GCA_029936175.1 Kiritimatiellia bacterium
GCTCGCCGGGTGCGCGACCTTCATGATGTACTTTTTTTATTGATCCCACGCGCAGCCCGGTCCCGGCGCAGGCGGGCCTCGCCGGTTGCCGTCCGGGGAAGGGTGTTTTGCCACAAAACCAGTACTTGATCCCGTACTTCCAGGTGATGAAAGGCGAACGGGCTGTCGAGTAGTCGCCGGGGTGCGGTATGTCCCTTGGTCAGCGTCCCCTGACCGTATTGGCCGTGCATTTTCGGGCGAGGATTTCCCAGCCCCCAACGTAGGGGTATGATCGCCCCAGCAGGTACCAGGGGGCCTTGATGAGGTGGGCGACAAGCGTGCGCAGGGTATGCTTGCGCAAGGTGGTTTCCACGATCGACGGTTGGCTTTCCAGGACCTGGAACGTCTCGAATTCGTTGTTCTTGAAATGAGCCTCCCAGAAAGCCTGGCCCTGGTCATGCAAGTGTGCGGGAAAGGTGAAATCCACGGCGATGCCGAATCGACGCAAAAGCTTCATGATCGGCATGAGGGTGGGTGTTCGTGCGTAGAATATGCCCTCTTGTTCCATGCACTGTGCGAGCTCCTTCAGCAAGGCCTGGGGCTGTGGATGGTGCTCGACGACCGCACTGGCGATGACAAATCCGTATGCATGCTTGACCTCGGAAAGCGACTTGACCCGCTCGATCACGATTCGGGTGTCCTGGGGTTCCACGGATTGCTCGCCGAAGTCCACGATGGTGATATTTACCTGCCCGGCATCATGTTTCAGGAGCTCCATGGCGGTCAGTTGGGCAATCGTCCCGTCACCTCCACCAAAGTCCAGGATATGCACCGGGCGCTGGTTCTGGTGGAGACGGTACATCCGGCAAAGTTTCTCGGCCAGGCGAATGGGGTCATCCAGCGTAATGTGGCTTTCTGGGTCTATGGGGTCATATCGGTCGTAATATTTCCCGTAATACTCGGCAAGGGTTGTATCCGTCGGCATGCGGGAAGCACTGATTGCATGGCAGTCCGTACACTTCAGCAGGGAAATTACCGGGTCTGTCTGGAGGGGGAAGACGAATGTACGATTATTGCTTTCGCAAAAAGGGCATGCAGCGTTGGCTGGATCCAGGTCTCTTTCAACGAGGTGTTGAGATCGATGAAGGACCTTTGGGAATTCCGTATGTATGCGCACAGGGAACGCTCTCCGAGGTGGCTCGCTAATGGCCAAGTTCAAGCTGCCAAGCAGGAACGCGAAGATGCGTTAGAGATCGGAAAGCGCAAACGGTGGGTTGTTCCCGATTTGGGAGCGAGTTCTCCAAACCGACCCCCTCACCTTCTCCTTCGGAAATCGCCTGGGTCAAGTGCTCGGTGTAATTATTTCGAGGAAGAGAGCGTCGTGGTTCAAAACCACAAAAATCCCCAGGGATTGCACCCTGGGTAGAGATATCTTACCCGTTAATCGGAGTGCTCTACCAGTTGGCGTCGCCCCCACGCTTGGCATTGCGAAGACCGCGTCGGCTCCCTTTTCCAGAGCTTTTTTTGCCGCCGTAGCCACCGCCACCGCCGCCACCGCCGCCACCACCGCCACCACCGCCACCGCCGCGATAGCCACCACCGCCACCACCGCCGCTGCCGCCGCGATAGCCACCACCACCACCACCGCCGCGATCTTCACGCGGGCGCGCTTCATTCACGGTCAAGGTGCGGCCTTGAAATTCTCGTTCGTTGCACGTCGAAATGGCATTTTGAGCATCTTCTTCGGAGGCCATTTCGACGAAAGCAAATCCGCGGGACCTGTTTGTTTCCCGGTCCATGATCACGTTGCAATCCGCTACCGAACCTGCTTCTTCAAAAAGCGTTTGCAGGTCTTCCTTGGTTGTTTCGTAGGAAAGGTTCCCCACGTATAGTTTGGTTGCCATCTATAGTATCTTTCTTATTTTATCTATGGGTTGCCTTCTGGCTGCCGCGCCCAAAGGCTTGGTTCGTTCAG
>JAPYUI010000084.1:2054-15700 GCA_029936175.1 Kiritimatiellia bacterium
TGCGCGGCTTGCAGCGCGGCGGTGAATTTATAGCTGTGGGCGGGGATAACCCGGTCATCGGTGTCCGCGGTGGTCACCAGGGTGCTCGGGTAGCGCACGCCCGCCCGCAGGTTGTGGTAGGGCGAGTAGGCGCGCAGGGCCTTGTACTCCGCGGGATCAGCGATGGTCCCGTAGTCCGATGCCCAGGCCCATCCGATGGTAAAGGTATGGTACTTCAGCATGTCGAGCACCCCGACACCGGGGAGGGCGGCGGCAAAGAGCTCGGGTCGCTGGGTCATGCAGGCACCGACGAGCAGGCCGCCGTTGCTCCGGCCATCGATCGCGAGCTTGCGGGGCGTGGTGTAGCCTTGTGTAATCAGGTGTTCCGCCGCGGCGATGAAATCATCGAAGACATTTTGCTTGTTCAGCTTCGTCCCGGCACGATGCCAGGTTTCCCCGTATTCGCCCCCCCCGCGGATGTTGGCGACGGCAAATACACCGCCCAGTTCCATCCAGGCCAGGCGCGTCAGCGAAAAGCGGGGGGTCTGGCTGATGTTAAAGCCCCCGTACCCGTAGAGCAGGGTGGGGTTGTTCCCATCCAGCACGAGGCCCTTGCGGTGTGAGATGAACATGGGGATCTTCGTGCCGTCCTTGCTCGGGTAAAAGACCTGCCTGGTCTCGTACAGCGCCGGGTCGAACTTCACCGTGGGCTTGTGGAGGGGCGTTGAACGCCCGGTGACGACGTCGTAACGATAGGTCTCGGTAGGGGTGGTGAAGCTGGAGAAGCTGTAGAAGGTTTCGCGGTCCGTGGGTTCCCCGTTAAAGCCGCGAACCGAGCCGATGCCGGGGAGGGCGAGGTCCCGGATGGGCGTTCCTTTCAAGTCATAGATGCGGACCAGGCTTTTTGCATCGGCGAGATAGCGGCAGACAAAGCGGCCGGAGAGGTAGCTGGTCCCCATCAGCGTTTCCCGTTGCTGGGGAATGATTTCTTTCCAGTGTTCCGCCTGGGGATGATCCTTGTGAACCGCGATAACCCGGCCGCGGGGGGCATCGGCGTCGGTACTCAGGAAGAATACCGGACCCTCGTGGTGCAGGTAGCGGTAGCGGCCGTCAAAGCGATTGAACAACTCGACAACCCGACCGCCCGGGTCTTCCAGGTCGATGTAAAACAGGCCGTTCCAGGTGCTGCTGCCCTGCCAGACGTGAATCAGCAGGTACTTGCCATCCCGGGTGGCCTTGGCCCCGAAGCCCCACCTTGGCTGGTCGGGCCGGTGATAGACCAGGCGATCCTCTTCCTGTGCCTGGCCGAGCTTGTGATAAAACAACTTGGGCAGGGTATTCGCCCCCTTGTGTTTTTGCGCCAGATGCTGATCGGGATAGCGGGCATAATAGAAGCCCTTGCTGGCATGGTCCCAGGTGGCCCCCGAAAACTTGACCCAGTCGATCAGGTCGGGCAGGTCGGTTCCGCTATCCACGTTGCGTACGTAGATCCGCTTCCAGTCCGAGCCCGAATCGGAGACGGCATAGGCGAGCCAGCGCCCGTCGGGAGAGGTGTAGGTGCCCGAGACCGCCGTGGTGCCGTCGCGGCTGAAGCGATTGGGATCGAGCAGCACCCGGGGTTCCTCGTCCAGGAAGCGCATGGTGTGCAGGACCGCATGGTGCTGCAGGCCATCGTTGATCCGGATGAAATAGCGGTCGCCCGCTTTCCAGGGTGCCCCGTACTTGGTGTAGTTCCACAACTCGGTCAGACGGGTATTCAGGGCCTTGCGTATCGGGATGCTCCGCAGGTAACGCTGGGTCAACCGGTTTTGGCGATCGATCCATCGCTGGGTCTCCGGGCTCTCCATTTCCTCCAGCCAGTCATAGGGGTCCGGAACGAGATCGCCATGGATCTGGAGCACGGTTTCCGAGCGCCGGGTTTCGGGGGGCTGGTGGTGGGGCGTCGAGCAGGAAACCAGGAGGACCGTGCTTGAAACCAACTGCGCGGCCAGGGCCACGAGGATCGTTGCTTTTTTCCGTATAATATGTTTCATCATCCCCGTTATACTTAGCTTATCGGTCCAACCATTCCAAGCCGGAGAAATCGTATATGAAGAACTTGTTTATCGTCCTGATGTGCTGCCTGTTCGCGCTACCCGCCCTCGCGGTAGACAAGAAGAGAATTGTATTCGTCGCGGGCCGGGAGAGTCACGGAAACATGGCGCACAACCACTGGCAGGGTTGTAACCTGCTTGCCAAGGCCCTGGAAGCCAGTGGACTTCCGATCGAGACCGATATCTGCATCGGCGGATACCCGGATGACCCGGAGAGCTATTTCAAGGATGCCGATGCCGTGGTCGTGTATTGTGACGGGGGCGGTCGGCACGTGTTGAACGCGAACCTGGAACGCTTCGACAAGTACATGAAAAAAGGCGTGGGCCTCTGCTGTATTCATTACGCGGTAGAAACCCCCAAGGGCCCCCCGGGGGACAAGTTTGTCGATTGGCTGGGGGGCTACTTTGAAGCCCACTGGTCGGTCAACCCGCACTGGACCGCGGAGTTCAAGAGCTTCCCCAAGCACCCGATCGCCAATGGCGTGAAGCCCTTCAGCATCAACGACGAGTGGTACTTCCACATGCGCTTTCGCAAGGGCATGGCCGGGGTGACCCCGATTCTGTCCGCGACCGCTCCCGCCGAGACGATGAAGCGGGGCAACGGGGCCCACAGTGGAAATCCGGACGTGCGCAAGGCGGTCGCGGCGGGTGAGCCGCAGCACCTGGCCTGGGCGACGGAACGTCGCGATGGCGGACGGGGCTTTGGCTTTACGGGGGGCCATAACCACAAGAACTGGTCGGATGATAATTTTCGCAAGGTCGTGCTCAACGCCCTGGCCTGGATCGCAAAGGTGGAGGTGCCAAAAGGGGGCGTGGAAAGTAAGCCACCGGAAATCAATCCTACGCCCAGGACCCTGCCGCCCGAGCTGCAGGACAAGGCCGTCGGCGGGGCCAAGAAGAAGAAGGGCGCGTCGATTGCGCCGGCCGGGATGCCCTCCCCCAAGCATGCCAAGTTCGCCAGCAAGGTGATCACGGCATCCACCCCGGGCCATGCGGTTGACATTGCCGTGGATCTCAAGGGTGCCCGGGAACTTTACCTCGTGGCGATGGATGGCGGGGACGGATTCAGTTGTGACTGGGGCGACTGGGTTGACCCGGTTGTCCACGGAAGTTTCGGGCAGAAAAAGTTGACCGACCTGCCGTGGAAATTTGCCAGCAGTGGCTACGGCAGCGTGCGCGTCAATAAAAACTGCATGGGGAAGGACATGGTGGTCGACGGGAAGCCCGTGGCCAATGGGATCGGTGTCCATGCGAACTCGATCATCGCCTACGATTTGCCGAAGGGTTCCACGCGCTTCACCGCACGCGGCGCCCTGGACGCGGGTGGAACCGGGCAGGGGTGCGGTTCAACCGTCCAGTTCATGGTCTACACCCAGAAACCCGCCTTTTACATCCCGGTGGCGAAGCGCTCCGCGAGCAAGGAGGGCAGCCATGAAGCGGCCGCGGCCGTGGACCAGCTGGATGTCCACGAGACCCTCGATGCGGGCCTCTGGGCCTCCGAGCCGATGCTGCTCAGCCCGTCTTCGATCGATATCGATGCGCAGGGGCGGGTCTGGGTCTGCGAGGTGGTCAATTACCGGCGTCACAAGACGAAACGCCCGGAGGGCGATCGTATCCTGGTGCTTGAAGACACGAACCAGGATGGAAAGGCCGATAAATCAACTGTTTTTTTCCAGGGCAAGGAAGTCGACACCGCGCATGGCGTGACCGTCCTCGGTGACCTGGTGATCATAGCGGTGGGTGACAAGGTGCTCCGTTTCCACGACCGGAACGGTGACTTGAAAGCGGATGGACCCGGGGTGCCGATGTTTACCGGCATTTCCGGCACCCAGCACGACCACGGCATCCATGCCTTCATGTTCGGCCCCGACGGCAAGCTGTATTTCAACTTCGGTAACGCGGGTCGCCAGATCAAGGATGCCGAGGGGAAGCCGATCATCGACAAGGCCGGCAACGAGGTGAAGAATGCGCGCACGCCGTACCAGGAAGGCATGGTCTTCCGCTGCAACATGGACGGCAGCGAGTTTGAAACCCTGGGCTGGAATTTCCGCAACAACTGGGAGGTTACCGTCGACTCCTTCGGCACGATCTGGCAATCGGACAACGATGATGACGGCAATCGTGGTGTGCGCATTAACTACGTCATGGAATTTGGGAACTACGGGTACAAGGACGAGAAAACCGGCCGGGGTTGGAAGGATAAGCGCACCAACATCGAGGCGGAGACCCCGCTCAGGCACTGGCACCTGAATGATCCCGGCGTGGTGCCGAACCTGATCCAGACCGGGGCCGGTTCACCCACGGGCATCCTCGTCTACGAGGGTGACCTGCTGCCCAAGACCTTCCAGGGCCAGGTGATTCACTGCGATGCCGGCCCGAGTATTACCCGTGCGTATCCGGTGACGGTGGACGGTGCCGGTTACCAGGCGGAAATCGTCAATATTCTCGATGGCGCACAGAAGAACAGGTGGTTCCGGCCCTCGGATGTCTCCGTGATGCCCGACGGTGCGCTGATGGTGGCGGATTGGTACGATCCCGGCGTGGGGGGACACAACATGCGGGACCTGGAGCGCGGCAGGATTTTCCGGGTCGCCCCCAAGGGAAACAAGCCCGCCGCGGTCCGGCCGGAGCTCGGCAGCAGTGCCGGGTTATCCCGGGCACTGATGAGCCCGAATCTAGCTACGCGCTACCTGGCCTGGTCGGCCCTGCACGCCAAGGGAGCGGCCGCCGAGGCGGCCGTGCAACCCCTGTTAAAAAGCGATAACCCGCGCATGCGCGCCCGGGCGATCTGGCTGTTGGGCAAGACGCCCGGCCAGGGCAGCAAGTGGATTCTCAAGGCCGCCTCCGATGCGGATCCGGATGTCCGGACCATCGCCATTCGCCTCGCCCGTCAGCTTGCAGACGTCAACGAGCTACACGTGGTCGAGGAGTTGAAGGATGATGCCTCCGCCAAGGTGCGTCGCGAGTGCCTGATCGCCCTCCGCGCCCACCAGACCTCGCGCGCGGCTTCCCTCTGGGCCGACCTGGCGGTGCAGCACGACGGGAAAGATCGCTGGTACCTTGAGGCCCTCGGGATCGCTTCCGACCTGAATGCCGACGCCTGTCTTGCCGCCTGGCTGAACAAGGTGGGGAAAAGCTGGAACAGCGCGGCGGGCAGGGATATCATCTGGCGCAGTCGCTCCAAGGACGCCTGTGACCTGCTTGCCCAGATCGTGAAATCCAGCCCGGCCGAGGATCATCCGCGGTACATGCGGGCCTTTGATTTCCATTCCGGCCCGGAAAAAGACAAGGCCCTGGCGCGTATCCTCGGCTTGTAGTCCGCCCGCATTTTTCGCAGAGACCTGCACCGGCGGGTCAACGACCAGCGGGTGGAAATATCGCTAAGGATCGATGGCTGATGGTAGGGTGAGAAAATGATGCAGCGTTTAGTTGAACTGCTTGCCTGGCTGGGCCTCTTCCCGGGCCTTGTCTTTGGCGCATTGGATCCTGTCGATACAACCATCGTGGAAACCGTGCTCCGCATGGAGAACTTCGATCTCCGTTCATCCGAAAAAGCCACTGCGGCCGTCGGCCGCTACCTGGACGCAAAGAAGGGGAGCGAGGACTATTTCAAGCTCATCGAGCGTTTCGTGATCAAGGATCGCGTGCCCGAGTTGCTCGGGATCATCCAGGTGAATCCCGCGAGTACGGAGGGGATCGCGGCCCTGAATCTCGTGCTCCAGCTGGACGAAGCCTCGCTGGAGAAGGGCCTGCAGGATCCCGCCCTCGCTCCCGCCCTGAAGAAGGGCCTGGGGATTATCAAGCATCCTGGGTATGGCCCGGCGGTCACGCCGGTTGTGGAGGTGCCGCCTGCGCAGGCGGTCCCGGTCCCGGAAATCGCCCACTTGTTGAAAAAAACCGGGGATGTCGGCCTGGGCAGGAAGGTGTACGCGAAACTCTGTGCGGTCTGCCATTTGCCGAGCACGGTCAAGATTGACTTCGGCCCGAACCTGTCCGAGATCGGCAGCAAGCTGCCCAAGGCGGAGCTTTACACCGCGATATTTGACCCGAGCGCCGGGGTGAGCTTTGGCTTCGAAGGCTGGCAGCTCACCATGAAGAGTGGGGCCCAGTTCACGGGCCTGATCACGAGTGAAACGGACGCTGCGGTGAGCCTGGTGATGATTGGAGGGGTAAAGCTCCCCTTGAAAAAGGCCGACATTGCCGGGCGCGTCATGATGAAGCAATCCCTGATGCCGCCCGGCCTGCATCAAGCCATGCGTGAGGATGAGCTGGTCGCCCTGGTTGAATACCTTGCCTCCATGAAAAAAAAGGGATGATCGGATGAATTCAGGAAGGAGGCGATCCATGGTTGTGCTGTTGCTCGCCGGGCTTTTCCCCGGCGGCTTGCCGGCCCAGAAACCCGACATTCCCGGGCTGGACGAGGCTGCGCAGGACTATTCTTACCGGCTGCAGGCCATCAATGCTCCCGCTGCGTACCGGCAGGATGCACTCGGCCCCCGGTACCTTCAGCACCTCAAGCAGGCAGAGGCCATGGCGAAGGCTTCCGGCAAGCTGGAAACGCTTCTGCTGCTCCAGGCCGAGACGGTACGCTTCATGAAAGACCCTTCTTTCCGTCCGCGCAAAGAGACGGGGCTGGACCCGGGGATATTGGCCATGCGCAAACCGTACCAGGAGGCGTTAAGCCGGTTGCACGATGCGGCGGAGCCGGAACGGGCTGCGGCAGCCCGGGCGTACGCCGCGAAACTGGGTGTCCTGGTGAAGGGTTTAACCCAGGCCGGGCGCATTGAGGATGCCCAATACGTTCATGGATTGGTTCGGCGGATTGGCACCATCACCGGGGAGCGTCGATATCATCCACTGCTGTATCCCGGGAAGGCTCGCCGCACCCTGGACCCGGTCGCCCTGGAGACTGAACTCGCGGGGTCCCGGTGGCGATTGTCCTGGCTGCGAGGGCCCCTGCCCACCGGCGGGCTAAGCTATATGGAATTTTACCCGGGCCGTATTTACCGCATTGTCCTGGGCAATGGCCGGGTGAGGCGTGGAAAATACCGGGTCGATGATCACCGGAACGTGGACCTCGAGGACGGCGATGACCTGTACTTTGATGCCTCCTTCTCCGCATTTAACCTGCATGTAGGAGACGATGGTGCCCGGCGGCGTGGCCTGTACGAACGCTCGATGTTTGATCGCCCGGCGGATGACAATTTTCTCGCGGATCTTCTCGTGTATTACCCGTTCGATACGATTGGCCAGCAGGTGGTCGATAAAAGTCCGCATGGGCATCATGGAACGGGTTTTGACACCATGTCGTCCTGGGCGGGCAAGCGTGAAAATGCGGTGTACTTCACGGGACGATCGCGGGTCGAGCTGGAAGGGAAAATCGACCCGGACGACTACCCTGAGTTCAGCATTGCCCTCTGGTGCAAGGCCACGGGCGTATTCGGGGGAGCAACCCTGTTCCACTGGGCCGCAGAGGAGGAAAACAGCGGAACCTACCTTAAAATGTCACGTGGGACCTTTTATTATTCCTTCGGCACGGGACGTGAAGACTACGTGTTCGCTCCCCGGAATGTTCCCTATGCCCGGGGTGAGTGGTATCACCTCGTGGTGACCCATCAACGCCTGGGCGGAAACGCATTATACGTAAACGGAAAACGCGTCGAGTCACACCTGGCCTACCCCATGAAGGGGAACAGCCGTCGCCTCTCGATCGGCTCCAAGGTCGACCTGCCCGAGGATGAGAAGGACCCGGAGTTCATCGGCCTCATGGATGACCTGATGATATTCAAGCGGACCCTTTTGCCGGCCGAGATCGCGATCCTGTATGCATGGGGCAATGCGGACTAGGTGGGCCCATGGCCTTCCGGTGCCGCGTGGGCCTGGCCGGGGACCTCCGGCGGGGATTGGCTTGACCGCTTTCGTTTGAAGGGCCAGCATGCGGGCATGAGAATGCTTTTCGTAATTTTCCTGGTGGTGACCGGCCACCCGGTGCTTTACGCCCAGTCTGCAGCGCAGCTGGAAGGCTGGCTGAAACGCTTTCCCGCTGCCGATGCGAACCGGGACGGGCAGCTGACGGTCGAGGAGGCGAAGGCCTACCGGAAGCGGATGCAATCCGCCCGTGCAGGAGGGGCGCAGCGAGGCCCCCCGAGGACATTCGAGGTCGACCCCGGTTGGGATGCCGGCCGTTTTCCCGATCACGCGCTCTGCTACAGGACGCCGGCCGAAATCCAGGAGGTGAACGCGCGGGTCAACGGGAAGAACGCGCTGTTAGAGGTCCCGAAGCCGGCGGGCGGAACCCTGCGTATCGTCGGCACCGGGCACAGCTTCATGGCACCCGGCTACCGGACCTTCCCGAAAATATGCCGTGCGGCCGGCTTCGAGCAGCCCTTGCTCACCCACACCGGCGGCGGCATAACCGGGAGTGCCCGTTACAAGTGGGAACAGGAGAACGGGATCTTCCAGTTTGCGGGCAAGCCGAAGCCCAAGCTGCTGGCTGCGATTGCGACCGGCGAATGGGACGCCATGATGTGGGGGCCGTACTACCAGGATCGCCCGGCCTATTATGCCTGCTGGATCGATTTCTGCCTGACGTACAATCCGCGGATGGAATTTTACCTTTCGGATTCCTGGCCCCAACTGGGCCAACTGGACCCGATCCCGAAAAGCGAAGACGAGCTGGATGCGGAAACCTGGTTGCGCCTGGAACGCGAGAAGCACGCGGGCTACGTGAAGTTGATTGCCGCGCTGGATGAAAAGTATCCCGACAAGGTCCACGTGATGCCGACCTCGGAGGCGATGGTGCGTGCGACCCAGCGCTACTACCAGGGTACATTGCCGGGGGTGGAGGGGGTCAACGAGTCGATTGGAGGCAAGAAATACTCGCTCTGGCGTGATCAACTGGGCCACCTGGGCCCCTGGTTTGATCGACTTGAGGGCTACGTGTTTTACGCAACCCTTTACCGGCGATCGCCCGCGTTGATTGACCGGGCCATTGCGTTTGACAAGCCGGGTCGCCAAAAGGACCTCAAGGAGCCCAGCGAGCAGCTGGATCGCATTTTTCGCGAGATCGCCTGGGAGGCGGTGCTCCATAATCCGCTCGCCGATGTCGTGGATGCGAATGGCGATGGCGTGGGGGACCGGGACGAATAGCCTGGGCCCGATGCGGGATACGCACTTGAAAACGATTCTCTTTTCCAGCCTTCTTTTGCCCCTGTTGCTTTACGCTGTACCGAGGCCAAGCGTGGTCCTGTTGCTTTGTGACAACCTGGGGTATGGGGACATCGAGCCCTTCCGGCCAGCGACGCCGCATCGCACCCCGGCCCTGAACCGGATGGCGAAAGAGGGCTTGAAACTGACCCACTTTTACGCGACGGCCGGGGTCTGTACCCCCTCCCGGGCGAGTATCATGACCGGCTGTTATGCCCAGCGGGTCAGCATGCACAAGCTCGAGACGGACCATCATGTACTCCGCCCGGTTTCGCCGCTGGGCTTGCACCCGGATGAGATCACGGTGGCGGAACTGCTCAAGCGCGGTGGCTATGCAACGACCCTCATCGGGAAGTGGCACCTTGGGGACCAGCCGGCATTCCTGCCGACCCGCCAGGGCTTCGATTCGTATTACGGCATTCCCTACAGCGATGACATGACCGGCCCCCGGACGTGGCAGGGCCGATCCTGGCCGCCGCTTCCCCTGATGGAAAATGAACGCGTGGTGGAGGCGCCCGCGGACCGGGACACCCTGACCCGGCGCTATACGGACCGTGCCGTGCGCTTTATACGTGCGCATCAAGGCGAACCCTTCTTCCTCTTTCTTTCCCACGCGATGCCGGGCAGCACGAAAACGCCGTATGCGAGTAAAGCCTTCAAGGGGAAAAGTCGGAACGGCCCCTGGGGCGACGCGGTGGAGGAGATCGACTGGTCAACCGGGCGCATCCTCGACCTGCTGGTCGAGCTCGGGTTGGCGAAAAACACGCTGGTCATCTGGACCTCGGACAACGGGGCCCCGAATAACCCCGGGGACATCCGGCGTGGCACGAATAAACCCCTTTTCGGGCGGGGTTATACCACCAGCGAGGGTGGGATGCGCGTGCCGACAATTGCCTGGTGGCCGGGACGGATCCCGGCGGGTTCCACCTCGTCCGAATTGGCGACCACGATGGATTTTCTGCCGACCTTCTGCCGCCTTGCCGGTGTGAAGGCGCCCGGAGATCGAATCATCGACGGACATGATATCATGCCGATCCTGTCGGGCGAGACGGGGGCTTTCTCAAGGCAGAAAGCCTTTTTTTACTATCAATTGGATCAGCTGCAGGCCGTACGCAGCGGCCCCTGGAAGCTCCTGTTGCCGCTGGAGAACCCGATTCGACCCGGTCGCGTTCACCGGAAACAGGCCCCGGGTATGCTGATCCATGTCGTGGATGATCCGACCGGTAAAACGGACCACTATGCCGCTCACCCCAGGGTGGTTGAACGTTTATTTAAACTGGCGGAGGAGGCGCGGCGGGATTTGGGGGATACGAACAGGAAGGGTTCGGGCCAGCGTCCCGCCGGACGGGTGGCGGAAACGAGCGCCCGGACCTTGCCCCCGGTTGACTGAGGTGCTAGGCCCGGGGGATGAAGAAATACACCTGCCTCCTGCTTGTCGGTTTTGCCTCGGCCTGTTTTTCCGCGGATCACAACATCGTCAAGGTCTTTATACTTGCCGGTCAATCCAACATGCAGGGCGCGGGTCGAATTGCCATGGACCCGAACAGGAATGGGGGGAAAGGGAGCCTGGAGTACCTGGTCAAGCAGGGGCCGGACAAGGAACGCTATGCCCACCTGGTGGATACCCGGGGAGCATGGGCGACACGGGACGACGTCTTTATTTCCTACCTCGACCGGCAGGGAAAGTTGTCGGTCGGTTTCGGTGCACGATCGTCCGCGATCGGCCCCGAGATGCAATTCGGTCATGTCCTGGGTGATCACTACCAGGAGCCCGTTTTACTGGTCAAGACGGCATGGGGAGGCAAGAGCCTGGCCCGGGATTTTCGTCCCCCTGCAGCGGGGGGAGATGTCGGACCCTATTACCGGGAGATGGTCGCGCTCGCCAGGGAACTCTTGTCGGATCCCGGGGCGGCCTTTCCCGCGTTGAAGGGTCGGAAGCCGGAACTCGTAGGTTTCGCCTGGCACCAGGGCTGGAACGACGGATGCAACAGGGACATGTGCCTGGAGTACGAGGCAAACCTCGGGCATTTCATTCGCGACGTGCGCAAGGAATTCGGCGTGCCGAAGCTGCCATTCGTGATTGCGGACAGTGGATTCGGCGGTCGGAATCAGAAGGTGGATCGCCGCTTGATGATCCGGAAGGCCCAGGCCGCCCCGGCCCGCTCAGCCGAGTTTAAAGGCACGGTTTTCTGTGTAGAGACGCAGGACTTCTTCCGGCCGGCGGAGGAAAGTCCATCGCGCCAGGGCTACCATTGGAATTCCAATGCGGAGACCTATTTCCTGATTGGAGACGGAATGGGGAAGGCGATGGTACGGTTGATCAAGGGTTCCTGATCCTCCCTTGTTCCGGTGCTGCAGGGGTCGGGTCTTATTTCAACCCGCCCGGATAGGCCCGGTTCATGTAGCCCTCGAGGTATTCGTAAAACGTGGTCATCTGGAAGGTTTCGTCCACGCGCCGGGCCTCAGTCTGGCCGGGTTCGTGAATGATCAGGGGGATGTGCTTCCACAAGCTGTCGGGCTTGGGATCTTCATCGGTGTTGATGTATACGCCCTTGTCCGCATTCAAGCGCCAGGCGTGATCCGAGGTCGCCACGAAGAGGGTCTGGTCGTAGATGCCCCGGTCCTTGAGTTTCTGGACGAGTTGGCCGACCAGGGTGTCGAGATAGGCGAGGTTGTCAAGGTAGCCGTCCCGGTCGCGCAGGGCCTCGGAGAGATCCATGGTGGTATCGATGTGCTCCTTCTTCCCGTTTCGGTCGTAGATGAAGGGGTCGTGCGGGATGGGATAGTGGAAAATACCGACGATGGGCTTGGTGGAACGATCCAGGATGGTCATGACGAGCTTGTGTACCGGATCGACCATGTTCCAGAAGAGCATCTCCTCGCCGCGGAGTTTCTTTCCCTCGAGATGAATGCCCACGAAGCGCAAAAAGGCACCCTGGGTCTTCAGCAGTTCCACCGTGCTTTCCCGGAAGGGCAGGGTGCCCCCGACGGGCATGGTGATGCTGAAGTCCACGTCGCGGCCGAGCATGTCCGGGTAGTTCAGGTAAAAGCCGATCATCGCCTTGGTATAGCGATTGTCAAAACCGGCGAAGATGCTGGGCCCGTCGAAATCCCGCCGCTTGTAGATATCGTCGTAGATTTCCTCGTATGATTTTTTAAGGAAGTCCGGGTTGCGTTGAAAAAGCAGGCGGGTCATCGCGGTGGCCGTCATCGCGCCGCCGGAACGAGCATCCGTGTAGAGGGTGCTCTCCTCGAGCAGGGCGCTGAGGTGGGGCATTCCGTCGAGCACCTGGTGGTCGGGGAAGGCGACCTCGTAATCCCATTCATCGAAGATAAATACCAGCAGGTTGGGTAACGGGGTGTCGGTCTTGGCGGCCTGGCTATCGATCGTATCCAGGCCCTTGAAGGCCGGAAGCTGGCTCGTCCAGTAGAGGGGGGCCGTCGCCAGCATGACCAGGATGGGGGAGGTCAGGAGGTAGAAATTTCGAGAGACCTTGCGGAAAGATTGGCTCCAAAGCAGGAGGAATGGGGCGGGCAGGGCGAAGTAGTAGAGGAGTTTCAACCAGGTCTTTCCCAGGACATCGAGGACGGAATCCGGAAAGGTCCCGCTGGCGTGCAGGATGTTGATGATACTGCGCAAGAGCACGAAGTAGAGGAGCCATGAAACGCCTGCCAGCAGGAAGGGTTTGAGTTTTTCCACGCGGCTTGCGATGGCATACCCCACGAGATATGTCGCGAAGCAGATGGCGGCCACAATCAGGATCGCGGTGAGGATGGCTGCATGGCTGGTCGGTGACCACTGGAGCACGAAGCGATTCACCTGGTAATAAATTTCGTAAAAGTTGGGAAGCAGGGCCACGTAGGCGATCATCAGGCAGATGATGCCATTGGTAACGTGGTTCTTTGTGTTGCGGGTCATAGGGGATGCGTTTTGCGCAAACCACCACAGTTCTCAAGCGTATGCAAGGCGGGAATCGGGAGGACGCATCCTCCGATTCAGGGCGTATCCCCGGGCGTTCACCACTGCAGTGATAGACCGCCGAAGGGGCCGCTCAGCTCCACGCCTCCGGCTTTCATCCAGCGATAGCCGCCGCGGAGGCTGATGTACTTGATGTTCAGCATGCCGGCGAGCTCGACATCGAAGACATCGTTTTCACCAAAATCGCCCCAGGCGGGACGGAGCTCGATGGAGAAGTACTCGGGAGCATGATACGCGATCGGCAGGGTGATGGAGGCGCCCGAGGTCTTGAAATCACCGTGCAACGTCATCGAGCCGAGCCCGATATCGCATTCGATACGCGGGCCGAGGGACATGCGGTACAGGGCATGCCACTGGCTTATCTCCAGCGAAGCAGGGTCTTCCCCGTC
>JAPYUI010000084.1:15800-18389 GCA_029936175.1 Kiritimatiellia bacterium
CAGGCTCTCGATATTCGTGTCGACGTCCTGGTAGGCAAGATCCAGGCGGATAAAGGGGATACGCGGGGATCCTCTTTCGCGCCGGTAGTCGTAGGGCGCCACGTAGTTCACGTCCTCGGGGGTAACCGCCGCGTAGCTCTCATGCCCGGCGCGCATCACGCGGTAGAAAAAGGCGTTGTGGTAGTGATGGTAGCCCTCCTCATGGTAGTTCGTGTTGTCCTCGTCGTCCTCGTTTCGGTTCACCGAGGTGGAGGGCTTCGAGGAGGATCGATTTTTTCCGGTCGCAGAGCGTTCGAAGGACTTCAGCTTGGATTCGGCGCTAACCATGATGATGGAGAAGCTGTAAAGAGTTGAAGCAACTATGGTTACAGCTGTTTTTATAGGGGTCATACCTGCGATTATAGGCCAATCTGGGAGGCATGTCTAATAGGCAAATCCTATAGGCTGAACCATTGTGCAGGTACCAGGGCTAAGAAACGGTGTTTGTTCACTTTACACCATGCCCTAAAAACGACTAAATTACATGGGAACGGCCTGTATATTCAGGAGGCCGTCTACGGTGCGTTATTTTTCGACGGGAAATGAAGAAAATAAAAAAAGCGGAGCATTTCATATGGGTCTTGGCTATGGCCCTGATGCTCGTTCCGATGCTGGCCCGGGCGACCACGACCTGGACCGGGGGTAGCGGAACCGACTGGAATACGGCCGGTAACTGGAGTGCCGGGGTGCCGGGTGATATCGATGACGTGGCCCTGTTCAATGCCGGTGGAACCATTGACGTTACGGCGGAACCCATCGGGATGCTGGAGCTTGATTTTCGCATCAACACGGGAAGTGCGAACGCCAACGTAGTCAACTGGAACCCGGGCGCTGCCGCTATAACGAGTTTCACGGTTTTGCACGCCGGATCCACCGGGTCCAATGGTTCTACCACCTTCAACCACCAGTCCGGAACCATTGACATGTCCAGCGCGGCCGGAACCTATCAATTCCGCGTCGGCAACAACAATGCCGCCACGTACAACATGAGTGGCGATGCCATCGTCGAGTACATTGAAGGAATATCCATCGGGCAGTCGGCCAACGGAAACGGGCACCTGGTCATGAGTGGCAGCAGCGAGCTTATCGATTCACAGAATGGCGGCAGCAGCGGGTTGTTTTTGATCGGCAATAGCGGGAGCAATGCAAAGGGCATCCTGACCATGAATGACAACGCCTCCGCATTCCACCGTGCGAACGTGCGCGTCGGGGCAAACAATGGTGCCGTCGGAACGATTAACATGAATAACAGTGCCCGGCTGGATATCCGGACGAACCTGCAGTTGGGGCACAGTGGCGAAGGACACCTCGTGATGGGTGACGCATCCATCCTTCGGGTTGGCGTAGGGGCGAACAGTGATGTTCGGGTTGGCCAGAACGCAAGCGGTCGCGGTACCGTGACCATGAGCGGCAATGCCCTGATCGCGGGATCGGGCGCCTCGGACGATGTGCATATCGGGTATAACGGGGACGGCACCTTGATCATGAGCGGCACCAGCGCGATCGCCGGTGTTCGTGAATTTTCCACCTCGCACAATGCTGCCGGTTCTGATTCCAGCGTCACCATGAGTGGAAACAGCATAATTGCGGCCAGGACCTACGTGAATATCGGTCGCAGTGGGACCTCCACCCTGACCCTGAACGACAACGCCTCGATTGCTAATTCCGAAAACAGCCCGTTCAATCTGGCCGCGCAGAGTACGGGGAATGCCACCCTGGTCATGAATGGATCGGGGGCCTACGTGCATGCGAACCAGGATCTCAACGTTGCCTTTTCGAATGGTGCCGCCTCTACCGCCCTGTTTGATCAAAATGCGGGCCAGGTTTTTGTGAACAACGTGCTGCGTGTCGGCAACGGGGTCGTCGGGAACGCAGGGACCTACAACCTGGACGGTGGAACCTTGCGTTCCAATAGCATTATCGTGGATGGGACGACCGGCGTGTTCAACTGGGGTGCAACCCTGACGGTGCGCGAGGTATCCCAAAACGCCAGCGGGAACGGTAGTATCATCGGATTCACCGGGGATTTGGCCAGTTCCACCGGTGCTACACTGGAGCTGAACGACTTGTACGAAAGTGGCGGCATCATCTTCGATAAGTTGGCGGTTAGCGGCGCGCTGGACCTGTCCGCGGGCGGTGACATTTTTCAGTTCTGGAATGATATGCAGCGTTTGCGCGGACGGGGCGGCATCAACACGGGCGAACTCCAGTTGATCTCGGCGACCAGTGTCAGCGGTCAATTCGATAATATCGTGGGCCCTGGTCCGGACGGCGGTTCTTTCTTTCGGACCTGGGGACCGGGTGAGATCGCCCAGGGGACCGCGGCGGATGCGCTCCAGTTGAACCGTGGATATCTCGATTATCGTGTGGATGGGGTGTTTTTTGTCTACAAGGTAAGCGGCCAGGTTCCCGAGCCGGAAACGGGTATGCTGGTGGTTTTTGCCGTGCTCTTCCTGCGTGGCTTGAGCAGGCGCTCCTGGTTGGTCATGCTGCGGCAAAAGCTGCGGAGCTAGGGGACGCGGTATCGATTGCCCCTGCTCCTTTCGCCGG
>JAPYUI010000085.1:0-2869 GCA_029936175.1 Kiritimatiellia bacterium
TCCCAGCTGCGTTCGCCCGTCCTGGCGTTCAGCACGAAGAAGCGATCGCTGGTCACGATGGGGCGATTGTCATAATAGGTGCCCTCGACGATTTGCCGATGGCTGTGGTCCCGCCGGACGCCACCCGCTTGAACCGCGCTGCCAAAAATGTGCATCCCCTGTGCCGCGAGATAGCCCCATTCCTCCTCCTTCCTGTCCGGTACCGGCCAGGTGTCGAGCATCTCGCCCGTGGCCGGATCCACCACCCAGACTGCTGCTTCCGTGCTGATGAGCAGGTGGTTGTCGGTCACCACCATGCCCCCGTTGTCCCGGAACACCCCGACCCGTCTGGATCCGGGAACCGGGCGTTCCCAGAGGATCGTCCCGTTGTAGGCATCCACCCCGTACACGACCTCGTTCCCGGGGATGAAGACGCGATTGTTTTTCCACAGGGAGCCAAAGCTGCGGTGATGTCGATCGATCATGTTCTGCGGACCGGGACGGCCGAACCATTGCAGTGCCAGTTTTGCCCCCACCCGTTCATCTCCACTGGACGTGGTGTTGGCGGCATCACCGTACAGGTGCGTCCATTCGCCGATGCCGGTCAGTGCAGGCTTGCGGATCAAGGTCCCCTTCAACAGGAGAATGCCATCCGGATGAAGGACGCGAAGCAGCTCCTGGCGCGTGATGCCACTGCTCCCGTCGTCGACGACCAGGTTGAAGAGATGATCGGTGTAGGGCAGGGTAGCCCGGTGCGCATGCACCCGTATGCGGGAGGACGCAAGGCGTTTCCGGGTGGCTTGAACATCACTGGCCAGGCAGGTGACACGCAAGGCACTTTCCCGGCAGAGTTGCTTTATCACGGAGGGCCGGGTGGGCGCGGTAAACAGCGCATATCCCCGCGTTCGGCCGAGCCGCTTGAGAAGTCTTCCGACATCCGGGGACGCTGCGGAATCACGGGGTTCTTCAACGGTTTTCCGGTGCACCGGCTTGTTCCCCCGCGGGTGGGCATCAAAGGCGTAGATGTCACCCCGGTCGGTCGATGCGAACAGGATGCTGTTCCCGGCTTCGCCTGGCTGGAGGGCCTTCCCGGTATGGCTGGCGAGGATAAGGGAATGCACCTTGCCCCTGACCGGTGCTTCCCAGCGCACCTCACCGCTCCCGGCATCCAGGGCCGCGAGCTTGTTTTCACCCCCACCAAATCGGTATTCCGGGGTTCCGATGAAGGCGTAGGGGTACTCCTCCGGTATGGCCTGTACTTTTCGATTGCTTGCCTTTCCCCGTCTTTTGAGCTGGTTGAGGAAGGCTCCGGAAAGGATGCGCCCCGTGGGTGTGAATAAGCGTCCATCCCGCTTCTCGAGGTAGCCCTGTGGCGAAACGCCCAAGGCCTTCGCGTCGATCAGGGTTCCGGTCTCGATATTGAAGGATGCGTGCCACGCACCCTGCGAGGGGAAGATGCCCGCGCCGAAATAACCCGTCCCGTCTTCAACCAATACGCTGGTTCGGATCGGCCATACGCTGATGATCCGTTCATTCCCGGGGATCCGCCGGTCACTCGACCCCGGCGGCCGCAGCTTGTATAGCAAGGCCCCGGTCTTGCGATTCAGCCCATACACCCATCCGTCGTCACAACCGAAGAGAATCCGCTCACCCGCCAGGGTGGGTGCCAGGCGAACGGGGCCTTCCGTGTAAAATGTCCAGTCGCGCTCCCCGGTGTCGGCATCCAGGCGCACCACCATGTCTTCAGATGATGAACCGTAGTAGACCGCCTCCCCGTCGCTGACCAGCTGGATGCCGCGGTCGTAGGTGACACGCGCCTTCAGGGTGGCCTTCTTGTGCCAGAAATCCTGTTTGGCGGGCGGAGGCCAGGCAGGGGCGGGTGGCTTGACCTGGACATGCCACTTGGGATAGAGAGGCAGGCGGATGGACTCCAGGGTGTGTCCGCTTCGATGGGTGTCGTGCATGTACGTTGGCCATCCGGCGATCGATTCCTCGTCCCCGCCCCCCGCTTCGATACCGGGGAACATCGTTTTCCGCCTGCCATAATGTTCCAGGATCGTTGCTGGTGCCAATGCATGATCCCAGACCGACACCGATTCCAATCGCCCGGCCATGGCATAGTTTTCGTTGTCATCCTTGTAGGTGGCCAGGGTGAACCAACCCTTGGGCGGATATGCAATCGGGCCTTTCTGGGTCTTGGCGCTCGCCGAGAGCTGTCCGTCGATGTAGATCCGTTGTTCGATTCCGTCGTAGGTGCCGACCACGTGATACCAGGATCCAGGCGAGTAGGCTTGCTTGCTTTCCAGGTAGGTCATGTTGGTGGGCTGTTCACCCGCGAGTGCGAAGTAAAAGGCCGTATTTCCGTAGCCGAGGAGCCAGCCCTTTTCATAGCTACCGTTGTCCTGGATCGCCCCACAGATCCCGCCCCATTTCTGGGGTCGGTCAATCATTACCCAGGCCTCGACGGTCAGGGCCTGGCTGGGGAGGGATGCCGTGCCCAGGTCTGCACTGAGGATGATTTCATTACCCGCCTTGCTGCTGCCGATGAAACCCAGGCTGTCGGGCTCCTTGAGTGACTTAAAGGGGCCGGTAATTGTGCCCTTCAGGGCCCCGGTCTCTGGAAGGAGTACGCGCTCCTTCACATACTTCGGCGAAAAGACCCAACGGTGGATCGGCTCAGCCGCAGTGGCCGTTCCGTCGAGCGGGAAGAGGCACAAGGAGGCGTACAGTAGCAGGATGAAGGAACGCATCCTAATGCCATTCATTCGTTGGGAACACCGTTAGCTGCTTATACAGGCTGTGATCCGGTTGCAATAATAGAAACAGGATGATGTCCACGATTTCGTCTGGCTTCATGACCTTGGACAAATCCCCGGGGTAGGGGTTCGTC
>JAPYUI010000085.1:2969-7513 GCA_029936175.1 Kiritimatiellia bacterium
CCTGGAAAGGCGATCGCTGCGCCGTCACCGCCGCGGGTCTGGATCAAGACGTCCAGTTCGTACTTCTCGCGGATGATGGCCGGGTCGGCATCGCCGAACAAGGCCTCGTACTCAACCGCGTTGCATTTCAGCCAGGTGGCCCGGCCAAGCAAGTCGTCCACGAGCTCGTTGCTCCACCATGCCTGTCGCAGGTTCACGTCGAAGAACAAGGGGGCATCAATGAGTTCCAGTATCCCGTAGAAACTCCGCATGGAGGTCTCCTGGCGCAGGGCGAGCGTGCCGGTGTAGACAAATGAGATATCCAGTCCACTCACGGTTTCCCGGGCCTCGTCTGTTGCGATACAGTCCCAGGCCTGGCCGGGCGCGATGTCAAACTGGGGTTCACTTCCGTCCAGGGTGACGGCAACCCGGCCGGTCGCATGGGCTTCGTCCATTTGAACGCCCGCCGTGTCCAGGTCGATGTTCTGCATTTCCTCCAGCACGGTATCCCCGAGGGCATCCCGGCCGATGCGGCTGATCATCAGCGGTTCGTAGCCGAGGTACTTCAGGTTGCGGCAGACATTCAGGGGGGCGCCGGAAAAGACCTGTGAGCCATCGGGAAAGCAGTCGAAGAGGATCTCTCCGAAAATAACCGGGCGGCCAGCCATCTACTCATTTTCCCCGTGGCCGGTTTCCATATGCTCGCCACGCTTGCGCGAAGCAAAGAGTCCTCCCAACACGGCAAAGGGGGATCGCCCCCCGCTTACCATAAGTTCCTTGCCTTTCTCCGCGAGCACGGCGAGCAGGATGATCCAGCCGAAGACAATCATCTGGTTGAAGGGGTCGACCCCGTTGAGGTTCATGCCGTTGCGGATGACACCGATGATGAATGCCCCGATCAGGGTGCCGAGGATCTTGCCCTGGCCGCCCATGAGCGAGGTGCCGCCCACGACAACGGCAGCGATGACGTACAGTTCATAGAAGGTCCCGGTCTTAGGATCCCCGCTGGCGAGTTCAGAGGCGAGGACGATACCGCCCAGTCCGGCCAGCAGGCCGCAGATGGTGAACACCGTGATGGTGATCCGCTTGGTTGGAACCCCGGACAGGCGAGCGGCCTCGGCATTCCCGCCCAGCGCGTAGACATTCCGACCGAAGATGGTCTGGGTCATGACGAACCAGGCGATGTAGTAGAGTACCGCCATGAGCACGACGGAGATCGGGATGCCCATCCAATCGCCGTGACCGAGCGTGGTGAAGGCATCCGGCAGGCTTCCCTTGGCTTCGCCGCCGACCGACTTGAAGGCGTAGCCTCGAACCATCATCATGACCGCCAGGGTCACGATAAAGCTGGGTACCTTGAAGCAGGCGGTTACCGCGCCACTGAAGAATCCGAAGCAGCCGCTGGCCAGGATGCCCACCGCGCATGCGCCGACAACCACGGTGGTGGCCACCTCGGTGCTGGGCCCGTTTCCAGCGGCGTTGTGGATGATCGCCGCGGCGATGGATGCCGATAACGCGATCAGGCTGCCCACCGAGAGGTCGATGCCCCCGGTGATGATTACCATGGTCATGCCGATGGCGATAATGGAGATCACCACGATCTGGGTCGCGACGTTAACGAGGTTCTGCCGGGTCAGGAACGTGGGCCAGGTATAGGTCGCGGGCTTGACAAATTTCACTCCGTCCAAGCTGGAAAAATGGCTGTTGAAATACCCCTTGTTAAAGAGGTCCCAGTTCATCGTTGCATGCGGACCGGCGATGACGGTCGGGCGCTTGGCGCCCGGGTCGTTTTCCATGGCCACCAGGACCTTGCGAACGTCTCGCGGTTCCCCCTGCAGGATGTTGAGGATCTCGTTGCCGTTTGCGCTGAGGGATGCACGCAAGGCCTCGGCAAAGGTGCGGTGTTGCTCTGAATCGCGCGTCACGATCAGCACCACCTCTTTCTTGAGGGTCTTGCCCATCTTGCGGCCCGCTGCCGCGTCATCGGGCGTTTGTTCCTTGATGGTCGTAAAGCTGAAGATAATACCGAGCAGCAGGAGCACAAAGATCATGCCGTAGTCGTAGGCCGCCTGCTTGAGATTATGCCGCATCCTGGCCTCCCACGGCCAAGGCCATAATGTTTTCCTGGCTGGCCTCGTCTTTCGATAGTTCACCCTGGATCCGGCCTTCGTGCATGACCAGGATGCGGTCGCACATGCCGAGAATTTCCGGGAGTTCGGAACTGATCATGAGGACCGCCTTGCCATCCATGGCCAACTGGTTGATCAGCTGGTAGATTTCAAACTTTGCGCCCACATCAATGCCGCGGGTTGGTTCATCAAAGATGAGTACGTCCGCATTGCGCTGCAACCACTTGGCGAGCACCACCTTCTGCTGGTTGCCCCCGGACAGGTTCTTAGCCAACTGTTCATGGTGGGAGATCTTGATCCGGATGCTCTCCACGTAATTCCCGAAGGCCTTGCTTTCCCTGGCCCGGTTGATGACCGAAAAGCGGGAGAACTGGTCCAGGTTCGGGTGGCCGAAGTTTTCGCGCACACTGAGGCAGAGTACCAGTCCCTGGGCCTTGCGATCCTCGGTGAGCAGGCAGATACCGGCCCTGATTGCATCGCGGGGGTTACGGAGGGTCAGTGCCTTGCCATCGAGGGTGATGACACCGCCATCCAGCCTGTCCGCGCCGAATAGGAGCCTGGCCGTTTCCGTGCGGCGGGATCCGACCAGGCCCGTCAAGCCGACCACCTCACCCTTGCGGACCTGCAGGCTGACATCACGGACCATATTTCCCTTTCGCAGGCCGTCTGCAGCGAGTCGCACTTCGCCGATTTCCACGTCACGCGAGGGAAACTCCTTTTCCAGCTTTCGGCCGACCATTAACTCGATCATGCTCTCTTTCGTCAGTGCGCCGATGTCCCGTGTGCCGACATGCTCTCCGTCACGGAGAACCGATACCCGGTCAGCAATGCGGAAGATTTCCTCCAGCCGGTGGCTGATGTAAATGATACCGATACCCTGCTCCTTCAGGTCCTTGACGATCTCCAGGAGCTTGTCGACCTCGCGGCCGCTCAAGGTTGCACTGGGTTCATCCATAACCAGGATGCGTGCATCGATGAGCAGCGCCTTGGCGATTTCCACGATTTGTTGCTCGGCAACCGAGAGCCGGGCACAAGGGGTCTCGAGTGGGATGTCGAGGCCGAGGCGCTCCAGGATTTTTTTTGCCTTGCGGGTTTCCTCGCGGCGTTTAATCAGGTGCAGCGTGCCATAGCGCCCGAGGAACAGGTTGTCCCGTACCGTCAGCCAGGGGACCAGGTTGAATTCCTGGTAGATCACCGCGATACCGGCCGCCTCGGAATCCACCGGGCTGTTGATCTGCAAGGCCTGGTTGTCGATGAGGATTCTACCGGCATTCGGCTTGTGGGCACCGCTCAGGATTTTAATCAGGGTGCTTTTCCCTGCTCCGTTTTCCCCGAGCAATGCGAGGACCTCGCCCGGGTGCAGGGAGAGGTCCACGGCCTGCAGTGCCTTGACACCGGGAAAGGACTTCTCGATGCCCTCCATCTGGAGGAGTGGGGCGCTCATCTGCCAGGTCCCCTGGAAGACCCGCGGGTCGTTGCGCGGTTATCGCTTAACCGCATCCACGACTCGGCCGATCCACCCCGCAACATCATGCGCTAATTGAGGCTGGGGTCTTTGGCTCCATCCGCCTGGCGGTAGAGCTCGGCGGGGATCAGCTGGATTGGGTCGACCTCTTCACCGGCGAGGTACTTGGAAATCGCGGTGATGGTCTGGCGGCCCATTTTCTCCGGGAACTGGATCGGGTCGGCATAAATCTTGCCGTCCTTGATCGCCTGGAGTCCGTCGGGCTGGCCGTCAAAGCCGATGATCTTGACCTGGCCGGCCTTGCCGTGCTTTTCCAGTGCTGCGTAGGCGCCGAGGGCGCCGGGATCGTTGATAGCGAAGATGCCGGCCAGGTTGCCGTGTGCGGTGATGATATCTTCCGTGGCTTTAAAGCCGGGGTCGCGCTGCCCCTCACAGGGCAGGCGCTTGACCGCGGTGATCTTGCCGGTTTCCCGGCCGGCATTGTAGGCCTTGATGACCTCGTCGAAGCCTGCGACACGGTCGATACAGGAAGCGGCCGGGTCGTGTGTCAGGATGGCAATTTCACCCCCGTTCTCACCCAGGGCCTCGATCATCGCTTCACCAGCGAGCTTGCCACCCTGGTAATTGTCGGTGGCGATATGGGCGGTGACCTTGGCGGATTCATCCGTGCATTGCAGGTCGCAGGTGAAGACCGGGATGCCCGCTTCGTTGGCTTCCTTGATCGCTGGCCCGATGGAAGCCGAGTCGACCGGATTCAGCACGATAGCAGCCACTTTCTGCACGATAAAGTCCTTGATCTGGTCTTTCTGCTTGGCCACGTCGGCCTCGCCACTGACGACCTTGACTTCGTACCCGTACTTCTTGGCTTCATCGCGCATGCCCTCGGCGATGACCTCGAAAAAAGGATTGTTGGAATTCATCTTGGAAAAGGCAATCACCTTGCCTCCGGTTGAGGTGGGGTTCGTACCTTC
>JAPYUI010000085.1:7613-18294 GCA_029936175.1 Kiritimatiellia bacterium
TTAGAAACTCACACTGCTATTGACAACCCATTTCACAATATAGTTGTTTTTCCAAATGCGGAAATGACCGGGCCACGGCGCTTCCAAATCTGGGACCCACCCCGCAGGCGTTTGAATTTCCATAAATGAATGGATGTAGGATCACATGGCAGCATTGAACTTTAAGCAGGAACTCACCGCTGCCTTCGGGCAGCCCATCTCGGAAAACCCGACCCAGGTCATGGTTGAGGCGGCCTATCGGCATCACGGCCTGGATTGGCGCTATCTCACCATCGAAGTTGCCCCGGAGGGCCTCGCGGCCGCGGTGGCGGGTGCCAAGGCGATGGGCTTTCGCGGGTTCAACTGCACCATCCCACACAAGGTGTCGGTCATCGATCATTTGGATGGCCTGGGCGAGTCCGCCGAGGTCATGGGGGCGGTGAACTGCGTGGTGATCGAGGACGGCAAGCTGATCGGCCAGAACACGGACGGCAAGGGATTCGTATCATCCCTGCGCGAGCTGTGCGATCCGGCGGGGCAGCGCGTGGTTATTTTTGGTGCGGGTGGAGCGGCTCGGGCCATCAGTGTGGAGCTCGCGCTTGCGGGAGCCTCCCACATCACGATCGTCAATCGCTCCGTGGAGCGTGGCGAGGGCCTGGTGGACCTCTTGAACGACCGGGTGCCGGCTGAAGCCACATTCGCCGCCTGGGAAGGGGACTACGTGATTCCCGCAGGTGCCGGGGTCGTGATCAACGCCACCTCGATCGGCCTGTTTCCGGATGTTGATGCCCGGTTGGCCATCGACATGGACAGCCTGACCGGTGACATGGTCGTGGCCGACGTGATTCCCAATCCGCCCCTGACCAACCTGGTGAAAGATGCGCGGGCGAAAGGCTGCCCGGTCATCGACGGTCTCGGTATGCTGGTCAACCAGGGCGTGATCGGGATCAAGTACTGGACCGGGGTCGATGCCGATCCCACGGTGATGCGCCAGGCCCTTGAGGACGTTTTTGCATAGCCGCCTTCGCAAAGAGGGCGGACCTGAACACGTACGAATGAACCCCGTGGAGAATGAGATGAAAAAATACCTGATCGGATTACTCAGTGCCCTGGCTCTGCCCGCCCTGGGGGAGACCCATGTCATCAGCAGTGTCGCCCAACAGATCAATCACGAGAATAAGCTCATTGACGGCAAGGGCTGGCGCGTCCAGGTAGAAACCCTGAAGGGGGGCCGTTCCGAAGGCTGCCAATTGATCACCATGGACAATGGCTCGCTGACCATTCGCGTCATCCCCACGCGCGGGATGGGCGTGTACGACGTGCGCAAGGGCGATGTGCGGCTCGGTTGGAACTCCCCGGTGCCGGAAATTGTTCACCCTTCATACATCGACCTGGAGAGCCGCGGCGGCCTCGGCTGGCTGGAAGGCTTCAACGAGTGGATGGTTCGCTGTGGGCTCGAGTTTGCCGGACACCCCGGGACCGATGAGAATGATTTTCCCCTTACCCTGCACGGAAAGATCCAGAACATCCCCGCTTCGGAAGTGAGCCTGAGCGTGGAAGGCAAGCGCCTGACCCTGCATGGAACGGTTTACGAGAAATTCTTCTACGGGCCGAAGCTCCGCCTGGACACCACCCTTTCGATGGAGGTGGGTTCCGGGACCTTTACGATCAGCGACACCATCACCAATATCGGTGGGGCGGAGCAGGAGTTCCAGATCATTTATCACGGGAACTACGGCAGTTCCATCCTCGAGGAAGGCGCGGAGGTCGTCACGGCAACCAAGTCGGTCACCCCCATGGATGACAACGCCGCGAAGGCGATCGGCACGTATACGACCTACGGGGGCCCGGTGCCGGGTTTCCAGGAGGAGGTCTACCTGCTCGAGCCGTACGGCGATGCCAAGGGGC
This sequence comes from Kiritimatiellia bacterium, assembly GCA_029936175.1. Lineage (GTDB taxonomy): Bacteria > Verrucomicrobiota > Kiritimatiellia > SS1-B-03-39 > UBA6053 > JAPYUI01. Next base: position 9,501 of record JAPYUI010000085.1, read on the forward strand.
GCACCATGTCGGTCCTGCACAATAAGGCGGGCGATCTCGCCACCTCCCTCGCCTGGAATATCAACGAGCTGCCCCACTTGACCATCTGGAAGAACACCACCTCGCGTGAAGACGGGTACGTGACGGGCATTGAGCCCGCGACCGGCTATCCTTTCAATCGCAAGGTGGAGCGTCACTTCGGCCGGGTCCCCACCTTGGCACCCGGCGCCAGCCGGACCTTCACCATTGCCTACGGCATCCATGAAGGCACCCCTTCCGTGAAAGCTGCGCTTGCCGCGGTCAAGAAGATACAGGGCGGCCGGAAGACCACGGTCCATCCGGAGGCCCCGGAACTTCCGAAGGCCGAAGCGGCGGCGGGGAACTAGCGGCAGCCCGGGGCTTCTGCCCCGTGGCGTAGGAAGGCCGGCGGCGGGCATGCCGCCGCTATGCCCTTACTTCAGCAAGGTGATTCGGTCCGTTTCCGCGGCACCGCTCACCTCCACCTCGAGCGTGCTGAAGGTCCATTTACCCGCGGACTTGCTGGCCACGGCGAAGATCGTCCCCTTCGCCTGGGGACCCTTGATCGGGATGGCGAAATCGGCGTCCCCCGAGGTCGGGGTGACGTTGATATTTCCCGAAAAAATCAGCCCGTCCTCAACCGGTGTGCCGAGCGCTGCCTGGACCTTGGCGTGGGCCTGCGCCGTTTCCAGGGCGACCCGGTAGACCTCGCTTTTTTTCATGGCGCCGAACAGGAGGGTTATCATCAGGAAGACGAAGCCGACGAGCAGGCCGAGCGCGCCGAGGCAGCCTGTGGGCACGAACCACTTCCAGTGTCGGCTGAACCAGGATCTTCTTGGTGTATTTATGATTATTTCCCAAAGTGCTGGGTGTAGTAGTCCGGCACGAAATCCAGGTCGCTTGCTTCATTCATCGCAATCCGGATCTGGAAATCCATGACCTCCTCCGGCACCGGGCTCTGGTAACCCTTCAGGATGCCCGCCAGCGCTTCATCCGGACTGATCCCCTCCGTTTTCACCGTGCGGTAGATCTTCATCGCCAGGGCCTCTGCGGCCCCCGGGGTCAGCATCACCGGCAAGTCGTCCCCGAGCCCATTTTCGGTATCTTCTTCGAATGCCAGGCCGCGCCGCCCGGTTAGAATCTTGATCAGGTTAAAGCTCTCTTCCCGGGTGGTCGTCGGGAAAATGGGCATCTTTACGTCGATGCGGCCCGGGCGTTTCAGGTCGACCTCGATCAGGTCGGGTCGGCTGGAGGCGAGAATCCAGAGGATGCGCCCGCGATTCGAAGGGTTGCTCATCTCCTGGGCAATCATTGAATAGACCCGCCCGGACAAGCCGGAGTCGTTGTTCCCCGAGTCCCGTTTGCCCAGGGTCTGGTCCGCCTCGTCGATGAACACGATACACCGGCCGAGCGCGTGGAGGAGGCGGAAGATCCGCTCGAGGTTGCCCTCGGTGCTCCCCACCCACTTGTCGCGGAAGTTCTTCAGCTTGACCACGGGCACGCCGGCTTCCCCCGCCAGGCACTTCACCAGGAAGGTCTTGCCGGTGCCCACCGGGCCGCAGAGCAGGTAGCCCATGGGCATGGCCTCGAGGTCGCTTTTCTCCCAGAGCTTGATGTCCTGGCGAATCCAGTTCTTGATCGTCTCCGCCCCCGCGTAAATGTCGAGGTCGAGGTCGGACTCGATGAATTCAATCAGCCCGTTGCAGTCTTTCTCGACCAGTTCCTTCTTCAGGTCCGCGAGGTCACCCGGCGTAATCTCCTCTTTCGTATACTCCTTGGTTTTCAGGAGCGATTCGATCGACCCCAGGGTGGTGCCGGTGAGTCCGTTCGCGGGCGTCTCCAGGTCCTCCTTGTATTGCTTGAGTGCGAGGGGGAATTTAGTCGACCAGCGCATGAGTGCTTCGTGGATCGTTTCGCCGTCGGGCAAGGGAACGGTGACGTTGCTCGCCCGGGTGTTGTTGGCCAGCAGCGTATGAATGTCATTCAGGTTCTCGGTAATGAAAAACGTGGCCAGGTGCTGGCGGGTAAGGCTGCTTTCGACCGACCAGTCGCGCATGAGGAGGGCCATGGCATTCAGGTCGTGATTTACCCCCATGCGCATATCCGGGGTCACAAAGTGGGCGGCCTTGATGATGCCGGCCACGCGCAGGTTTTTGTGGCCGAGGGTGGCCAGGTTCGCACAGTAGCGAAAGTAATGGTTCAGCAGTTCAATGGCCGGTCGCGGGGTCTTCGGCAGGTGGGGATCACTTTTCATGCGGGGCCATTGGCTGAAGATCGGCCCGCCTTTTTCGATCCGGATACCCGAGCCCAGGTCATAGGTGATCACCACATCGAAGGAACGCAACAGCACCTCGATCATGAACTCGACCAGGGTTCCGGTGTCCTTCTTGTGATCGGGCATGAGGACCCGGTCGTTCACGTTCCCGGAAAGGATGAACTGGTTGGTCGCATCGCTTTCGTAGAGCGTGATCAATTCATTCGCCCAGGCCGGGACGCTGTTCTTCTTCTTTCTCACGATTGCTCTTCCAGGGTTTGCTCGTAAAAACGATCCGTGCTTTCCACCGCAGCTTCATCATCACCGAAAATACCGTCTAAGTGAAGGCTGGAACTGTCGAATTCAGCTGCGATTTCTGCCGGCGTACTGTGTAAGCCGGCCTGCTCGAGCAGGAGCTTGAGTTTTTCATCGATTCGAGCCAGGCAGACATCGATTTCTTCGAGGGCCTGGTCGCGATGCCCCAGGATTTCGAAGCGCCGGTCCAGGGTTTCCAGGCGGGCTGCCTTTGCATGGCGCAGGGCATCGGCGAGCATGGGGTCCTTGAGTTCCTGCTTGAGTTCGTCGATCTCCGCCTTGACCTGGACGGGGGCCGAGGTGAAGTCCCTGGACTGCATCCGGCTCCGCGCGAGCAGCATTTTCAGGTAGCGCCACTCGAGGCGCTTAAAGGCCAGGTGGTGATCGTCCACCGTAATCGTATCCGCATCTTTTTCCGTGTAGAGCTTGAGTACACGATCGCAGGTATAGCGAAAGTGTTTGTAGCGCATGTGCTCGTCCCGAAGCAGTTTTCTCACCATCTTTTTCAGCGTTCCCGTGATATCCACCTCATCCGCCTGCGAAACCTCCGCCCTATGCAGGCCATCGACCAGCTGGCAAAAACGCTCGTTGGTAGCCAGGCCGAGCAGGAAAAACAGCTCGAGCAGGGTGCCGACGATCCAGAAAGCGGGATGGATGAATCCCAAGCCGACGATGACCGCCACGTAGAGCAGGTTCACCGGTACGCCTTCTTTTTTCGTCAGGAAAGCGGCTTTGAGATATTTAAACATCGGCACAAAAAAGCCGGTCGACTACTCCAGTAGTCGACCGGCCTTCCAAAAGGGTGTCAGGCGTCGCCTTCCGCCTCGGCTTCAGGGCCCATGGACTTGTCAGCCTCCTCGGAAGTGCCGCCCTCCGGTGCACTGGCGGGTACCTCAGGGGTGACAAGGTCACCGAGGTCCATCCCTTCCGCCGCGGCAAAGTCGGCCAGGGCCTGCTCGGCGAGGGCTTTCTGCTCGGATTCCTGCATGGCGATATCGCTCATGTCCACCGAATCCGTAGCGACCCGTGCACGTCCGGCGGCCTTGGTACGTTCCTCTTCCACGATCTCCTCCAAGCGGTTGAGCGTATCACCCGCCCCGCCGATTTCGCTGATCATGCCGGAGGCCATCTCCGCGAGCTCTGCCTGTGCTTTCTTGACATCGAGGTCCTGCATACTGCGCTGGAGGCCCTGGATCTTGTCCTTGGCGGCTTTTACGGAAACATCCCGTGCCTGGAGCATCTGCTTGTAAATGGTTTCGGCTTCCTCGAGCTGGCCGCGGTTTTCCCCCAGTTCCCGGGAGGTTTCCTGCAACTCGAGCGCGTAGCCGGCGGCCTGTTCGCGGTTGCCGGCACGCAGGTTGGCCGTGGCCTTGGCGCGAAGCCCCTGTTCCCGCTTCTCCAGTCGGCGGGTCTGGGTGATCAGCTTTTCGACCAGCCCGGCATGCGCAGCCAAGCCTTGATTATATTTGGCAATTTGCTTCCGAAGGTTTTCCTTTTCGACCTCGAGCAGGGCCTTGGGATTCTTCTTCTCCAGTCCGGATACAAACAAACCGAAAAAGCCTTTGATGAGATTGCTGAGTCTTTTAAACATGCATTTTCCTCCTTAGCATCAACGTTCCTGCGTATTCAGGGCTTACCATAGGGTAAATCGCCCGTAGTTTCCATTCCATCTTGAATCAAATTTTGTAACAGGTGTTTAGCGCAAGGGAGGCTTTTCCAGGTAGAGGGTCATGGTGCGATTGTCGATTGTCACAACCAGGTCCTTGAACATCTGGTTACCTATGGATGGTAAGCTGCGGGCACTGAACCCAAGGTCAAGGCTGTTTTTCACCGGTACTTGACGGCGAACAAAGCTCCCCAGGGTCAACTGCGTTTCCACCGATGCCTCGGGGTAGGGGATGGCAAACTCGTAGTCACCCGCCAGGTCGATGGCGATGGCTCCTTCGTAATTGTCCAGGGTGCCCTGCACCGTAAGGCCTCGGTTCCCATACTCGATGGTGCACGCGGCCAACAGCTTGACCGGATCCGGTTTGTAGGGCTGGCTGACGGAGAAAGCAATGGTTCGAATCGGAAAATCAATCCGGATAAACGAGAAGGGTTTGAGGAAGTCCTGCCCGAGAACGAATACGGGGTATGGATCCTTGACGCCGCGCTCCAGCGGGCCGAGGTCCATGTTCACGGGGCGAATATTTACCACCAGGCTTTCCATCTGCATCATCCCTATCCGGAAGGTGGGCAGCAGGCCGACGAAGCTGGTCGTCGAGTCCAGGACATGCGTGGGCCGCAGCCCGTAGGGTTCGGGGCCGAGCGCGATGGCTCCGAACTGCAAGGCGTGATAAAAATCTATCCAGTTGTGCTCGGAAAGGGTGTCGATCAAGGCCGGATGCGACTCTTTTTTGCGCGTCATGCCCGGGATCATCGGTGCAAGGGACTGCTTGTTCGTCTCGAACTCCACCTCCGCGTGTTGGTTGGGGTGCAGTCGATGGCTGTCCTCAAAGATGGGTCCATGCTCTCCCCGGTAGACTTTTATCCAGTACTTGCGTGGATCCTGTGCCTTGTCGAGCACCTTCTCAACGAGTGCCTTGGGTGGAATCGTTCCTCGCCTGGGATCGTCCGTGGAGCGACAACCACAGGACCCAAGGAGGATCGCGAGGCACAGGCAGCGGACGGGAAGCGTTTGACTGGAACGGGACTTCATCGGTGGGCATTCATAACCCGATCGGCCACGGATGCAATGCCTTTTCCGGTCATCGGCACGATGGAATGGCCACTTTAACCTCGATCGGGACGATTTTCCAGATGTTTTCCCGGAACCGGGAAATCCTTCGTCCCGGGCTCCGGAGATCGGAATGTATTTCCCCCCCCTTTTTCAGATCGTCGGAAAATCTTCGTTTAGGTCTTTTGATCATCTGAAAATCGCATAAAGTCAGGCTGCGTGAACATGACAGAAACGATGAGTATCCTTGAGCGCGTGGAACAGGTTCATGCGCGTATCGCATTGGCCTGTGAACGCGTGGGTCGTTCGCCGGAGACGGTCCGCCTGGTGGCGGTATCCAAGAAGCAGCCGCCGGAAGCCGTGGAGGAAGCGGTGCAGGCCGGGCTGCTTCTCTTCGGTGAAAACCGGGTGCAGGAAGCCATGCATAAAATTCCGGAATGCCGCGGCGGTGTGACCTGGCACTTAATCGGTCACCTCCAGACCAACAAGGTGAAGTCGGCGGTGCAGCTTTTCGACATGATCCACTCCGTGGACTCCCTCCGTCTCCTCGAGGCCGTGAACACGGCTTGCGTGTCCGCCGGGTTGACCCGCCAGGTCCTGATCCAGGTGAATACGGCCGGTGAACGCAGCAAGTTCGGTCTAGCCCCAGAGGCCCTGGAACCCCTCCTGGAATCCGCTACCCAATTGATCAATGTCGATGTCATGGGCTTGATGACGATGCCTCCGCTCACTCCGGATCCCGAAAAAGTCCGCACCTTTTTCGAGGCGACCCGTGCGTTGCGGGATCGGGTCAGCGTGAGCACCGGGTTTGCCCTGGATGAATTATCGATGGGTATGTCGCACGATATGGAAGTGGCAATTGAGGAAGGCGCGACCTTTGTTCGCGTGGGTACCGATCTTTTTGGAAAGCGCAGGACATGAAGGTAGAAAAGCTGGTATTTATTGGCGCGGGGAATATGGCCGAAGCCCTGGTCAAGGGCCTGATCCAGGGCGGGGTTTGTCCTGCCGGGCATATCACGGTTACGGATATCAATGAGGATCGGCTTGTGTATATGAGGGAAACCTACGGGGTAGAGGCCGTGCAGGATAATGCCCTGGCCGTGCAGGCGGCGGATGTCGTCGTGCTGGCGGTTAAGCCACAGGTGTTCCCGGAGGTTCTGCCGGGTATTGCAGGCCTGGATGCCCTGGTGATCAGTATCGCTGCCGGTCTTTTATCGGTGGGTATAGCGGAGCTGCTGGGTCCCGCCGCACGCGTGATTCGCGTCATGCCGAACAGCCCCGCCCTGGTGCAATGCGGTGCTGCCGGGATCAGCCCTGGCCCGGGTGCGACGGAGGCGGATCTGGCCTTCGCCCTGGAAATGTTTGAAGCGGTGGGGATTGCCGTCCAGGTGGATGAGTCGCTGCAGGACGTGGTCACTTCACTGAGTGGAAGCGGGCCCGCCTATTTCTTTTACATGATGGAAGCCATGTTGGCCGAGGCCGAAGCTTCCGGCATGGACCGGGAGCTTGCCCGTGCGCTTGTTGCGCAGACCCTGATCGGTGCGGGTCGCATGGTTGTGGAATCCGGATTGGAGCCGGATGAGTTGCGGCGACGAGTGACGTCGAGAGGGGGGACCACCGCCGCCGCGCTGGCGGTGTTGGAAGAAGCCGGGCTGGGGAGCACCATGCAGCGGGCGCTGCGGGCCGCGCGGGACCGCTCACGGGAGTTGTCAGGGAGCTAATATGAAGGGGGACCCGGCAAAGGAAGACAAGGAGCTGCTGAAACGGCGGAAGATTCTCGAAGAGCCTTTTAAGTATGTTGCCGTTGCCTTTATTCGCACGACCCTGATCGTCGTCCTGATTTTCTATTTGGGAATCCTGCTGATATCGCGCACGGCAGGCTTTCAAAGTATCATTGCGGACCGCCTGGAAAGTCAGTTGGGGGTTCCCTTTGAAATCGAGGGCAGTGGCTTTGATGCGCGGCTCAACCTGCATACACGGGGTCTGAAGTCGACGGCGCCGCTATTGGAAGCGGGGCATATCCAGGTTGACCAGCTTTCGGCCTTCTGGACCGTTGCCGGTTTGCTGTCGAAGGATAAACCCCTCGTGCACAAGATCATCCTCGACGGTGTTTCGCTGCAGATCGTGGCGACCAAGAACAATGGCTGGCAACCGGCGGTCTTTGGTGTGCTGGATGAGATCGAGGGCTTTGATAATATGGCGCGTCCGGATACGGTTGGCCCGGGCGATGCCACGAAGACACCTGCTGCAGGGGAACTGGAGGACGGGAAAACAAAGAGGGCCAAGGCCTTCCACTCGATATTAATCGTGCGAAACAGCCAGATCAACCTGTTGCAGGGCAATGGCCGCCGGGTTGCCAATTTCGGCAATGTGGAATTCCAATACGTGCCGGGCTACAACGAGGGGCTGGAGGTGCAGTTGTACACGCTGGACGGGGATTACGTGATGTTGAATTCGAAGGTTCCGCGCCAGAAGTTGGAGCTGGAGGTGCTGAATGCAGGCGATGAGATCATGGTGCGTCGCTTGCGCGCCGGCGCGGACCTCCTGGTCAGCCTGGCAGGCTTTCTCGGCGGGGAGGATGTGGCCGAAGAGCTTCCGGCCGCGGTGATTGTCGCTTCGGAACCGGAGACGATCCTGCCGGATCCCGCACTGGTGCTTGAAACGCCCGCACGGGTTTCGGTCGAGTTCGCCGGGCCGGTGGATGCCAGGCCTCCCCACGCATTGCAGGCGCGCATTGACCGGGTTGCTGAAGAGGTCGCAGCCATCGACCCGGCTCTCGCTGCAACCAACAACGTAGCCGATGAGATCCTGCATCAGATTAAAGCCCTTTTTGGGGGCCAGACCAATGATGTGGTGAGCTCGTCGCCGATCACGGAAGCGGTCGATGTGGCCGAGATCCCATCCCCTTTTGAGCCCACACCGGTTCCGCAGCTGCCGGACCCAAGGCCCTTGTCGCCGAAGGAGCCACAGCACCCGGAAGCGCCGGCTTCACCGGTGGCCGGGCCCGACCCGCAGGCTCCGTCGATCATGGCCCCGAACGTGGTGTCCGAGATTGAAAAGATCCTTGCGGATGCGATGCGGGTGCAGGAGGAGGCCCGGGTCCGTCGTGCGGTGGCAGAAAGGAAGTTTGCCGCGATCAGCAACGAATACCTGGTTATCAGCAACGACCTTGAGCGGGTGGTTGAGCCTTGACCGGGCCGCTTAGTTTTTCCCCAGGCGCAGGTACCAGTCCCCTTCGACCTTGACCCAGTGTACGGGATCCAGGTCCCAGTTCTCGGTCGGTCCGGAAAAGTACGGGATCTGTACAGCGGTGTTTCCATCCTCCCCCACGGTGATTTTCCCGGCACGAAATTTGCCCCCGAATTTGTCGGCTAACTGTACCATTGCGACGGCGGGGGTGAAGGTCGCGGCGATCAGTTGCTCACCCAGGTTCTTGGTATTTTCCGGGTTCACCAGCTCCACCACGGCATCCATTTTGTTTTCCTTGACGTTTATAAGGGCCTCGATGAAAT
>JAPYUI010000307.1 GCA_029936175.1 Kiritimatiellia bacterium
CGGCACGTCGGCATCGCTTTGAAAGACCCGGGCATAGGCGCCTGATTTATCCGTATACCATGAATCCTGAAGGGGATCCGCTCCCAGGCCGGGAAGGAGGACCACCGTGCACAACAGGACCGTGAACCGGCCCCGCAAACCTTTCCCCACGTGTGTCATTGCATCCATGGTTCCAGTGTACCCGAGGCCACCTTGCAGGAAGGTGACAGGCGGGCACTTCTTATCTTCCAGAACATGGTTTCATTCTCCGTGGATAGGTTATTAAGCACTTTGGAAAAACAAAGATTACTGCTGCCGGGCTGCTCCTCGACGACGTGGCCCGCTTCGGCCCTCATCCTGCTTCGGGTCCTCGGGAGTGGCCCCGATGACCACGTCGAAATTCACTGCCAACTCGCCCGTCCTGGATCCAGGGAGCGGCTTGTACTCGGCGATCAACAGGTCGCGGGCTGCCGCGTCCGTGACGGAATTCAGGATGCGGTCCCGCGTGTTCCGCGGGTCACCCTGGGTGTAGATCTGCGTGGTCAACATCCGCTTGGAACCCTGCTTCACCGCGAGGTGGATATGCGAGGTACGCGGGCCGTACTGCACGGGCTTGATCGTCCGGAAGTAATACTCGCCCTTGCTGTTCGTCAGGAAGCGTCCGAAGCCCTGGAAGTTCCCGTCGCGTTTCTCCTGGTCGCGGGCCTCGGTGTGAATGTACACGCCGTTGTTGTCAACCTGCCAGATCTCGACCAGCGCGTTGCGGACAGGCTCGCCCGACAGGCCCAGGACACGGCCGCTCAGGTGCGTAACCTCGCCAACCGCGGGCGTGATCGCGTCGTTGATGATCAACAGGTCATTGTCCGTGTCGAGCGGCAACTTGTTGGGATAGAACGGTCCTTCGGTCTGGAACGCCGTCCTCGTCAGCTCCTCTGCAAAGAGCCCTGGCGTTGCCATCGCAGCCGCGGTGAACGCAGCCCGCTGAATCATCTCGCGTCTATTCATCATTTTGTTTCTCCCCTTAGGGGGTTTATGTCTTTCACCTGCCATGCCCAGGTCCAATAACGCATCGACCATGACACGAGGCGTCTGCATGCCTTGGCGGATCATTTCATCCATGCTTTTAGTATACCCGAAGCCACCTTGCGACAAGGTGACAACCGGGAAAAAACACGGGAAGGTACTTTCATGCCCTTTCCAGCGGCAGGCGCAAGGTGAATACCGAGCCCTCCCCGGGCGTGCTCTGGGCGGTCAAGTCACCTCCATGTGCCTCGACGATCTGGCGGCTGATCGCCAGTCCCAGGCCGCTGTGGCCCGCGTCACCACGCGCCTTGTCCGCACGGTAGAAGCGATCGAAGACCTGCGGCAGGTCCTCGGCCGAAATGCCGATCCCGGTATCCGCCACCTCGAGGACCACCCCCCCCTCCCCGCGCAGGGAAACCACCAGCTCGCCGCCATCGCGATTGTAGCTTACCGCATTGTTTAGGAGATTCGTGATCACCTGCTCCAGTTGGACCGGGTCGCCTTGGCACACCACGGGGTTGAGCGCCCGTTTCACCTCGAGGCTGCGCCCGGTGATTTTCGGCTCCAGCTTTTCCAGGCAGGCCTCGACCAGGGCCACCAGGTCGACCCGGTCCCGGCGATTCAAGGCCATGCCCGCGTCCAGGCGTGCAACGGCCAGGAGCCCATCCGTCAACTCACGCATCGAGCGCGCGGTCTCGAGGCAGACCTCCAGGCTTTCCCGGTAATCCTCCGCCGAGCGCGGTTGATGCAGGGTCGACTGGGTTTCCGTCAAAAGGATCGAGATCGGCGTACGCAATTCGTGCGCCGCATCGGACGTAAACTGCGACTGGCGCTGGTAGGCATTGGCCAGCTCGTCGAAGCTGTGGTTCAACACCTCGGCGAGTTGACCCAACTCGGTCCGGCTCTCGGAGGTCTGAATCCGCTCAGCCATGTCACCCCCCGCGATCCGCTTGGCCGCTTCACTGATGTCGGCAATGGGCTTAAGCGACCTTCGCGCCACCCACCCGCTGGCAAACAGGCCCCCGAGCAACACCCCCGCGCCACCGAGCAGCAGCCGGCCGGCCTGGCGGCGAACCTCGGCCAGTTCCGGCGAGATATTGCGACCCACCAGGAAGACCAGGCCTCCCCGGTTCACCTGCAGCAGTTCGCGGGACTCACCGCGTATCCGCATCAGGCCTTCGCCGGGAATGGCATCGGCATCCGGGGGCAGCTCGAACAGGTCGGGCGCCGTTCTCGATCGGTATAGCAGGCGCCCACCCGGCCTGGCCTCCCGGACCAGGTAATAATGCGGCACCGGCCCCGCCTCGTCGAACAATGCCGCCATCCGGGGCACCATGGGTATCGCCGCGGGGGCCGTGCCGAGTGAGGCCTCGGGACGCCCACCCAGCGGCCGGCGGTACAGCGTCCCCGCAAGCTGCGTGGACCGGGAATGCAACCCGGCGTCGATCGCCTGCAGGCGATTTGCCCGTTGCAGGGCATAGGAGAAACCGCCCAGGGCCATGAGCATCCCGAGGAAAAGGAGTCCATAAGACACCTGCAAGCGCCATGAAATCGAGCTAAACATGCTCCCCCGGGATGGAGTAACCGTGCCCGCGGGCGGTGAGAATAAAATCCTTGCCCAGCTTGCGCCGAATCCGGGACACGTGGACATCCAGCAGGTTGGAGTAACTTGCATCCTCCTCGTCAAAGAGATGCTCGTAGAGTCGCATGCGGGACACCACCTCGCCCCGGTGCAGGGCAAGGAACTCGATGAGGTTGTACTCCCGGGCGGTAACCGGGACCTCCTCCTTTCCCCGCAGGAGTGTCCGCTTTTTCATGTCGAGAACCAGTTCACCCAGGTCCAGGGTGGTCGCACTCACCCCTGCGGACCGGCGGATCAGCGCACGCAACCGGGCAAAAAGCTCGGCCAGTTCAAACGGTTTGCCAAGGTAGTCATCCGCGCCCTCATCCAGTCCACGCACCCGGTCCTCCAGGGAATCGCGGGCGGTGAGCATGAGCACAGGCGTGCTTTTCGTCTTCCGCAGCCGCTGCAGGACCTCCCATCCGTCCAGCCGGGGAAGCATGACGTCGAGAATAATCCCGTCGTAGGCATAGGCCTCGGCCTTGTACAGGCCCTCCTCCCCATCGGAGGCCGTATCCACGGCATACAGTTCTTCCCGCAATGCGCGCGCCATGTTGCGCTGGAGATCGGGCTGGTCCTCAACAATCAAAATTCGCATGGGAACAGTATACCCTGCGAAACCTTGCGTGGACATGACGAATGTACC
>JAPYUI010000308.1 GCA_029936175.1 Kiritimatiellia bacterium
CCATCCGCCCGGATTTCCTCGCTGTTCCACTCGCCCACCGGCTTGAGGTGGCCGCGCTTGGCCGCGGCGCACTTGTAAACCGATCCGTGGTACTGGGTGGGCTGGAGCTTGGCGTACTTCTCCGCGCTGTTATCGAGGATCTGGATTTCGAAGGCTTTCTTCGAGGCGGTGCCGCTCAGGGGTGCGCGGATCCCCACCCCGTTGTTCGCCCCGGGTGTGAGCTTGAACTCGAAGCGAAAAACGAAATTGTCATATTCCTGCTCGGTATAGATATTTCCGCCCTTCCCCTTTCCGGCCTGGCAGACGAGTAGGCCGTCGCTGGCGACATAACCTTTCGTGTTGCCGACCCAGCCATCCAGGTTGCGTCCGTTAAACAGCGGGGTAAAGCCCTCTTCCGTGGTGGAAGCGGCGGCCTTCGGTTTGTCTGCCAGGCGTGTGGTGGGGTTGGGGAGTGACTTCACACCGTTCTTCGGCACCGCTAGTTTCGCCGTCCACACGATCGCGTTGAGCACGCAGGTGCGAAAGTCGTCCTGGTCCCAGGACGTGTGGTAATGGGCCCCGGTGGTGCCGAAGCCTCGCTGGCCATCCGGTCGTTCCATGGCCCAGGCCACGTGCTGCTTCTCCTTGCGCTCAAGCACGGCCGCCTTCACATGGGGGTTGTTGCTGTGCGCGCCGTCCCCGCGTTTCAGTGTTTCCGCCGGCGGCAGCGCGCTGAGGATCGGTGTCAGCCATTCCATTTTCTCGCGGAAGCGCATGTGGTAATACCACTCGTCATTCAGGGTGAAGGGTTTTACACCATTCGCCACGGGGTGCTTGGGAAGGGTCTTGAAATCGGCGGTCCAGTGCGGATTCACCGACCAGTGCGTCTCGAAATAGCCCCCGGTCCATTTCAGCATCTTGTCTCCCGCCGCGCCCTTGGGCACCTCGACCGCGTAGTGCACGCATACCAGGCCGACACCCTTTTCGGCCAGGGCGTCGAATTCATCCAGGTGCTTGTTGATGGGGTGGCCACCTCCCCCGTCGGAGAGAATCACGACCGTGGCCGCGCGGTCAAAGATCGACGGGTCCTTGGGCCAGCCGCCCTTGTGGATCGCGGTCTCGATGTCCAGGCCGGATTCCCGGGTGAGGGCATTCGACAGGAGGTCGACCCCGTCGCCCCAGTTGTGGGCTTTCGTGCCATGGCTGTCCCGCCCGGCGATCAGGACGATCTTGGTCTTGGTCCATCCCGATGTCGGCCCGGCCATGAGCAGGGCAAGGGTCAGGAAGGTGAAGATGCGTGGTAATTTATTATTCATGGTGTATCCCTTGGTTCGTACAGGGTAATGAAGCTACGCAGGCAGGCGGGGCAAACAAGCAGAAAAACGGCCGTGCCGCCCGTCCCCCATCCAGCTTACTCGCCCGTGAAGGCTTCGCCGCCGCCCTCGCGCAGGAATCCCCGGGCACCGACCGGGTTCAACTCGAAGCTTACGGAGCCGGTATCGTCGAGCTGCAGGAACCCGAAACGCGCCCACGCCTGCAGGTCGGTCGTATAGCCGAAGGGATAGCCCATCCCGGGTTCGCCCACCATGATGCAACGCAAGTAGCCTGAGGCGGATCGACTTGCCGAGAGTGATGATACAGCCAGGTCCGGAGCCGGTTGCCAGTTGGGATAGGTTTGTGCGTTGCTGCCGCCACCCGCCCCGATGAAGGTGTAGGTAACCGTCTCCGCCCCGCGGTCGACCGACCAGTGCACCTGGTGTACCTGGCCATTCAGCGTGTAGGAGATGGCGTAGTGGTCGTCGGCCGGCGATTCGTATGCCGTGATCACCGCCCCATTGAGCGGCGTGAGGGCCGGACGAAGTTCGCGTGTGCGTGGCTGGGGATCCACCTGGCCACCGACCACGGAGGCCACGCCGCGCAACCCGCCGTTCATGTAGGGATAGGTGTGCGTCGAGTGGTAATGATAGCCCCCGTTCCCGTCGAGATGGCCGTTGTATGCGTCGAGCCCGGTGACCGCCGAGCCGTTGGGCTCGCGAAGGCCATAGAGTGGATATCCATCAAGCGCGAAGGCGATGGGCTGCTCCACGCCCACGATGTCCTGCAGGTTGGTCGGAGCCGCATGGTAATGATAATCATCCGCCCGCCCCGCATGGCCGCCCCACTGGTCGAGTTCACCGAAGAGGAACGCGTCTTCCCCGCGGTTGTTCAGGGCATTGAATATGGGCACCCCATTGACCGCGAGTGCGATGGCGCCTCGAAAGAGATTGTTGTCGCTTGAAATGGGATTGTCGGAAAGCTGCGGGTTGAGGGGGATCTGCCAGGCGTTGTCCCCATAGTAATACTGGGGTACCCCGACCTGCTGTTGCCAGCTGGTAATGCCCGTCATCATGCCGTGATTGGGCATGCCGTCGGATTCCACGTAGAACCAGTCGTCATCCCAGCGGACGCGCACGAGCGGGTGAAAGGCGGAGAAGGCCTCCGCCCGCTCAGCGACCACCGCGGCATTGACCGGTGCCGGCCCGGCCTCCGCCGGGATCGTGAACACGGCATTGGATGCCGGCGTCCCCGTTCCAGCGTCTTGCTGGTGCCACTCGTGGGCATGGGCGGCATGACCCATCGCTGCGAGAACGAGGCAGGCGACGGGGTGGAGGGACCTCAGGCAGAACCGGTCGATGGATGGGCTTAGACGGGCGATAGCCATGTTCCTTTATTGATCCTCATCTGCTAAGCCGGTGCGTTTCCGTGGGCATCGCGAGCTTCATTGATACGGGGGAAGGATCCGTAGAGGTGGCGGGACAGGAGAGCAGCACGATAGGAATCGGTATTTCATACTGCGCAGCGGAAAAGCAGCATGCGACCGTTTTATGGTTGGGAGGGGGTAGCAGAATTCATAGGGCTGACGATGGTATTTTCGCTAAATATCCAGGGCCGACCGGGGATATTCCAGGCCAAGATCTCCTTTCCGAGAAGCATATCTTTCCCGCGACCTCCAAGCGCCCGATTTCGGGGGCGCAGGGGCGTTACTTCTTCATCTTCTTTTCTTTTTTGGCCTTGCGCTTTTCCTTTAGCGATTGCTTCGGTTCTTTTTTCGCTTCACGACCGCCTTTGTCTTTTCTTCCACCTTCGCCCATTATCGTTTCCTGTTCTTTTGTATTCGCGTCCTGGTCAACATCCGTCGATACAACGTGCATCGCCCGAGCCAGTCCCACAGACAATGGTGGCATACGCTGTACCGATCGGCAATGAAAACAGGCGGCGCAAACACGTGTTCCGTGCTACCGATAGTC
>JAPYUI010000086.1:0-1958 GCA_029936175.1 Kiritimatiellia bacterium
TATGACAGCTTTTACCGTATTCTCAAAGGCGTCAAGCCAGCGGTGATTATCGGCACCCTGCCACTGATTATCGCGGTTCCCCTATCGTTGTTGTTCGGGGTGTCTGCCGGGTTCTTTGGCGGCCGGGTCGATGATTTTGTGGTCTACATCTATACCACCCTGGCGTCTATTCCCGGCATCCTGCTGCTCATTGCCTTGATCGCGGCCCTGGGCCAGGGACTGCCCCAGATCGCCTTCGGCCTCGGGGTGACGGGATGGGTGGGACTCTGTCGACTGGTACGCGGGGAAACGCTCAAGCTGCGCGAACTGGAGTACATCCAGGCCTCTCGCTGCCTGGGGGTTTCCCAGCCGAAGATCATCATCCGTCATATCATTCCCAATCTCATGCACATCGTGATTATCACCGCCATCCTCGCTTTTACCGGGTTGGTGCTCACCGAAAGCGTCCTCGCCTATCTCGGTATCGGGTTGGACAACAGTTGGGGAGCTATCATCGATGAAGCCCGAGGGGAATTGGCCCGCGAGCCGGTGATCTGGTGGAACATCGTGTTTGCATCGTTTTTCCTGTTCCTGCTCGTACTTTGTGTGAATGTCTTCGGTGACGCCCTGCGAGACGTACTCGATCCCAAAACAAGTGTGGGGTAATCAAGATGAGTGAAGTCATTTTAGATGTTAAGGATCTGCGCACCTACTTTTCGGTGTCCGGCAAACTAACCGCCAAGGCCGTGGACGGGATTTCCTTCCGTGTTCACAAGGGTGAAACGGTTGCCCTGGTGGGGGAGTCCGGTTGTGGCAAGTCGGTATCCGCCTTTTCCGTGATGCAGCTGTTGCCCCGTAACGCCATTCATCCAACCGGAGAAATCTTCTTTAAAGGCCGGGATATTCTCAAGATGAGCGTGGACGAGCGCCGGGCCCTGCGCGGGAACCAGATGTCCATTATCTTCCAGGAACCGGGAACCTCCCTGAATCCCGTTTTCAAGACCGGCTCCCAGGTGGCTGAGGTCCTCCGATTGCACGAAGGCATGAACAAATCGCGGGCGCGAGAGGAGACCATCAACATCTTCGACCAGGTGGGGATCCCCAATCCCGCGGCCCGCTACGATGCCTATCCGCATGAGATGTCGGGCGGGATGAAGCAGCGGGTCATGATCGCCATGGCCCTGGCCTGTAAGCCGGACCTGCTGATAGCGGATGAACCGACGACGGCCCTCGACGTAACCATCCAGGCGCAGATTCTGAAGCTGATCCAGGATCTTCAGCGCGAACGCCAGATGGCGGTTTTGATGATTACCCACAATTTGCGCGTGGTGAACCAGGTCGCCGACCGGGTCATGGTCATGTATGCCGGAAAAATCGTCGAAAAGGCTGATCGCCTGGATTTATTCCGTGATCCGCAGCATCCCTATACAAAGTTGCTCTTGAAATCGATTCCGGGTGAAGAGGCCCGCGGAAAGCCGTTGGAGGAAATACCCGGACGGGTACCCCCTGCCACCGCATTCCCGGATACCTGCCGTTTTGCCGACCGTTGCCCGAGCTGTTTTGAAGCCTGCCGCACATCCGAGCCACCGCTGCTCGAGCTGTCCGACGGGCATTCCGCGGCCTGCCTCTTGTTTCAGCGGGAAGGAACGAAAGCCGATGGGTGAAAACACGCCACTGATTGAAGTCAAGAACCTGAAGACCTGGTTCCCGGTCAAGTCGGGCGTTCTCCAGCGTACGAGCGCACATGTTCGCGCGGTAGATAATGTCTCTTTTTCGATTCCGAAAGGCAAGACGCTCGCCTTGGTCGGCGAATCCGGATGCGGGAAAACCACCGTGGGAAAAACCATCCTTCGCTTGATCAAGGCCACGGGTGGTGAAGTATGCTACGGGGGCAAGAACCTGTTGCAACTCAGCGAGAA
The DNA here is from genome assembly GCA_029936175.1 of Kiritimatiellia bacterium. GTDB lineage: Bacteria > Verrucomicrobiota > Kiritimatiellia > SS1-B-03-39 > UBA6053 > JAPYUI01. The sequence continues at coordinate 1,899 of JAPYUI010000086.1, forward strand.
GGACTTATTCCCGTATCGTAAAAAACTCCAGATCATCTTCCAGGATCCGGCCAACTCCCT
>JAPYUI010000086.1:2058-10382 GCA_029936175.1 Kiritimatiellia bacterium
CAAGAGCTGGGCCTCACCTACCTGTTCATTACCCACGATCTCTCGGTGGTTGAATACCTGGCCGACCGGGTTGCCGTCATGTACCTGGGCCAACTGGTCGACGAGGCGGACACGCATGAATTATTTACGAACCCCAAGCATCCGTATACGCAGGCCTTGATGGCCAGTGCGCCGAGCCTGGATCCGGATCACCGGGAACTGATCGCCCTGGGCGGTGAAGTGCCCTCGCCCATGGACCCTCCGCCGGGCTGCCGGTTTCATACCCGCTGCGACAAGCGCTTTGAACCTTGTGATAAAGGTGAGGTGCCTTTTGTTGATGTCCCCGGAGGAAAATGTCGTTGTCTGTTGTTCGAAAAACAATCAGCCCCCAACCTCACCAAGGAACTTTAAATGAAAAATAGGTTCACCTGCCTCCTGGCGCTTTGCGCGTCTGTTTCATTCGCCGCCCGTCCCAACATTGTTTTCATCTTTACCGATGACCATTCATCCCAGGCCATCAGTGCCTATGGTTCGAAGATCAACCAGACCCCGAACATGGATCGCATTGCCCGGGAAGGCATGTTGTTTCGAAATTGTTTCGTCAGCAACGCCATCTGCGGGCCCAGCCGGGCGGTCATCCAAACCGGAAAATACAGCCACCTCAACGGATTCCTCACCAACGGAAACACCTTCGACGGGTCCCAGCAGACCTTCCCCAAGTTGCTCCAGAAAGCGGGTTACCAGACCGCGGTTGTCGGGAAATGGCACCTGAAGAGCACCCCGACGGGTTTCGATTACTCCGAAGTGCTGCTCGGTCAGGGGCCGTACTACAACCCGCCCATGAAAAAGAACGGGGTTGGGACCAAGCATGTCGGCTACACCACCGACATCATAACCGACCTCGCTTTGAACTGGTTGGAGAAGGAACGCGACCCAGACAAGCCTTTCATGCTGATGTACCAGCACAAGGCGCCGCACCGGAATTGGCAGCCCGGGCCAAAGCACCTGAACAAGTATGATGACGTCACCATCCCGGAACCGGCCACGCTGTTTTACGATTATTCAGGACTCGGTTCAGCAGCCAAGCAACAGACGATGACGATTGAACATCACCTGAGTGCCAATGACCTGAAGCTGAGACCTCCCGGAAACCTGACCCCGGAGCAACTCGCGACCTGGAACAAGGCCTACGAGCCCAAGAACAAGGCTTTCAAGGAAGCCAATCTCCAGGGCAAGGATCTCATCAAGTGGAAATACCAGCGCTATATAAAGGACTACATTCGTTGCGTTGATTCTGTTGACGAAAACATCGGCCGGATCCTGCAGTACCTCGATAAACAGGGGCTCGCGGAAAATACGGTCGTGATCTATTCCTCCGACCAAGGGTGGTTTCTCGGCGAGAACGGCTGGTTTGACAAGCGGTGGATCTACGATGTCTCCCTGAAAATGCCCCTGCTGGTTCGTTGGCCGGGGGTGGTCAAGCCGGGAACGGAAAGTTCAGATTTTGTGTCGAACGTGGATTTCGCCCAGACCTTTCTCGACATGGCTGGTGCCGAGCAGCCTGCTGATATGCAGGGCCGGAGTATCGTGCCCTTGCTGAAAGGCCGCACGCCCAAGGACTGGCGCCAGTCATTCTATTACCAATATTATGAATATCCGGGTGCGCACAGCGTCCGTCGCCATTACGGCGTGCGCGCCAAGGACCACACCCTCGTCTATTACTACGGCATCGATGAGTGGGAGTTTTTCGACAACCGAAAGGACCCCCAGCAGTTGACCTCCGTTTTCGATAATCCGGAATATGCCCCGATTATCAGGAAGTTGCAGGAGGAAATCGAGGCGCTCCGTGTCGAATTGAAGGTCCCGGAGGATGCACGCCCGCTTAAGCGAAAGCCGAGGCAAAAGAAGCCCCGGACGCCCAAAAAGAAAGCGGCATAAGCACCGATAATCTGTTAAATCGGGTCCAGATGGATATCCTGGATACTCGAACAATGAATGCGTTAAGCGCCTCGATGATGGTCGAGGAGCTGATTCGGAATGGGGTAGATCGCTTCTGCCTGGCTCCCGGTTCCCGTTGCACGCCGCTGACCCTGGCGGTCGCCCGGAATCCGCGAGCCCGGATTTTCAAGCACTTTGACGAGCGTGGCCTGGGCTTCTTCGCGCTCGGACTTGCCCGGGGGGGCGGAGGACCGGCGGTGGTAATTACGACCTCCGGAACGGCGGTGGCGAACCTGCTTCCGGCCGTGGTTGAAGCCGACCTGGAGGATCTTCCCCTAATTGTCCTTTCCGCCGATCGTCCTCCGGAGCTGCGGGACACCGGGGCCAACCAGACGATCAATCAAGTCGGTCTTTTCGGCAACCGGGTGCGCTGGTTTGTCGATCTTCCCTGTCCGGGAACCCAGCATGGAGCCGACTATTTATTGCATACGATCGATCACGCCGTGGCGCGGGCTCGATGCGGTCCTGTTCACTTGAACGCCATGTATCGCGAACCCCTGGCACCCGATGACCAGGGCCCGAATCTCTTGCCCTGGCTGGGATCCCTGAGTCAATGGGTCGAATCAAGCGATCCGCACACGCGTTATGCCCGGGGGCAACGCGTCGTAGATGAATCGACGGTTCAGGAACTGGCGGGACTGCTTGCCGCAGACGCATCCGGCGTGTTGGTGGTCGGCCAGTTGCGTTCTGACGCGGATCGCGCTGGCGCATTGGCCCTCGGCGAAATGCTGGGATGGCCGATCGTCGCAGACCTGGGATCCGGGTTGCGTGCGTGCGTTTCCTCATCGCATATGATTCATCAACTCGACGTGATTCTACAGCACGATGCCGCCATGTCTGACGGACCCGATACCGTTATTCACCTCGGGGGACGCTTCCTCTCCAAACGCGTCCAGGCGTGGATCAACCGTCACAAACCTTCGATTTATATGCTCTGTCACGATTCCGATCATCAACGGGTGCCCGGCATGGTGACGCACCGGGTTTTGGGCTCCGTCCAGGTTTTCTGCGAAGACCTTGCCCGGGCGAGCAGGCCCGGCACGGATCGCACCTGGCTTGAGCGCTGGCAAGAGCGGCAGTCACGATGTACCGAGGTGTTGAATATGCATTTGCAGTCGGTTTTGAGTGAGCCCGCGATTGCACGAACCGTTTCTCGACTCATCCCGGAGGGTCACCATATGTTCCTCGGAAACTCCATGCCGGTGCGGGATATGGACATGTTCACTTGGCCGGAATGCCGGGCAGTCGGCATCCATGCGAATCGTGGCGCGAGTGGAATTGATGGCTTGATCGCCTCGGCTGCCGGAGTCGCAGAGAGCAGGGGGAAACCCCTGACCCTGCTCATCGGGGATCTTTCCGCCCTACATGATCTCAACAGCTTGAACCTGCTGCGCGAGTCTTCATCGCCGGTGACCGTGGTGGTGGTCAACAACGATGGGGGTGGAATTTTTTCATTTCTGCCCATTTCCACGCAGGAGGACGTCTTTGAAGACTATTTTGGTACGCCGCACGGCCTGCAATTTGAACGGGCCGCCGCACAATTCGAGTTGGCGTATACACGGGTGTCTACCATGGATGATTTTGTTGCCAGCTACACCGAGGCGGTCACAGGGGTGGCCTCATCCCTGATCGAAGTAACGACTCAACGGAATCTCAACGTGTCCGATCACCAGTCGATTCGTGACGCAGTGACCGAGCGTCTCGATGCCTGACCCCGTATCCGTCGTTTTTATCCACGGCTTTATGGGCCGCGGATCGGATTGGGATGCGATACGCCTTCAGCTTCCGAATCATATGGCGACCCACGTCCATGAGGTCGCCGGTGACTCCATGGACGAGGTGTCCAGGCACATTCTCACGACCGGTCCCGATCGCACGGTTTTGGCGGGCTACTCCATGGGCGCGCGCCTGGCCCTGCATACCGCCGTGAGGCATCCGGGCAAGGTGCGCGCCCTGATCCTGGAGAGTGGCATGCCCGGTCTGGAGGCGGAGGAGGAACGCGTTTCCCGGACGGTTCGGGATGAAGCCAAGGCCTCTGAGTTGCGCCGGGGTGGCATGTTGCCCTTTTTACAAGCCTGGTATAAGCAAACGCTCTTTGACAGCCTGCGGGAGCAGCCCTCCCTCCGTGGGCAGCTCATCGAGGATCGCTTGGATCTGAATCCGGAAAGGGTCGCAGATGAACTCTGCCAGCTCAGTGTGGCCGGGCAGCCCGATCACTGGGCCGCCTTGCCGAACTTGTCCATGCCCGTGCTTGCACTGGCCGGTGCCCTGGACCATAAATACGCGGCAGTGGCCGAGCGGATTGCCGGCTTGTGCACGAAAGGGCAATGCCGCGTCATCGACCAGGCCGGACACAACGTGCATCTCGAGCAACCGGAAGCGTATGTCGCAGCCGTAAATAAATTTTTAACCGAACTGGGAGACGACTGATATGTCATCCGTAACGTGGAAGAGTGCCGGGGATTTCCCGGACATCAAGTTTGATAAATGTGAAGATGGCATCGCAAAGATCACCATCAACCGGCCGGAGGTGCACAATGCTTTTCGACCGCAGACCGTTGTGGATATGCGCAAGGCCCTGGACAATGCGCGTGATGACCCCTTGATTGGCGTGATTATTTTAACCGGAGAGGGCGAGAAGGCCTTCTGCTCAGGAGGCGATCAAAAGGTTCGTGGCGATGCGGGATACCGGGATGCCGATGGAGTCCACCGACTCAATATCCTGGATTTTCAACGCGATATCCGCACCTGCCCCAAGCCGGTCATCGCCATGGTCGCGGGTTACGCGATTGGGGGTGGACATGTCCTGCACATGCTCTGTGATTTGACCATTGCCGCGGACAACGCGATTTTTGGTCAAACCGGTCCCAAGGTAGGGTCCTTTGATGGGGGATGGGGTGCCAGCTACATGGCCCGGCTGGTGGGCCAGAAGAAGGCGCGCGAAATCTGGTTTCTCTGTCGCCAGTACGATGCGCTACAGGCCCTTGACATGGGCCTGATTAACACCGTTGTTCCGATTGAGCGGCTGGAGGAGGAGACCATCCAGTGGAGCCGTGAAATCCTGCAGCATTCACCGTTGTCCATCCGTTGTCTCAAGTCTGCCCTGAACGCGGATTGTGACGGCCAGGCGGGCCTGCAGGAGTTGGCCGGGAATGCAACCCTGCTGTATTACATGACCGAGGAGGGGCAGGAGGGGCGGAATGCGTTTAATGAAAAACGCGCGCCGGATTTCTCGAAATTTCCGAAACGCCCCTAAGGATGCGGCTGATCGAGCGAATCCGAGTATTTGTTCGCGCTGTCTACAAACTTATGCCCGTTGCGATAAAAACCTGGATACTTGCCGCCCGCCCGAAAACGCTTCTCGCGGGTGCCTGCCCGGTCATTATTGGATCGGTCCTGGCCGCCGGGGAGGGCGGGTTCTATCTTCCCGCGGCACTGGCGGCCTTTTTTGGTGCCATGTGCATCCAGATCGGGACGAACTTCTGTAATGATTATTTTGATTTCAAGCAGGGGGCGGATACGGAAGAGCGACAGGGTCCCACGCGGGCCGTACAGGCCGGCCTGATCTCCGGGAAGACGATGCTGGGGGCGACGATCCTCATGTTTGCGCTCTCCGCAGCCTGCGCGGGTTACCTGTACACGCGCGTGGGTTTCCCCATCCTGTTGATCGGCCTGGTCTCGATCCTCTGCGGCATCTGGTACACGGCCGGGCGGTATTCCATCGGCTATCTTGGGCTGGGCGATATCTTCGTACTGATTTTCTTCGGGCCGGTTGCCGTCGGCGGGACCTTCTACGTTCAAGCCATGGGCTGGAATTACTGGATCGGCCTGGCCGGTCTGCCACCCGGTTTGCTGGCCACCGCGATTCTGGTGGTGAACAACTTGCGGGATATTGATCAGGATCGTGCAGCAAACAAGAAAACCCTCGCTGTACGCTTCGGAAAGCGATTTGTACGGGCGGAATACCTGCTCTGCCTGGTCGGGGCCGCCTTCATTCCGATCCTGCTCATGCTCTACGGCCTTGGCTGGTGGCTGGGCGCCTGCTCGTTGATTCTTATCCCGGGCGCGGTGCTGTATACCCGGGTTCTCCGGGGCAGTACGGGTGCTGAACTCAATCCGGTGCTGGGAAAGACCGCCGGACTGCTGCTGCTCTATACGCTGATCTTCTCCGTCGCCTTGCTCAAGGGATGAAACCTTCCGCCTACCAGTTGTTCCGCGGGCAGGTCCCGATGACCGATCAAACCCAACGGGGCTTTGCGCTGATTCGATGCTGTGACGAGCAGGGGCAGGAGGGGTGGGGCGAGATCGCGCCGCTTCCCGGTTTCAGCCTGGAGACCCTGGATGATGCCGTGGCAGAAGCGCAAGGCATGCTGCGCCATCCGGATGGGCAGGTGCCGAATAGCCCATCGCTCGCCTGGGCGATGGACACGGCACACCGCAACCTGGAAGCCGCGCAAAGGGGGATTCCACTATGCCGCCTGATCCGTGAAGATGCGCCAAATCATATACGGGTTAACGCCTTGCTTCCCACGGGGGAGCCTGTTTCGCATGACCGGCCGCATACGGTGGTCAAGTGCAAGGTGGGGACGCTCCCGATTGCCGAGGAGTGGAACCGCCTCAGGCAGATACCCGCTCGCCTGCGCCTTGATGCCAATCGAGGGCTGAACCTGGGCCAGGCACTCCGCTTGTCCGAAGCGCTGAGCGCGTTGGACGTGGAATATATCGAGGAACCGGTGGCGGCGTTCAGTGACCTCCCCGCATTCATCGAGCAATCGCACTTTCCCGTAGCCCTGGACGAAACCTTGCGGGAAATGACGCCCGCTCAGCTGGATCACCTGGACCTGGGCGCCATCGTATACAAACCATCATTGATGGGTAGTTGGATTCACTTGATGCAGTGGCACGCCTTCGCCGTCGAGCGCGGCATCAAGATGACCATCAGCGCCGCCTACGAAACGGGTATAGGTCTCTGGACCCTCGCGAATGTTGCGGCGGGTCTGCCCGGAGCCAGCGCATTCGCCGGACTGGATACGTATCGTTTCCTCGCCGGGGACATCATTGAGCCACGACTCGATTTTTCGCATGCCCGGCTTGAACTCTCAGAAACCTTCTCCACATTGTACCGCGTGAAAGCTGAAACCCTGGAAGAAATACCCCATGGCTGAAATTCGCTGCCTGGTGAACCAGAGTTGTGAGATATCCAAGCATCAACCAGCGGTGCTGGACAACAATCGCGTGCACTTTTTCCAGGACATGGAATCGACCGTTGCCCTCATGGCCCACCACCTGGCCTGCCGGGGCCTGGGGGAAGGGGACCGGGTCGCGATGTTGATGTGCCCGTCCTGGCCTTCCGTTTGCACCGTGTTTGCCCTGATCCGGATTAAGGCCATCGCGGTCCCGCTCAGCCCACGCCTGCCGCTGGAGGCCTTGAAAAGCCACTTGGCTGCCGTGCAGGCCCACACGCTGATAACCGAACCCGGCTTGCATCCGGAGGGACTGGATGGGGTGGATATCCTCCACGCGGAAGAGCTCGCGGATTATGTCGCCCTCGACCGGCGCATCATCCCGTATCACGATACCAGTCAACCGGCCGTGATCGTGTTTACATCGGGAACTTCCGGCCACCCCAAGCCCGCCATGCTCACCTATGGCAACCTGTATTACAGTGCCCAGCACTCCAATACGAATCTGCATTTGAGTTCCCATCACAAGTGGCTGCTTTCCATACCCCTGTATCATGTTGGCGGACTCGGCATCCTCTTTCGTTGTGTCGAGGGCGGCGGGACGGTGGTGATTCCCACGCCTGATGTTCCGCTCAGTCGGGATGTCCAATCCTACAAAGTCACGCACCTTTCCCTTGTACCTACCCAGCTCATTCGCATGATGCAGGCGGCCGATGCGAAGAAAACCGCACGCTCTTTACATACGGTATTGCTCGGTGGTGCGCCCATCTCAACCGAGCAGGTTCAGCAGGCCTTGGCGCTCGGTTTCCCGGTGCACGTGACCTACGGCATGACCGAAACGAGTTCCCAGGTGGCAACGCACCCGAAGTACATTTCGGAAGACAAACTCCACACCGCCGGACGGGTGTTGCCGTGCAGCGAGGTTTTCATTGCCGAAGACGGTGAGATTTACGTGCGCGGACGAACCCTGTTCGCGGGGTACATCGAGGGCGACAAAACCGTTAGCCCTATTGACGCGGAAGGCTGGTATCACACCGGGGATATCGGCGCCCTTGACGAAGCAGGGTACCTCACGGTCCTGGGTCGAAAGGACAACCGGTTCATCTCCGGCGGTGAAAATATCTATCCGGAAGAGATCGAACGAATCCTGATTGGACGGCTGAA
>JAPYUI010000086.1:10482-18161 GCA_029936175.1 Kiritimatiellia bacterium
ACCACGACCACGATGGTGCGTGATATGGTGCAGGCGGTGGCCGGTGAAGGGGCGACCGTGGAGGGCCTTATGGGCCCTGGCGTGGACCCACACCTGTACAAGCCGGTTGCCTCGGATATGGCCCGCCTGCGCAAGGCCGATGCGGTTTTCTATTCGGGTCTCCTGCTTGAAGGCAAGATGGAACATCTCTTCAAGAAGATGCAAAAACGCGGCGACCCGGTCTTCGGAATTACAGCGACCCTGGAGCGGAACCGTTTGTTGAAGCCTGCGGAATTCGAGGGCCATTACGATCCCCACGTTTGGGGTGACGTGTCGCTCTGGCGCACCTGTGTTCCGGAAGTGGTGAAGGGGCTCTGCATCGTCGATCCCGCAAAGGCCGCGAGTTATCGAAGCAATGGCGAGCGCTACATGAAGGCCCTGCAAGACCTCGACGACTGGGTGAAGAAGCGTGTTGCGCTTGTGCCCGAGTCGGCCAGGATTCTCGTGACCAGTCACGATGCTTTCAATTATTTTGGCAAGGCCTATGGCTTCCGCGTAGTCGCGGTGCAGGGCATCTCTACCGTGACCGAGGCGGGGTTGGCTGATATTGTAAAAATGGTCGACTTTATCAGGGATCAGAACGTCAAGGCCATCTTTGTGGAAAGCAGTGTGAATCCTGCGGCCATCAAGCGGATCAGTGAAGACGCCGGGGTGCGTGTGGGTGGATCGCTGTTCTCGGACGCCATGGGTACACCCGGCCGAATGCATGGCGTTGGGCTTGACCGTTACGATGAAGGCACCTTCGACGGCATGATTAAGCACAACGTAAATACCGTTGTAGAGGCGCTGAAATAGGGTCCGGGATGAATCCGTCGAATCCTCCTCTCGAAATCCACGATATGACCGTGGCGTATCACAAGCGGCCCGTGCTCTACGGCATTGACCTGGTCGTGCCCGGCGGCAAGCTCGTGGGTGTCGTTGGCCCCAACGGCGCCGGGAAGACGACCTTGATCAAGGCCTGCCTGGGACTCTTGCCGCTGAGCAGTGGATGGGTGAAGTATTTTGGCCAGGCCTACAGGGAGTCTAAAAGCCGGGTCGGGTATGTTCCCCAGCGCGAATCAGTCGATTGGGATTTCCCTGTAAACGTCAGCGATGTGGTTTTGATGGGGCGCTATGGCAAAACGTCCCTGTTCATGCGGCCCACGCGCGAGGATCGGGCGATCGCCCGGGAATGCCTCGACAAGGTGAAGATGCTGCCCTACGCGGATCGCCAGATCAGCAACCTGAGTGGGGGCCAGCAGCAGCGAGTGTTCCTCGCCCGGGCCCTTGCCCAGGAAAGCGATGTGTATTTCATGGATGAGCCCTTCTCCGGGGTGGATGCGGCGACCGAGACCGCGATCATCGAGCTGCTCCATGAGTTGCGGGATCAGGGGAAGACGATTATCGTCGTGCATCACGATCTCCCGACCGCAAAGGAATATTTCGACATGCTACTCCTGCTTAATATGCGGGTTGTGGCTTTTGGGGACACGGAAGAGGTCTTCACCAGCGAGCTGTTGCAGCGTACCTACGGGGGTCGATTGACCATTCTGAGCGAGGTCGTGGACGTGGTGAAGCAGCAGGAGGAAAGGTGATCCTGTCGCGGGCATGGGCTTGGTGTTTGCTGATCTGCTGCCTTACCCAGCCAGTCTTCGCAGACCGCATCGGCGATGTGGTGGATACCCATGTGTGGGAACAGGCGGCACGCTTTTTCACCTTTCGCGACCCTTCCCTCCGCTATGCCCTCGCGGGTGCCCTTTTGCTGGGCATCAGTTGTGGGGTGCTCGGCAGTTTTATTGTCGTGCGTAAGATGGCCCTGATGGGCGACACCCTCTCACACGCCGTGCTCCCCGGTGTGGCCGCCGGTTTTCTCTGGAGCGGCACCAAGGATCCGCTGGTCATCCTGGTTGGTGCCACCATAGCAGGCCTCCTGGGGACCTTCCTTGTTTCCGTGATTCGCCAGACCACCCGAATAAAAGAAGATGCCTGCATGGGACTGGTGCTGGGTAGTTTTTTCGCGGTGGGCATCTGTTTGTTGACGAGGATCCAGAAAATGGAAACCGGCAATCAAAGTGGTATCGATAAGTTTATGTTCGGCCAGGCAGCCGCCTTGAATGCCGACGACATCCGGCTCATGGCCCTGTGCACCGTCGTCGTGCTGTTGCTGGTCAGCCTGTGCTACAAAGGCTTGCTCGCCGCCAGTTTTGACCAGGATTTCGCCGTATCCCTGGGGCTGCCGGTTCGTATCCTACACTACCTGCTCATGGGCCTGCTCACTTTTTCCATTGTGGTCTCCCTGCAGGCGGTCGGGGTGGTGCTGGTCTCGGCCATGCTGATCACACCCGCGGCAACAGCCTACCTCCTGAGCGACCGGATGCATCGAATGATTCTCTACGCTGCCGGGTTCGGCACCGTTTCCGGAGCCCTTGGCGTCTTCCTGTCATTCCAGGGGAATAACCTGCCCACCGGGCCCTTCATGGTCGTCGGGGCCAGCAGTTTTTTTCTCATCGCCTTCATGATCGCACCTCGTCACGGCCTGGTCGTGCGGTGGCTACGCCGTCTTCGGCGGTCCCGCCGCATTCAATTTGAGAACACCTTGAAGGGGATGCATCGTGTGCTTGAGGACCGGGATTTTGTCGGTGACGGGGTGTCGCTCCGAGAGCTTGCCGAGTTGCGCCGTGAAACCATTGAAGATGTGCGGAAACGTGTACGGGCACTGGTCCGGGCCGGGCAGGCAACCTTGGGGGAGGACGGGAACATGGCCTACTTCACCCCGGACAGCCGAAGCACCGCCATGCGCATCGTACGCAACCACCGGCTTTGGGAGTTGTACCTGACCAATGAGGCCAACTACGACGCAGACCATGTGCACGACGATGCCGAGAAAATTGAACACGTGTTGGGGGAAGAAATCGTTCGGCAGTTGGAGCGCAAACTGAACTACCCGGCGCAGGACCCGCACGGCAAACGTATCCCCGGCATCCAGGAAATCCAGGAAGATGGGGTGCGCCCGGCAGCGGCGGGCGCCGGGTTGGGGTACGGGGAGTCACGATGAAAGGATCGATCGCGTCTTTGGATTTGTCCGCCTTCCTCCTGCAGCCATGGCAGGATGATCCTGCCGGCTATGGGTGGATCGTCCTCATGGCTTTCCTGGTGACCCTGTCCTGCGGACTCATCGGCAACTACCTGGTGCTGCGCCGTATGTCCCTGGTCGGGGACGCCATCAGCCACAGCGTCCTTCCGGGGATCGCGGTTGCTTTTCTCGTCTCGCACAGCCGGGATCCATGGATCATGTCGATCGGCGCAATTGCGGCCGGTGTTTTGACCACCTTTCTGATTGAAAACATACACGGTCGCAGCCGCATCAAGCAAGATGCAGCCATTGGAATCACCTTCACGACCCTGTTTGCGATCGGGGTGATCATCATTACGGTTTTCGCTGGAAAGGTGGATCTCGACCAGGAGTGTGTGCTCTACGGTGAGATCACGTTTATCCCGTTCTTTGATTATGTCAGCCTGTTCGGACGGCCGATTGCGCCGCAACCGGTCTTCGTCATGGCGCTGGTCACCTTGATCACGGCTGGGCTCATCATGCTGTTCTACAAGGTCCTGCTCGTGAGTTCTTTTGATTCCGGTCTCGCGGGCTCCCTGGGCTTCAACCAACGGATGGTCCACTACGGCATGATGTGCGTACTCTCGGTCGTGGTGGTCAGTGCCTTTGAATCGGTCGGTGCCATCTTGGTCATCGCCATGCTGATTCTTCCCGGCGTGACCGCATACCTGATCACGTATCGTTTCCCGATCATGCTGGTTTTGACCGTGGTGCACGCCCTGCTTTCGGCCTTCATCGGCCTCCACCTGGGAATCTGGTTGGAGTGTTCGATGGCCGGTTCCATCGTCGTGGCCGGGTCGTTGCTGTTTGTCCTGGCGTGGATATTTTCGCCTTCACAGGGACTCTTGCGTCGGGTTTTGTACCGTTTCAGGTGGCGAGAAAATGCGGAAACCCAAGCCGGGGGCAGCCCCGCATAAAGTTTGCCAGGGGCTCATTCTGACGGTATACTGGGCGCATGGATCGTGCTGAGCACATGAAGACCGCTTTGGATGAGGTCCCCACGACGAGGCGGACAAAAAAGGGCACGCACAGCTCTATTTTCATTAGTATCCTCGTGCACATTATTATCCTGATTGTTGCGGGCAACGTGATTGCCCTGTTTTACCAGCCCAAGCCGGAGGCGCTCATGATCGGCGAACCCCCACCGCGCCCGAAGGCCGAGCCCCGCAAACTGGAGATGAAAGTCCGGGTCCAGCAGTTGCAGAAACGTAGCGCCCGACCCAAGCTCGCCCCGCGAATGGTGTCCATGAATCCTTCGGATATCGCGATACCGGAATTGAAGAAGAAGACCAAGTCCAACAAGCCTGTCAAGCGTCGGGCCAGCAGCATGGCGAAAGGCGTCGGGCAGGGGATCGGTGGCGGTTTCGGAACCGGGTTGGGCGGAGGTGCCGGGGCTTCCTTCTTTGGCTTGCAGTCGACCGGCCGGCGCATCGCCTACATCATTGACTATTCAAAATCCATGAACGGCGCCAGGGAGCGGACGATGCGTGAGGAACTCAGCCGTTCCATTGAAGGCTTGATGCCGGGAACAGAAGTTTTCGTGGTAATGTTTTCCGGCCCCGCCTGGATTATCGGCGAAGATTCGAACAAGATCCGGAGCAAGTGGAGCAAGCAGGGTGGCGTTTACGTGAAAAAGAAGGGTGCTAAGTTCCAGGACCCGGAATGGATGGATGTCAGTGCCATTGCAAAAAACACCCTCAAGGAGCATGTCGAGTACACGGAGTTGACGCTCGGCACCAATTGGCTTCCACCATTCGAGATGGTCTTTGAGCTAGATCCGCGCCCGGATGCCATTTATTTCATGACCGATGGGCGACCCCAGGCCAAGAATGAAGACCGGGTCCTCAAGACCGTACAGGACTGGAATAAGAAGAATAAGGGTACGGTTCCGGTCAATGCCATCGCCATTGGCGAACCCGGGGTCGAGAAATACATGAAGCAACTGGCAGAGGACTCGGGTGGAAATTTTACCGTGGTCGAGACCGGAAAATTTGCCGCGGGCGACAAGAAGAAAGCCCGGAAGAAAAAGAAATAACCCGGCTGGTTACCCCCTTCATGTGGGGCGCCTAGTCCTGGAGGGGAACGATCGGAGTCTCCCACCCAGCCATATCCTCGGGCTTGGTACCACTTTTTCGGCGGCCATGATTCCGCAGCCAGGTTCCGTTGTACGGACCGACGAAAGCGACCTGGTTATCCTCTTTAATCGTTTCTTCCAGTCCGACCGCCCAGAAGCAGGCGTTGACCAGGAGGCGGCGATAACCTTCATCGTCGATATCGTTTGAGGCCCCGTAGGTGCTGGTAAAGACACGCCCTTCCTTCCCGTTTTGCCCCTTGTAACTGCGTATCCAGGCTCCGGGCACAGGTGGCATCTTCTCGTCCGCCGGGGAATCGGCGGTCATCCCCTTGAGTGGTTGAGCCATCGCGAGAACCGTGCTGGGCGGCAGGGGGTCGGCCTGGTACCCGCCGCACTGCGCCCACATGCTTTTCACCCCCTTGAGGATGGGGTGGTTCGCTTGCGCTGGAACGATATCCAACCGGGTGCTCGAACGGTGATTGCCGCCGTAGTGACCCGCCCACTTTTCGCCCAGTACCTGGCGGCCGAAACCGCCCGTGTAGTCCTCGCCGCCGTACCCGTTGTTGTACTTCTGGTAGGGACCTTCCTTGATACCATTGAAACCGTGGGTTGCGGTGCGCAGGCCCACGATGGGCCCGGCCCGATCGAGGTAGTCGACGAAATGTTTCATCTGACCCGCCGGCCAGTTCTGGAAACGGGTAAACACGACCATGAGGTCTGCCGTGGCCAGGTGTTCGATGCCGGGCACATTGTTTGCCCCGGGCTTGATCACGCCCTGGTCGTCCACGCCAAAGACGACGGTACATTTAAAGCCATGGTGCCTGGCGAGGATGCGTGCGAGGGCAGGGAGGGTCTCTTCGGACCGATATTCGTGGTCGCTCGCGATAAAAACGAGGTGTTTGCCCTTTCCAGGGCCTGTGTCCCCCTCGTAGACAATGGGTGCGGCGCTTGTCATCATGGTGAAAAGGTATGGGGTCATCAATAGAAAGAGTCTATATTTCATCGTGGATCTCCTATGGAATCTTTTTATATCCTACGGCTCAAGTACACTGATTTTGTCAATTATATGGAATGGATTAAACCTTTGCGAAACCCGGGGCGGCAATTATAGTTCACGCCGGTTAAATTTTGTAACCTCGATAGGAAGACTATGAAACAAAGCCTTTCACGCCGTAATTTTGTTGGGGGCCTATCGATGGCCGCGATGGCCATGCCAGGACGATCGGTCCTGGGGGCGAATGAGAAAATCAACCTGGGCTTTATCGGTATCGGTGGACGCGGAGGCGGCCATGTCGGTAATTTCGGAGGCAAAAAGGGTGTCAATGTCAGCTATCTCTGTGACGCCGACATTAACCGTGCCAAGGGCAAGGCCGGGAAATACCCCGGGGCCAAATCCACGACGGAGATGAAGCAGTTGCTCGACTCGAAAGACGTGGATGCCGTGGTGGTTTCAACCTGTAATCACTGGCACGTACTCGCCTCGGTCTGGGCCTGCCAGGCCGGCAAGGACGTGTACGTTGAGAAACCGGTTTCCCATAACATTTGGGAAGGGCGTAAACTGGTCGAGGCGGCGCGTAAGTACGACCGCATAGTACAAGGGGGTACGCAGCAGCGAAGCGACCCGATGCAGGCAGAGGTCAAGGCCTTCCTTGATTCCGGAAAAATTGGAAAGATGAAATGGGTGCGATGCAACCGGTATGGGGTGCGCGGATCCATCGGCAAGCGCAATACCCCGCTCAAGCCCCCGGAAGAGATCAATTATAACCAGTGGTTAGGGCCCGCCCAGGATCTTCCGATCATGCGTGAGAAGTTTCACTATGACTGGCACTGGGATTTCAACTGCGGCAACGGCGAGTTGGGCAACTGGGGTCCGCATCTCCTGGATGATTTGCGCAACGTGGCGTTCCGGGACAAGGCGGCCTTTCCCGACATGGTGGTTTCCGGTGGCGGTCGCCTTGCCTGGCATGATGCCGGGACGAGCCCCAACACACATTTCACCTACATGAAGGTGGGGGATGTTCCGGTTATCGTGGATGTGCACAACCTGCCCCTGCAAAAGGGCGTGAGGGGCAGTGACATTTACCGGCACCGCAAGTCCCGGGCATTTCTCATCATCGAGTGCGAGGGCGGGCGATATGAAGGCGGTCGTGGAGGTGGCCACGCCTACGATGCCGACGGGAAAAAGCTGAAACAATTCAAGGGAGATGCCGGCCGAGGCCATGCGCAGAACTGGCTGAACGCGATTCGCTCACGCAAGAAGGAAAACCTGAATGCGGAGATCGAGGAGACCCACTACTCAAGCGCGTGGTGTCACCTGGGAAATATATCCTGTCGGCTTGGCGGGGCCTATGATGAGCAGCAAGCCCGAAAAGCCGTGGATTTTTCCGGCTGGGACATGGTGATCGACGACTTCCACAATCATGTTTCCAAAAACGAGATTGACCTGAGCAAGGAGTCGGTGCGGCTCGGCCCGAT
>JAPYUI010000309.1 GCA_029936175.1 Kiritimatiellia bacterium
ATGAGCTTTCGCCAGTTTCCCGCCTGGATCGTCTGCCCGCCGTAGTTGCCAAAGCAAAAGTGTACACCCCGTTCCTGCTCGATGGCATCGAGGACCACGTTCATCGCCTGTGCGGCCAGGGGACCGTCATCCGGATTGCCCGGGATATTGGCCTCGTCCACCTGGATACAGGTGGCTGGCAGGCCGCGCACCTGTACCGCGAGGACTTCTGCAAGGGCCATGGTGAGCGCCTCAAAGGAAGGGTAATGCAGGTCGAGCAGGGTGCGCGCGAGCATATAGGGACTGGTAACCGTGAACTTAAAGGGACCCGCGGCGATATCGGCTGCGCGTTGGCAATCCGTGAGCAGGTTCAGCCCGCCCTCGCTAATCGGCCCGCGCACGATGCCGGCCGGCTTGGCCCGGAAGCCCATTTCCTGCTTCGCTTGAAAGGTTTCCATGTCGGAACGCCCCACGTTCATGTCGATCCCGCCCATCCTGCCGACGAAATAATCGATCATGCCGTTGGTATCCGGATGGTTGATGTCGAAGCGATAGAGCTCGCCGTCGGTCGGGAGGTCGATGCCGGCTTGTCTTTGCACATCGAAAATAACCCGGGTCGCATCGATGACGGCGGATTCGCTCGGCAGGGCAGCCAGCCAGCCTGGAACCGGGTAGGAACCGACGGTGGTGGTCTGGATGGGGGCGGGACTCATGATTTCTCCTTGATGCCATAGAGATGGCTTTTCGTCCGAATAATAAGCAGGTCGTCGACGGCAAGGGGCGAGGCCATACAGCCGGTATCGAGCTTGTTTTCGGCAATGATTTCAAAGGTCCGCCCGGGCTTGAGTATCCAGCTGGAACCGTTCTCGGCGAAACAGTAGATCCGGCCCTCGGCGAAGATGGGCGAGCCGGAGAACTTGGCCCGCATGCGATCCTGCCACACCACCTTGCCGGTGGCCGCCTCGACACAGGTGGCGATCCCTTCGTCGGACACCACGTAGAGCAGTCCGGCGATCAGCAGGGGGGAAGAGCGCTTGGGCATGCCCTTGGTCTGTTTCCACACGATATGGCTTTTCGTGCAGTTCCCGGAGCCGCCGTGCCGAACCCCGTACAGGTCGGGCTTCCCGTAGCCGCTGTTCATGTAGACCCGTTCCGTGTCGGCGACCGGACGTGAAGCCCCGGAGAATCCGGGGTAATTGATCTGCCAAAGCTCCTTGCCGGTCAGGGGTTCGTAGGCGTAGGCGGCCTTGGCCGCGTTGCTGAACAGGATGTCGGTTCCGTTCACGGGAAAGATTAACGGCGTACCGTAGGCCTTCCGGAAATCGCCCCCGGCCCGGGGTTTCCCCTGCGGATCCAGGTCGTGGTAGTCGGCCGTGCGGTCCGTTTTCCACACGGTTTTCCCCGTCATCTTGTCGAGGGCCGTGATGTACTGCACATCCACGCCATCCATGGTGAGGATCAGCAGGTGCCTGTAGATGACCAGGGAGGAGCCCGGGCCGCGGAAATGCTGACAGGGCAGGTCGCGGCGTTGCCAGATTTCCTTCCGTGTCCGGGTATCCATGCAGATGGTCCCGTAGCTCCCCCAGTTCAGGTAGACGCGACCCGCTTCGATCGCCGGGCTGGGCGATCCGTAGGCGTTGACCTTGGCCGCTCCGCCGAGGCCTTCAACTTTTTCATTCGTGAAGATGACCCGGTCGAAGAGGATCTTCCCGCTTGCCCGGTCGATGCACATACCGGACATCTCCTTGCCGTTTTCGGTGGCAGTGGTCAGCCAGATATCCTTTTCCCAGGCTACCGGCGTGGACCAGGCCTTGCCATGGAGGCTCGTCTTCCACGCGATGTTTTTTGTTTCGCTCCAGCTGGTGGGCAGTCCCTTGGCTTCGGCGTGGCCGTCCCCTTTTGGCCCGCGAAATTCCGGCCAATTTCCCGCCCAGGAAAGGGAAGCGATGCAGTAAAGGAATAAGCAATATCTGGTCATCATGGTCCTCGATGTTTTGACGGATAAGGCGTAGCAGAATTCAGGCCTTGGAAAAGAAAGAACAGGGCATTTATATGGACGCGGCGTTTCGGCAAGGTGGTTTTTCCGGGAGGCCATCAGTTGGAAAGGTAGCTCTTCTCGCAGAGGCCCTCGAGGGTTTTCCCGGAAGGCAGCACAAATCGGATCTTGGCCAGGTTGGCATGTGCGGATCCCAGCACCTCCACCGGGTGCCCTTTTTGCAGGGTGCCGATCGGTCGGTGCGGTGCCTGGGTTGAAAAAATAAGCGTCGCTTTCGCGAGCTTCCGCCTTCCTGTTGCCGCCGTGTCCGGCCCCGTAGCGTCTTTTCCCCACGCGCCGCGCCCTTCTTTCCGGGCTGTTTTTTCCAGTCCCATCAAGCGCAAGGTGAAGGTTCGGTCGGAAAGGGCCCCCGGCGGGTTGGGCCGGTAGCCTTTCAGGCGGGCGAGGCCGGCTGTGACCAGGGATTCAGCGAGGAAGACATCGTTGACCTTGATCATGGCGTAATACCGCTTTTTATCGCTCGCGCCGCGCGCATCCTCGTAGGTGGTGTATACGGTGAAGCCCTCCTTTAACCTGTCCAGGCTGAAACGCGTGGCCGCCTCGCCCGTGCGCAAGGCCGCTTCATCGCTGATATTGAAGTATTCGGCCTGCTCGTGTACCCGGTCCGGGTAGCGGGTGTCTGTTTCCGGGGCGTCGGTCCAGTAAAGCCGGAAGATATAGCTGCGCTTCTTGTACTTGACGTGGAAGCTGTCGCCATCGTTTGACGCGTTCTCGATCAGGGTGCAGTCCTCAAAAACCGTCCACTTTTTTTCCTCCGCAGCCGGGCAACCCAGGCATCCGGCGAGCAAGCAGAAACAGGTGTACAGGAGGGATCGCATGCCTGGGTGAAGCTACCACAGGCTGGATTGGCGTGTCATTTGTTTTCCAATGGACTATAGCGGACAGGTGAAACGGAAGATACAGCGGATCATCATCAGCTTGGTGGGCCTTGGCCTGGTCCTGCTGGGTATCGATTTCCTGTATAGCCTGGTGCTTCGCTCGCGCCTGGCTGCGTGGGAGGCTGACCTGGTGCGCGGGCCGGATGGCGTAGTCGCGGGCTGTGAGCCGTTTGAAATGGGGGAGGGGACGACCGCGTTGCTCCTGGTCCATGGTTTTGCTGATTCTCCGGCCCTGTTTAACAAGATGGCTCCCGCCCTGGCCGAGCAGGGCTTCCACTGTCGGGTAATCCGTCTGCCCGGTTGGGCCGAGCCCATGGATCGCCTCGGCGGGGTGAAGCGGG
>JAPYUI010000310.1 GCA_029936175.1 Kiritimatiellia bacterium
TACGGATAAATCAGGCGCCTATGCCCGGGTCTTTCAAAGCGATGCCGACGTGCCGGGTAGCCCGGTGGTTTCGTGGATCCATCCGGATGGCGGGACCAGCCAGTCCACGCCCACCTATGCCGGCCTCCACGAGGTCTCCAGCACCACGAGCTGGCTGTATATCCGCAGCTCGGGCCTCGGGGGGCATATCATGGGCCCGTGGTATGCCGACGCCACGCGCACCACCTTCTTCCCGGGTTTTCCCAACAACCGCGCGGCTATTTACCGTTTTCCCCGCGTCCCGGTCGACCCGGTCACGGTTTCGCCAAAAACCATTACCCCCGATGGAGCCGTCGGCTACTTTGTCAACGGGGTGGCCATGTTCGATTCCCGGGATGACTTCTCCTACAGCAACGGGGCGATGCGGGATGTGCCAAACGGTGGTGAGCGATGGAACCGTGACGCGTATGTCAACGAGTTGCTGACCTTTGACGCGGCACTCGCCCACCAGGCCAACGGGATTTACCACTACCACTCCAACCCGCCCGCCCTGCGGTATCAGCTCGGCGACGCGGTGGACTACAACCCGGCCGCCAACACCTACACGGAAAACCCGGTCAACCTGCAACACTCGCCCATTCTTGCATGGTGCAGCGACGGGCTGCCGCTTTACGGGCCCTATGGCTATGACGACCCGCTCGATGCGAACAGTGGCGTGCGCCGGATGATCTCGGGATTTCGTATCCGGGCCGGGTTGAGCACCCGGGGGGCCTGGCCGGCCTGGGCGACCCGCCTCTACGGTGCGGCCGGACTCTCCTTTCTCGTCGGGCCCGATGTGGACGCGAGCTATCCGCTTGGACGCTACATGGAGGACAACGAGTACAAGGGGGACGTGGGCATGACCCTCGGGGTCGAGTTCGACCTAAACGAGTTCAACACCCGGTTCTGCGTGACGCCCGAGTTCCCGGCCGGCACCTGGGCCTATTTCACCTGTATCCAGCCCGATGGCACACCGGTCTTTCCCTACAACATGGCCCGCGCGTATTTCGGGGATCCGGTCGGGGGACGGGCGAATGGGATCCCGGACAGCGATGAGGCCGGCGCGCTCGTCGACACCTTGTTCGAGGGAGGGCCTGAGAAGATCGACCGTGTGAGCACCCTCTCGCCGGATAATCCCTCCGGCGATGACATCACGGTCGTGTTCAGCGGGGTCGAGGGCGGCACCTACGAGGTCGAGCGTTCTTCCACGCTCGGGTCTTCGAGCACCTGGACGCCGGTTGCCCCGGCGGCTGTTGCCGGTTCGGACCTGCTCAGCGTGGTGGATGCGGGGGGCCTTTCCGGCGCTGCCCTGGCGGGTTATTACCGGGTGAAGCGCACGGGGGTCGCCCCTTTCGACGACAACGGTTTTGACATCGGTACCGGTGGCGGGAGCGGGACCTTGATCACGGTTACCCTGGCCGGCGACGGCGGTCAATCGGCCCCGGCAAACCTGAATTTTCTCCCGGACACGCTGACCTTCAACGGGGTTTCCATTGACCTCGGGAGCGCCTCGCGTCCCAGCCAGCAGGAAATCACCTTCCGGGTTGATCTCGCCGGGCTCGCACCCGGTGACTACGACGTGGTTGCGGACTTCTCGGGTGCGGCCGGTACCCAGCTGGGAACCCATACCATCGTGGAGCCCAACAGCATCCTGCTGCTCATCGTCGACGACTGGGGTATCGACTCGAGTCCCATCGACAACAACACCGTCCTCCATCCCGGGACCACCTTCCCGAACATGTCCACGATCGAGGCCCTCGCGGCCCAGGGTATACGCTTTACCAACGGGTATGCCCAACCGGTCTGTTCTCCCACCCGGGCCGCCCTGCTCACCGGTCGCCAGGCCTGGCGTACCGGGGTCGGTGCACCGAACGACGTGCTGCAGGCCGCCGAGACCACCCTGCCCGAGGCTTTCGCGGCGGCCGCTTCGCCCTATGCGCTGGCCTCCTTCGGGAAATGGCACCTCGGCGGCGGCAACACCGGGTACAGTGATCTCGGGGGATGGCCGACATTCGTCGGTATCACCGGCGGCGGTGCCCAGGACTACTACTCCTGGCCCAAGAATGATAACGGAACGGTGGCCAACGGCACCACGACCTACACCACGACCGACCAGGTAAACGAGGCCAAGACCTTCATTGATTCCCAGGAACTCGCCGGCAATCCCTGGTTCGTCTGGATGGGTTTCAATGCCCCGCACACGCCCTTTCACGAGCCGCCGGCCAACCTGCTGCAGGGGGCGACCGGGACCAGCGATCGCGCCTTGTACGAGAAGGCATTGGAGGCCCTGGACACCGAGATTGCCCGCCTGCTCCAGTCCGTCGACCTGGCCACCACGACCATCATCCTGGTGGGGGATAACGGCACCCCGGGCCAGGTGGTCCAGGCACCCTACGGGCCCACGGGCCCGACCGGGCATTCCAAGAGTGACCTGTACGAGGGCGGCATCAAGGTTCCCTTCGTGATCCGTGGTCCGGGCGTGCCCGCGGGGAGTACCAGCGACCGCCTGGTCCATGTCGCCGACCTGTTCCCCACCATTCTCGAGCTCGCCGGGGTGCCCCTTCCCGGTACGGGCGTGGATGCGACCAGCCTGGTTCCGTTGTTGGAGGGGACGGACAACACGAGCCGCTACGTGGTCACCGAGACCTTCAATGACCCGACCTTCCCGGCGGGGCGCTCGATCCGCATGGAAGCGGATCCCGCCTTCCCGGGTTCCGATCCCGACTACAAACTAATCATCAACGGTGATCCCACCATCAACACCGACACCCCCACCTTCGAGTTCTACCACGTCGCGGTGGACGAGAACGAGCAGTCGCCCCTGGCGATCGCCGCGCTCAATGCCACCGAGCAGGCCGCCTACGATGCGCTGATCGCCAAGGACGCCGCGCTGGGCGGCACCTACAGTGCGCCCGCCTCCGGTGGCGGGCCCACCGGCGATGTCGTCTACCTCGAGTTGCCAAACCCCGCCACGCCTGCCGTTCCCATGAACCTCAACCTGGATCCGGACCTGATAACCGTGAACGGTACCGCGGTGAATGTCACCTACGTCTCCCGCTCCAGCTACGGGGCGGACCTGTCGGACGAGGGCGACGACGCGCAGGACCGGTACTGGGTCAAGTGTACCGTGGACCCCGGGAACGCGCCCTACACGAGCGCCGAGGTCGACTTTCCCGATGGCCCCGGTGGCAACCCGCGGATCTTCACCGCCACGAACATCTTTGTCATCCCCTGA
>JAPYUI010000311.1 GCA_029936175.1 Kiritimatiellia bacterium
GATTTTGCTCCTTCAGTTCGGCCAGCTTCTTTTGATAGCCCTCTTTGGATTGCTGGCTGAACCGGTCCATCGTCTTGTAGAGCGCTTCACGAACTTGTTCCGCGGAACCGCCATTGACGGACTTCACATACTGCTCGCGAATCGCGTTCATCGAGCCGACCTTTTCCGGCATCTTTGCTGCAAGGTTGTTCTGCTCGCGGTAGTCGGTCTTGATGTTGAAGAGCTTAAACTCACCCGAGTTCAGGTGTCGCATGAGCTTGTAATCGCCAATGATGATCGAGCTGATCGGCGGATGGTAGTGGCAGGTGTAGTGATGGATAATCCCCGGCGCGGCGCGATCGACTTTGCCCTTGTTGCCTTTCGTAAAGACATCGCGCAAGCTTCCGCCGTCGACGCCTTCGGGAAGCGGTGCTTTGCTGCCACCGAGATCGTGAAAGGTGGGCAGGAAATCCCATTGGACAATCGGCACATCGCACTGTGATCCCGCTTTGATGCCGGGGCCGGAAATCACGGTCGGCACTCGAATCCCGCCTTCGTAAATGGAGCGCTTTCCTTCCTGGAGCGGGCCGTTGAAGCGGCGATTTCCGCCGTCGACCTTTTCTCGTCGTGAATGACCACCCCCGTTGTCGGAGGTGAAAATAATGTAGGTGTTGTCCAGTTCGCCCTTGGCCTTGAGCGCATCGATGAGGGCCCCGACGTTCATGTCCATTTCTTCGACCATGGCCGCGTAGATGATGTCGCGATGCACGCTGGACTTCTCCTCATCGATCTTTTCGGTATCGCGCCCCTGTGCGATCCAGCGTTTTTTGCAACGATCAAAGGCCTGCTTCGTCGCCATGTGCGGAATGTGCGGGGCGTAGTGATTCACCATCATGAAGAACGGCTGCTTGCCCGCATATTGATTGACGAAGGCCACAGAATCCTTTCGCAGCGAATGGAGACGCTTGGGGTTGTCGGGCGGGAAGGGCGTTTTCTCTTTCACATTCCAATAGGAACCATGCCCGTTGCCATTGCCGCCGGGTTCGCCGGGCAACTCGTCGGTCACGTCGTATCCGGCGTTTTCGAATCGCCCGAGGGCGCTCGCGCCTTTGCCGAACATGGCGGTGATGTAGTTTTGTCCAGCTTCTTTGAACATCTCGCCCATGGTCGTTTCATCGTCGTATCCATCCGGCCGTTGGTAGTGGGAAAGCACATCGAAGACGTTGCGGTATTGGGTGCGCGCCGAACTCTGGCCGAACTGGATACTGATACGGGAACCGGTACAGGTCGGTGTCGGTGCGTAGGCAGCGGTAAATCGTGCGCCCATTTCCGCGAGTCGCTCAACCCCGGGGGTCTGGATGAAGTCGTGTTTGCTCGTAGGTTCATCATCCATCATCTGCACGGAGGTGTCGGCATACCCGAGGTCATCGGTGTAGATAATGATAAAATTCGGCGCATGGGCAGCGGAGAGCCGGGTGGCGAGCGTGATGATGAGGAGGATGATCAGGGTTTTCATAGCTAATTCCGATCGGCGGTGCCGCGTTGTTCGTGCATTTTAATCAGGCGTGTTGAGCGTTCGAGCTGTCTGTCCTGGAAATCGACATGGTTCTGAGATATCCCGACCTTAAAGGCCTTTTGTTTGTTGCCCGGGTCGGCCGCGAGCTCGGCTTTCAATTTGGCGAGGCGTTCCCTGCCGTTTTTGATCCAGCCACCTTTGAGCAGCTCCACATAATTGCGGCGGGTGAGGGTCACCGTCTCGGCGTTGACTGATTCGAGATAGGCCGCTCGCTGATGATCCAGCGTTTGCACCATCTCGGGCATCTTGCTGGAGAGATCCTTTTGTTCGCCAATGTCCTGGCTGATGTCGAACAGCTTCATCTCCAGGGTATCGAGGTTTTTGCGCAGTTTGTACTTTCCCACCTGGATCGCGGACTCCGGCTCCCCGGTATGCCAGGGAAAATGAAACACTAGCGCTTCGGCATTTCGTTTCACTGAACCTTCGTTGCCGTTTTCAAACACATCGCGCAGGCTGCCGCCGTCGAGTTCGGGGGGCAGGGGAGCGGTGCCACCCGCTAGGTCGTAAAAGGTCTGCAGAAAATCCCATTGCACGACCGGAACGTCGCAATACGATCCCGGGGTAATGCCGGGGCCGCGAACGAAAGACGGCATGCGAATCCCGCCTTCGTAGAGGCTGCCTTTGCCTGCTTTGAGGGGGGCATTTCCACGAAAGCCGCCGCCGTTGTCAGAGGTGAAAACGACATAAGTGTTGTCGGCGATGCCGAGCGCATCAATGGCATCGAGCAAGGTGCCAAAGGATCGGTCCATATCATCCAACATCGCGGCATAGTTGTAGAGCCAGCCGTGATTATACATGCTGATGGATATCTCCTCCTCGGGCAGGTCATCCTTCTTCTCGTATTTGCGCCCGCGTGGCAGCTTCTTGTACTTCTCCCGCGTTTCTTTTAGCGAGTTGTGCCAGATGTGCATCGCGTAGTGAGAGAGCTGCAGGTAAAACGGCTTCTCTGCTGCGACCTGGTCTTTCATGAACTGAACGCTCTTGTCCGTAAGCGAGAAAATGCGTTTGGGATCGTCATCTGGAAGGTGGGTTTTCCTGTCGTCGGCAAAGTCCCCCGGGCCATTGCCATTGGGACCGTCCGTAACGTCGTACCCGGCCGCGGTCGGCTTGATACTTTCGTTGTGCCACTTTCCGAAGTGGGCGGTCATGTAGTCAGGATGGGCCTTTTTCAGCGCCTGGGGAATAGTGATTTTTCCCATGTACTGCTTCTTTGCTTCTACCGCGGAGAGCACGGTATAACGCAGGCGGCTGGGGGTCATGCCGTGCAGCAAACTGTTGCGCGAAGGGGCGCACAGCGCCGACGGTGAATAACATGCCGAGAGTACCATCCCGCCTTTGGCGAGTCGCTCTACATTCGGCGTCTGATAGAAGTCGCTTCGGGTTTCCGCGCGGCCTTTGATCATCTCTACCGATGTTTCGGCCCAGCCGAGATCATCGACGTAGATGAGTACGAAGTTCGGCACCACGGCGGCAAACAAGGCGGCAGGAAAGAAAAGAAGTAGGCTTAGTCTAATCGTTTTCATGTTCATAGGGTAGGGGGTGTGGGTCCTTTACTCGGCTTCCACCAGTACGCGGACCTGGTCGAGGTGGCCGGGATTTTCCTGTAAATCAATCAGAAGGGTTCGTTGGTCCGCCGCGAGGATCAGGCTGTCGAATCCCGGTCGCTGATCGCCCTCGGGGCGGGGCTCAA
>JAPYUI010000312.1 GCA_029936175.1 Kiritimatiellia bacterium
CTCAATGACTGGGTAGGGTGCCTGGGGGGGCATCCGCAGGCAAGGACACCGAACCTGGACCGGTTGGCAGCTTCCGGGATCCTCTTCAGCAATGCCCACTGCGCGGCTCCGGCATGCAATCCATCCCGGACCGCGGTGTTTACCGGCATCTCGCCGCACCGCTCCGGGCTTTACAGCAACGGCCAGAAGATGCGCGAGGTGCTGCCCGATGCGGAGCTGCTGCCGAAAACCTTTTCCAGGGCCGGCTACTGGTCGGGCGGGTCGGGCAAGATGTTGCATTACTTTATCGATGCCCGCTCGTGGGACGAGTATTTTCCCTCCAAGCAGACAGAGGACCCGTTCCCGCGCACCCTCGGGCCGCCGAAGCGGCCGGTCAGCCTGCCCCGGGGTGGTCCCTGGCAGTATTACGAGACGGATTGGGGACCCCTTGATGCCACTGACGAGGAATACGGCGGGGATTACTCGGTCGCGCAGTGGGTCAGCGGGAAGTTATCCAAAAAACAGGACAAGCCGTTCTTCCTCGCCTGTGGCATTTACCGCCCGCATGAGCCGTGGTTTGTCCCGAGGAAATATTTCGATGCCTTCCCGCTGGATAAGATACAGCTGCCACCCGGATACCGCGAGGATGACCTGGATGACTTGACTGAGGAGGGCAGGGGGCTGGCAAAAAACCGTTACTTCCCGCACATCCGCGCCCACAAGCAGTGGAAGCAGGCAATCCAGGGCTACCTTGCCTCGATTTATTTTGCTGATGCCATGCTGGGTCGGGTTCTTGATGCCCTTGAGAGGGGGCCGCATGCCGATAACACCATCGTCGCCCTCTGGTCTGACCATGGCTGGCACCTTGGCGAAAAGCAGCACTGGCAGAAGTTCACCGCCTGGCGGGTCTGCTCCCGCGTGCCCCTGATCCTGCGTGTCCCCAAGGGGGTTCCGGGTTTGCCGGAGGGAACCCGCCCGGCGACATGTTCAAGGCCGGTCAGCCTGCTCAGCCTGGCACCAACCCTGCTCGGCTTGTGTGGGCTCCCGGCACGCAAGGTTCACGACGGGCCGAGCCTGGTTCCCCTGCTGGCCGATCCCGGGGCCGAGTGGCCGCACGTCGCCCTCACCCACCTGCATCATGCCGGCAGCTTCGGCCTGAGTGCTGAGCGCTGGCGCTACATCCGCTACGCCGGTGGCGGCGAAGAGCTCTATGACGTGCAATCCGATCCCTATGAATGGCACAATCTTGCCAAAAAAAAAGAGCATCAGGTTACTCTTAGGCGTCTGCGCTCGCTGGCTCCTGCGGAATTTGCCAAGCCGGTGGAACCGAAAATCACCTCGCTTCCCGCCCTTGAGTGGCAGCCGCTTGAAGCCGGTGCTGTGCCTCCGCCATCCAGGCCTGATGGCGGCACCTTTGATGTGGTGTTCGTCAACCAGGGCAAGCGTGATGTGCAGCTTTTCTGGATGGACCGCTCAGGGGGCAGAAAGCCCTACGCGGTGATCGGCTCAGGGAAGCTATACCGGCAGAGCACCCGTCCCGGGGCTGTGTGGATGATTGCCGATGCGAAAGCGGGGCGTCCACTTGGCTATTTTGAAGTCGGCGACCGGGCTGCCCGCGCGGTTGTTCCCAAGTAGAAACCCAAGTTGTTCATTTTAATGACTTATTGGCATTAACAGGTTATTTAGTTGATCGTTATCATTATGCTGCGTGCCATCCTCATCACGGCGACAATGCTCCTGGAAGTGCATGTCCTGGCGGCGGATCTTGAGTTCGCCCGGGACATCCGTCCGGCATTCTCCGATGCCTGTTACAACTGTCACGGTCCCGATGCCAAGGCGCGCAAGGCAAAGCTTCGCCTGGATGACCGGGAAACCGCGATGCGCTCCGGTGTCCTGACAGAGGGCGAGATGCTCAAGCGCCTGACCAGTGACGATCCCGATGTGCGTATGCCGCCGCCGGATTCCAACCGTGTGCTCAAGCCTGCGGATCGTGCGAAGCTGGCGGCATGGCTCAAGGCCGGCGCAGCCTGGCCCGAGGATGACCGGCACTGGGCCTTTGTGCCGCCAAAGGCACCTGCCCTGCCGCAAGTAAAAAACATCAAGTGGCCGGTCAACGGCATTGATCATTTTGTGTTGGCGAAACTGGAGAAGAAGGGCTGGCAGCCTTCACCACAGACTGACAAGGCCACGTTACTGCGGCGGGTCACCTTTGATCTCACGGGACTGCCCCCGACCCTTGAGGAACTGGATTCCTTCCTCGGGGATGATTCCCCGGATGCCTACGGCAAGGCGGTTGACCGCTTGTTGGCATCTCCGCGTTACGGTGAGCACATGGCGCTGGACTGGATGGAGGCCTCCCGCTACGCCGATACCGACGGTTACCAGAATGATCGCCTGCGATACATGTGGGTGTGGCGTGACTGGCTGGTTGGCGCATTGAACGACAACATGCCATTTGATCGTTTCGTGACTGAGCAGATGGCGGGTGACCTGCTTCCTGACCGCAATTTTTTCACCCAGGTCGCGACCGGGTTCAACCGCAACCACCGCATTAATTCAGAGGGAGGGTCAATTCCCGACGAGTGGATCGTGGAATACGTGGCGGACCGGGTGGAGACCATGGGCACCATGTTCCTTGGCCTCACCCTTACCTGTTGCCGCTGTCACGACCACAAGTATGATGCCATCAAGCAGAAGGATTTCTATCGCCTGTTCGCCTTCTTCAACAACGTCGATGAGGCCGGCCTCGGGCCGAACAACGGCAACAGCCCGCCCTTCATCAAGGTGCCGGCAAGCTGGCCTGATCTCTCCGAGGAGGAGTCGAGGTTCGTTGTGCCCAAGCCGATGAAGATCAAGGTGGTGCAGACTTCCGTGCCACGCCCGCAGGCGGGGGCGCCGAACACCGTGATGGTCATGCATGAGCTGGCCAAGAAGCGTGACACATATCGCCTGGTGCGCGGGCAATACGACCAGCCGGACAAGTCCGAGCAACTTCAGCCCGTCACGCCTGCTGTCCTGGGGTCATGGCAGAAGGAGTGGCCGCGCAATCGCCTGGGCCTTGCACGCTGGTTGATGAGCCCGGGGCATCCGCTCACCTCGAGGGTGAGTGTCAACCGCCTGTGGCAGCATTATTTCGGCACCGGGCTGGTCAAGACCAGCGAGAACTTCGGTGTGCAGGGGGAACTGCCGAGCCATCCTGCCCTGCTCGACTGGCTGGCTGTCGAGTTCATCCGTCGGGACTGGAACGTGAAGCAAATGC
>JAPYUI010000313.1 GCA_029936175.1 Kiritimatiellia bacterium
GTGTCGGAATACGAGGTCGTCTGGCCAGTCGCACCATCCAAGGTTGCGAGGGTTTGCCAGGGATCGGTGAGGGAGGTGCGAACCTCGACCCGGTACCGGTCTCCGGGCTGCGAATTCCAGCTGAGTTCCAGGTCATTGCCAAGTCCCGCACGCTCCACGGTATGGATGACCAGGAGGGGCTGCACGATCTCCAGCTGAATGGATCCCTCGCCGCTGGGCGCGATGCCGATGCCGTTGTTTACGTTATCCGCATTCATGCGCAGCTGGATGCCGTAATTGGTTGAAACACCATCGATCCAGTCGTGCACCATGTCCGTGATATCGATGCGGTAGTCCCGGGTATGGTCCCCGGCATCCAGGCCGGTGTGGATGGCGCCCCCGTTCGCGTGGGAACCGGTGATTGGATGGTTGTAAAGCGGTACGGGGAGGCCACTTGCGGACCAGTCCGCCGCGAGCGCGTGGACCTCGATTTCCAGCGCGTTCATGTCGTTCAGGGAATGCGCGTTGAAGACCAGGGAGGCCTCGGCCACCGGCATCGCGCTGAGCGACGACAGGTCGAAACGGACCAGGGCACGCACCCGGCGGTCGGCACTGGTCGCGCCGGAGCTGCTGCGGACAAAGAGGCTGGAGGTGTAGGGGTTGGCGACCCCGTCGTTCACCGTGCCCTGGGTAAATTTCAGCAGGTTGTTGTCATCGTCACCCGGCACGTCGTTCTCGCTGTCCACCGTTTGCCCGGCGGAGAGGGTGAGGTAGGTCGTGGCGAGGAGGGTAAAGGGTGGCGGGTTGGTCGGGCCGGTGACCAACAGGGTCCCGGCCCCGCTCGGGCTGCCCTCGTCGTCAAAGGCGGCAGCGATGGGGAGCTTTATCCTCACCTCGCCGCTTCCCGAGGGTGTAATCGTCAGGGTGTAGGTATCCGTATTTCCCGAGAATTGGCTGGCGGTACCGTTCTCGACCACGAAGTCCGAGAGGTCCAGGCCATGCACGGCTTCGCTGAACTGGGTGTTCAGGACAAAAGGACCGTTGATATCCGTGGCAGAGGTGCTGAGGACGACCTCCGGTGCGGAGGGATGGATGTATGCCGTGTCGGCCCCCAGGCTCGCCGCCCAGGTCGTGTACTCTGCCAGCAGCGCGGTGTACACGCCTGCGGCACTTGGGTTGCCATTGGTCGAGATGGGACTTAGTTCCCTGGGGTCCGCGAGCAGGTCGTAAAGGGCCCAGCTTCCGCCGCCGTCATCGATCAGTTTGTACTGCTCGTTCATCCAGGATTTTTTTGACGGATACCGGAAACCGATCGCTGCGCTGCGGCTGTTGCTGGTCCCCTCGATCAGGGGCCGGAGTGAAATGCCGTCCAGGGGGCCTTGGTTCGCGACGGAAAGCTCCAGGTAATCGAGAATCGTGGGATAATAGTCGCTGGTGCATGCGGGGACCGAGGTGATGCGCCCGGTCGGGATCCGGTCAGGCCACTCCAGGATGCCCGGGACGCGCAGGCCGCCCTCGTGCAGGCTGCGCTTGCGCCGGAAGAGTCCACCGGAACGAATGGAGCGGGTCGTGCTCGATTCGTTGGGGGCATTCACCCCGTCTTCCGGGCCGTTATCGCTGCAGACCCAGAACATGGTGTTGCTGCGAACGCCGAGGGACGTCAAGGTGTCGCGCAGGCGCCCGATTTCCGTGTCCAGGTCCTCGGTGGCACGAATCAACCCGGCGGCAGACCCCGTCTGCAGCGGATCGACCACGGGCTTGTGCGGGGAGTGAAACCACACCACGGCAAAGAAGGGTTTGCCCTGGTTGTTTACCGCGTCCTCGATGAAGGCGATGGCCTCGTCCACGACGACCTTTGAATCGTCGCCATTCGGGTTGGGATTGGGATCGATCTCGCTGATCGGCACGATCGTCCCTTCAAGGGCGCCAAGCAGGGGCGCGGGGTTGCGCCAGTAGTAGGTACCGTAGAAGTTCGCGCTGTCATTGAAACTGCTGGGCCTACCGGCACCTGTTTTTCGGTAGGGGAAATGCGTGGGGACTTTGGCCTCGGTCACCAGGCACTGGTCATAGCCGTGTTCCCAGGGAGGGGCGTAGTCGCTGGTATTCCCGATATTGCCACGGTTGGAATCCTTGCGGAGCGTGGTCAGCGTGCCCAGGTGCCATTTGCCGAAATGCCCGGTGGCGTATCCCGCGGAAGTGAGCAGCTCGGCCAGGGTGGACTCGCCGGCCTCGAGGCGACCGGTGTTGGCCCCGGTGATGCCATGCCGGTAGGGATTGCGCCCGGTGAGGCAACTGGCCCGGGTGGGGGAGCAGACCGGGGCGGCGGCATAAAAGCGATCGAAACGCAAGCCGTTCGCCGCCATGGTGTCGATGTTCGGTGTCTGGATCCAGCCCCGGTCGGGGTGCGGGGTGATCCCGTCGGGGAGCACCGCGGTCGTATTCATGTAGGAGGGGTCGCCCCAACCCATGTCATCCGCCATGCACAGGATGATATGGGGTTGCTGCGCCATCGTCGGCACGAGGGCAGGGGTCACGAGGAGCAGGCAGGACAGGATGGAGTGGGCTTGGATCATGGATCGGTCTCGCATCAGTTTATAGGAGGTGATAGGCTGTGGAAATGATGAAACACCGGATACTTTTACTGGCCATCGGGCTATTATTGAACGGGGCTCTCCGGGCTGAAGAGGTCTTCACCTTCAAGGGTGGAGCCGAGAAGTGGGGAGGGGAACGCATTCCCCTGCCCACGGGCTTTGCCCCGGACATGCAGGTGAAGGGCATCGAGGAGATTCGCTTTGCCCCGGGCATGTTCAAGCCGGAGGCCGATGATTTTTTTTCCTACGTCTTTGTCTTCGCCTGTCCGGAGGACACCTGGACCGAAGCGGTGATCCATCGGGAAATCCTGACCTACTATCGTGGCCTGTCGAAATCGGTCTCGCGGGGAAAGGTGACGGAAGCAAAGGCCGGAGCCTTCACCTTCAAACTCGAGGCCACGAAGGTGGCGGATATGCCGGCGGATGCCGAGGCGTCGAGAGCCTATGCGGGCGTGTTGCAGTGGATCGAGCCCTTCAAGACCCTGGAACCCCAGACCCTTCACATGGAGATTGCGACCTGGAAGCGCGCGGGGGTGAAGCGACATTACCTCTTCGCCGGTGTTTCGCCCCGGGAGCGGGCGCACGCGCTCTGGAAAGACCTGCGGAAGATCCGGTCAAGCCTGGTCGTGAAGTAGCG